>SUVJ01000041.1 GCA_015062045.1 Akkermansiaceae bacterium
CCTCTACTTAGTGGGGCGCAACGGCATGCACCGCTACAACAATATGGACCACTCCATGCTCTCTGCCATGGAGGCCGCCAAAAATATCTCTGACGGTGTTACGACAAAAGATAATATCTGGAATGTGAATACCGAAAAAGAATATCATGAATCCAAGTAAAAGAGAGTTTTTCAGGAAATTTGTATTATATGCGATACCTTTATTGGTATTTATAATAATAATTTCCTTTTTCTTGCCCGGATCAAACGGCTCAAATCTTTCTGCTGATGCAAAATATACGTATGCATTTAATATCGACAATGATTTGATTACCAATTGGCATTCATCGTTGTTTGTGCTCGAAGGTATAATAGTAAAAAAAATGCTTTCTTTTTTTGCTATATCCATTAGTGGATATAAAGTGTTACAGTTATTTGCGATTTTTTTCATTGCTATCACAGTTGTATCAGCCGCGTATCTTTTTCGTTTGCTCTTTAAAAATTTGTATTTATATAATGCAGCTTTTTTGCTCTTTTTTGTATCATATTATCACAACGGATGTTGTAGATTATGGGGGCTTGATCAAATCTTGATGCACCTCTTATTACCATTAATTGCTATTGTTGTTTTATGCTATAGGTCTCCTAGTAAACGAAGTGCGTTCTTCTTCTTGCCATTTGGCATATTTATCTTATGGCATTGCTGTGATTATCGAAAAATATTTTTGATTTCAGCCCCGATTATATTATATGCTATATTAATGGCTATAGAAAAGTTTAGATCGCTCTGTTTAATAAAAAGAATGATGTGGGTTGCGGGCTCATTTGGTGCGTTTGTTTTGCTTCTTATGCCCGCTGTTGATGTTCTGTTTTCTGTGCCAAAGGCGCATCCAATAACACCAATGTTGGTGTCTGACATCAAGATTGCATATTTGTTGGACGGTAAGTTGGATGAATTGTACGATAAAAATCTCATAGAAAACGATAACGAGAAGGTTGATTATACCATTACCTCGTATTGGAACGGTATAAAAAATGGTAATCAAATAGACGATTTAAAAGAGATGTACATACATGAATGGCTGAATAATCCTGAGCGTATGTTGGGTGCAAAGATGTTGCAAATTATTCAATTTTATTGCGGAGGGGGATTTCCCCCTGTTGTCAGAGATGTTGTAGAGATTTTTTATCCCATGGTACGAGCTAACGATAAAGCTTGGAATATAGTGTTTGGAATGCGCGTCAAAGAGGTTTGTTTAAGGTGGATGACAGTTATTATGGTGTTAATTACCGTAATCTTGTCATGCGTCAGAATTAAAAGGGAAAAATTATATTCTCTTTTTGATAAGGCATATGTATACATAGGACTGAGCATGCTTGTGTATTTCTCGGGCTTTATTATAGTAACTCCGACACCGGATTATCGATTTTTAATGCCGACTATGTTTGCTGGACAAATGTTGCTTGGTATTAGGTTTTTGCGTTGGCTTGGCAATAGAAAAACTCAAAAATTGAAATAGCTGAAATCTTGCAGATTTAATGACAAAAGGCGCTTTCTTCTCAATTCCTTAACAAAACCGTAAAAAAAGTTTGCATTTCGGGGGATTTGGGGGTATACTGAATGCACATGGTAGAGAATGTTATTTACATTGTGGCGGCGTACTTGATAGGTGCGGTGCCGTTCGGATACCTGGCAGGCCGACTCAATGGGTTGGACTTGCGAGAGCATGGCTCCAAAAACATTGGTGCCACCAATGCCGTGCGAGTTCTCGGCAAAAAGTGGGGCATACCGGTGTTTATTTGTGATTTTTTGAAAGGCTACTTGCCGTTGCTGTATATGGCACATCATTTGGGTGGGGATGTTACGGCATTCAGTGCAGGGCAAATGGGGTGGTACCTGGGCGTGTTGTTTGCGCTGATACTGGGGCATACATTTACCTGCTACTTAAATTTCAAAGGTGGTAAAGGTGTAGCTACAACGGGTGGCTGTCTTTTTGCCATATCTCCTATCGTGGGTGGCGCTGCGTTGCTGACGTGGATTCTCATGATGGTGCTTACGCGTTATGTGTCGCTCTCCAGCATGATGGCCGGTTTCTCCATGATGGGGGCGGCTGTGTATATCTTCTGTTGTCAGGATGCCTCTTGCAGTGTGGCAGACGGTATGGTGCTGGGCTTGCTGGGGCTTATCTTTGCATTGGTGGTGTGGAAACACCGTTCCAATATTGTGCGTCTCTGTAACGGGACAGAACCTAAAGCATTTTCTAAAAAATAAACTTTTTTGATTATATGTCTCTCCAATATAAGAAAACGGCTGTTATCGGTGGTGGTGCCTGGGGTACCGCCTTGGCTCTTACCGCGTCATACAGTGGGGATGAAGTAGTATTGTGGACTTACCGCGAGGAGGAGGCCTCAATCATTCGTGAAACGCGTCACAGTTTGTGCCGTGTACAGGGGGCGCGTCCGTTGCCTGCTAATGTGCTGGTGACCAGCAGTTGGGATGACGTAGCCGGTGCAGATTTGGTGATTGTTGTGGTGCCCAGTGTGGCCATGCGCAGTGTTGCTCAAAGCCTGGCGAATGTGGGGCTGGCAGATAATGCCGTGGTGGTAAGTTGCACCAAGGGCATAGAAAAGGACACCAACCTGTTGATGACCGAGATATTGGAGAGCGTGGTCAAATGCCCCGTTGGTGCGCTTTCCGGCCCCAACCATGCAGAGGATATTGTATTGGAGCTGCCCAGCCTTACCCTGATAGGCTTTGCGGATAAGGAGATAGCCCGTGCCGTGCAACACCGCATGAGCACGCCCTACCTGCGTGTGTACACTACAGACGACGTGGTGAGCATGCAAATAGGCGGTGCTATCAAGAATGTGTTTGCCTTGGCCAGCGGTATTTGTGCCGGTTTGGGGTTGGGCGATAATGCCCGTGCGGCGTTGGCTACTCGCGGCTTGGCAGAGATGACCCGCATCGGCATGGCACGCGGTGGCCGTATGGATACGTTTATGGGGCTCTCCGGCATGGGTGATTTGGTGGTAACATGCTACTCCGAACATAGCCGTAATCTTACCTCCGGCCGTTTGATTGCCAAGGGGGTGCCTGTGGATGAATGCCAAGCCCGCATCGGGCAGGTGGTGGAGGGGATTCCCAACACGCTTTCTACTTATCAGTTGGCTCGCAAGCTGGGGGTGCGCACGCCTATTACGGATGCCATGTATGAAATCCTCTACTGCGCTAAACCTGCTCGCCAAGCATTGGAGGAGCTGATGACCCGCGACCTGCGTGAGGAGGCTCTTACGGAGTAACCGCGTCGTTTTTTTGTAGAATCTGCGCCGTTTATTGCGTTCTTATCTGTATAATGTCATGAGTATGGATGAGACGCCCCGTAATTTATGGCTTGCAGAGGTATGGCTTGAGCACCGGGATCGCTTGGTGCGCTTGCTGGCTACGCGTATGCCCCGTGTGATGCTGCGCCGTATGAGCGCAGACGATGTAGCCCAAGAGGCTTATATGGCATGTGGACGCCGGATGGATTACCTGCAAAACCGCCCCGAAGTGCCCATGTTTGTGAAACTGCGCAAAATTGCGCTGCAAACTCTTACAGACTTGGAGCGGCGGCACCTTGCTGCCGGTAAGCGAGATGCCATGAAGGAAAGCACATGGGAGGATGAGGAAGAGGAGCACTCCATGGATGCTTGGGCGCATTTTGCCGACAGTATCTCCAGCCCCCGTACGCATTTGGAACGCTTGGAGCGCCAGGCCATGGCTCGCCGTATTCTGAATGAGTTGCCCGCGCATGATCGCGAGATTCTGGAGCTGCGTCATTTTGAAGAACTCAGCAATAATGAATGTGCTGCCGTGCTGGAGATTGCCCCCAAGGCTGCCAGTATTCGCTATGTGCGCGCCTTAAAACGCTTTCAGGATTTGGTGAAGGATTTTGATATGTAACGCCCCCCCTAAAATGACAGAATCAGAGCGTGAAGAGTTGGTGGCAGAATTAGCCGAGTCGTTTTTGGCACGACTGCGGGCAGGGGAGTCCGTTACCATCGATTCTTTTTTGGCTGAGCATGCAGAGGTGGCAGATGACTTGGCTGAGCTTTTACCCGCAATGGTTGATATGGAAGGGCTGAGCCGCCATACACAACCACCTGCACCGGCCATGGCTCATTACCCTGAGCGCTTGGGCGATTACCATTTGCTGGAGCGAATCGGCAGCGGTGGCATGGGTACGGTTTTTCGCGCTCGCCAAGAGTCCTTGCACCGTGAGGTTGCGGTTAAGATTTTGGCACCATCTTGGAACTCTGACCCCCGCCACAGTGAGGCGTTTGAAAATGAATCCCGCGTGATTGCGGCATTACGCCACACCAATATTGTGGAGGTATTCGGTGCCGGGCAAGAGGGGCACTATCGCTATTATGTGATGGGCCTTGTAAATGGTAAAGGGGTGAGTGCAGGGCGTTTAGGTGCGGCGTTTCCCGGTATGCCCTATGAGCGAGCCGTTGCAACGGTGGGCTTGCAGGCTGCCAAAGCTCTTGCTTTTGCTCATAAAAACGGTGTGGTGCACCGAGATGTAAAACCCGGCAACTTGCTTTTGGATAACTCCGGTGTATTGCAGGTGAGCGATTTCGGTTTAGCCACCATTCTCAACAATGGGGAGGACGCCCCGCTTGTCACCCAAAGTCATGATGGCACCCTGCGCTATATGGCACCGGAGCGCCTGCTTAAAGGTATTAACTCTTTTGCGGGAGATCAATACAGCTTGGGGCTTACCCTCTACGAGTTGCTTGCCAAGCGCCCCGTCTTCCGAGAAACGGAGCCCGGCAAGCTGGTGCAGAATATTTGCAACGGGCTCTTACCACCACTTAAAGGTTATGGTGAGTTAGGGGCAATCATTAACAAAGCTTCATCCTATGAGGCGACGGAGCGCTATGCCTCTATGGCAGAAATGGCGGAGGACTTGCAACGCTACCTCAACGGGGAGCCCGTTAAGGCGCGTGCCGCATCGTATTGGCGCCGTTATGTGTTATGGATGCGCCGCCGCCCCGCCGTTGCCGTATGGAGCCATGCTGCTGTTGTGTTGGTGGGGCTGCTCTTCACCAGCGTGAGCATTGGTTATGCGCGCGTGAGCAAAGCCCTCAAAAATGAAAATGAGCAGCGTTTGTTGGCAGACCGTGCCCTGCTGCGTGAGAATGAACAACGCGCCCTTGCCGAAAAAAATGAACAAATTGCCGATGCTTGTTTGCAGAGAATTTTTGCCTCTATGATTTCATCTGCAGATGAGGATGGCACCGTGTTCACCCCCTCCAAGGCAGATGCTCGTTTATTGCTTGACTTAATGCCCTATTATGAGCAACTTGCAGAACAGGCAGATAGTGCCAAGGTGATGGATGCCGCCTCCATTTTGGCCACCATTGCGCTTAAAACGGGGGATTATGCCACGGCCGAAACCTACTTTCGCCGTGTTACGCAATCCGCCCCTACGGGCTCATTCAGCAGTGTGGAGGCAACCATTGGCTTGGCGGTAGCCATTGCGGCTCAGGCAGAGGGAAAACGCGCTGCGGATGAATCCGTTAACCTGTTGCTGGCCTTAGAGCAGCAGGTGCCGTCGGATGCGGATTTTGAGACCCGCCTGCAATTGGTGCGCGCCCTGCAATTAGCGGCATCCTATTCCGCCAGGGGAGGGGCTTTCCGCAGGCATGCTCCCTTGCATCGCTCACACCGTTTGCCGGTTCGCAGTGTGGGGCAAGAGGATCGCGCTCGTGCAGAGCGAGAGCAACTCGCTGTTCGCACGGCCTCATTGCTGCAAGCCTTGTGGCTTGAACAGCCAAACAATTTGCAGGTGCAGTTACGCCGTGTAGAAATGCTGTTGGCTGCCCCTTATGATGAGGTTGTAAAGCTTTTAGCTCCTCATGGGGAGACGGCGGCCTCCCTGTTGGAGTCTATCCTGAAGCAATACCCGGACTCCAACGATGCTGCCTTCATGTATGTGCGCATGGCTGCCCTGGGGCAGCGCCCCGGGCAGGGGGCGGCTTTAGGGCAGGTGGATTACGCGCGTGCGGCATCCTATGCGCAATCTCTTTTGGCGGATAACCCGGCAGACAGTGAGCTGATCATGTTGTTCCTCTCCGTTCGCGATAAATACGCTATGAAGCTGAAACAACAGGGGCAGCCAGATTCCGCCGCAAAAGAAAACGAGCGTACTCTGGCTATTTTATCCTTTTTGACGGAGCGTGCAGACTTTACGCCCGAGATGCGAGAGCGCCTGGTCATGCTGGTGGCCATGCATCCGCAGCATGAGCAGGGGCGCACCCAGCAAGAGCAAGAGATTCGGACCCTGTTACAAAACTATGATGATGCCCGCATTAAGGAGCTGCAACAGCGCATGCAGCGTTTGCGCTCTGCTCCACCGGGGCCGCGCCGCCGCCGCCCCGGTCGCTCCGTCAAGTAACATGCCGTTAGAACAAGTACCCGTTAAACATATTTTTGTTGATATCGGTGGGGCTTTAGGCATGAATGCTCCCGGATAAATGGCAATTTGTAAATACGAATTACGATATACGAAATACGAATTTTAAAGTTAGGCGCCTGCGGCGCAATGTTGCAAAGCCTTGCATAAGTTACTGGTGTAATTACGGCAGTAAGCGTTGAGATAGCAATGCCGAACTAAATTGACTTCGTATTTCGCTTGCCTCGGCGTAGCCTCGGAGAGGCGAAGACGGGTATTTCGTATTTCGTATGTTACCTCGCAACTACCAATTTGTATGTATTACACCGTCTTATCAAAAACAGCCTTTCGTCCGCACGGGAGGAAAGGCTGTTGTTGTAAGATGCCTGTGGGGGCGTTACTGTTTGTTCAGTATCTTGTCAGCAATCTGCATGATATCTCCGCTCGGTTTGGTGAGCAGAGGGAGCTTCATGGTTGCAAAGGCGGTGTCAATAGCATCCAGCCTCGGGTTTTTGATGTTGACATACTCCACGGCCTCGCCGTTGTTGGTGGTAATCTGCTTTTCTGCAGAGCCTAAGTCTGCGGCTGTGGCTGTGCCCTCTAATTGAGCCGTGCACAGCTCAAAATAGGCCTTCCAACGCTCGGCATAGTAGTGTTGCATCAGCTCGGCATATTGACGGTGGGCGTAGTCGTTAAGTACGCTGATATCCGGGCGCCAAGTGGTGATGAGGCGGCGCAGGGCGCGGGTGTTAGCCTCCTTATCTGCCGGGGTTGTGCCGCGGTTGGCGGCTCCCTCTAAATAAGCCCCCAACAGGAAATGCTCGGTGCATCGCAGCACCTCTGCCGTATCCCTAATCAGCTGTAAGAATACTGCGCTTTCCTGCGCAAAGGCTTCTTTATCTTTTTTAGCGTAGGCTTCCTTGCAGCGTTGCAGTTGCGGGCGTGCGCGGTCTGCCAGCACCTGGCGGCACAGGTCTGCCAAGTCGTAGCGGTAGGTTTCTAAGGAGGTAAGGCTTTCTCCCATCTCTACGCCGGCAGCCAACATTTTGCGCGCGGCTGTTTCTACCTCTTGCGGGTTATAGTACATATGCGGGTTAGACCACGTGGAGGCTTTTTTGGCATCCAGGTTGGGGCGGGCACAGATGATGTTTTCCAAGCAACCTTCGCGCATTTTATCCGGTTTGTAGATACCGTTCATAATCAGACGCAAAGCCTCCATTAACCGTTCGTTGGTGTTGCCGTAGCGAGCTTTTGCATAATGTGTGAGGAATTGCTCGCGGTCGATAATACCACGGTTATTTACTCGCTCGTAGAGCAGGGCATAGTATAACGGGTTGGTTTCAAGCCCCTCAGAGATAAGGCCTATACCAATGGCTTTTGATTGCTCGGAGCTGAGCTGCTCCAGCACTTCCGCCCCGCCGTATAAGCCGTTGTTACCGCCAAAGTTGGCAAGCTCACACCACACAAACGGCAGGTTATTGTAATTGAAGTTTTTGGGGCTTTTGGCAGACAAGTTTTTGTTGAGTGCCAATATGATGGTGTGCTCGGCAGTGCAACCTTGCAGTAGTTTTTTGTCGGGGTTGCCACCCCAAGCCTGTAATAGCCAAACGGAGCCCGGGGAGGCCGCCTGCATGGCTTTTTGCACGGCTTGGGCAGCAGCTGTTAAATCTGTATTGCCTTTTTTACCGCCCTCGTGAAAGAGGTCCCCGCCGTACACCTTGGCTGTGGTGCCGTATACTTGGTGCAGGTGTTTGTACCATAATGCGGCAAGGCTTTCAAAAGCCTCAGCCGTGGGTTGCAGTACAGCCGGGCGGTTGTAGCCACACCATTTGCCTTGCCCTAATATTTTGCCGTTAATGCCTGCTTGGGGTATATCGTGCGGTACAAAGCCCACATAGCCTTGCAGCACAGGCTCCATGCCCAGCTCGTTTAATCTTTTAACGATGAACTGCCCCAGCTCTGCCTCGCTGTCGATGAGGCTTTGAGAAATCGGGCCTCCCTCACCCTCCAAATTCCCCATGTTCCACCATGCGGAGTATGCGGGGTTGGGTATGTAGGCCTTAATCTTCTCCTCCGGGTATTCCAGCTCGCGCAGGAAATTCTGCCAAACTTTTTCCAACCCCGAGGTTACGAGTACGTATTGAAACCCGTTAAGTGCCAGCATATCCAGCTCGCGCTCCCAACGGGCTTTATCCCAATGCGCCCCGCTGTAGCTCAGCGTGCAATAATTGTAAGCATAGTTAAAGGGCAGGGCGGCAGGTACTTTCACACAGGTGGTGGGTATCACAAATTGTGCGCCGCTGCTGTTGTCTCCATTCCAAGAGAAATGTACATGGGCAATGTTGCGCAGGTAGAACCCGTATGCACGTATACACTCCCGTTGATTGGCGGCAGTGATGCATATTTTGCCTCCGTTGCCGGTAATGGTCGGGGTGCTATTTTGAGCATCGAGGCGGAAGATGACTTTATCGGTAAACTGAGGGGTCATCCGCTTAACCAATGCCTCTGCCGCTGCTGTTGGGCCTGGGACCCGCTCTGCCTGCTGTGCTGCCTCTTTTTGACCGCATGCAGTGGTAAGGGATACGGTACACATGGATACTAAAATGACCGGAATAAGGGAACTGAGCTTCATGTGTTTTGTTATTGTTTTTATTTGATAAAAGTGCCCGTGCTTCCTGAAAAGTACGGGCACTGGTAAAATGTTGATGATGATGGGTTATTTGGTCAGGAACTTGATGTTGGAGACATTATCCTCATTCTCCCCCTTGTTGTTCTTGCCGTCACCCAAGCCGTCCTCGCCCAGGGAGAAGATGTCGAAGTCCACATTAATTCCCTTGCCTTTTTGCTCTTTGCCACCGCCTTTACCACGCTTGTTGGTTTTGCCGGAGTGGGTTTTGGGGCCACTCTGTGCATAGCCCAAGCGGTAGCGGTAATAGTTGTTCCAGGGGTCGATGATGGCATATTGTCTCTTACCGATTTCGGTGTAGAGAATACCCTCCGGCTTTTCACCGCTGCCCATATCGTAGTATTGCAGCTCTTTGCAGTAGGGGGTAAGCCCTTTGTCCGGGGCACCATCTCCGTCAAAGTCGCTGTTGAGCATCTGGTAAAGCGCATTGGCACTGGCCTCGTCGCCATCCCCCCAAAGCATGGGGGTGGGGGCATTGGCCTTGTACTCGTTGAGTGCAGCTGCCATCTTTTCGATATGCATGTTGGCGGTGTTGTTCGCCTCCTTGCTCTGCACGGCACCGAATGCCACCCAAGAGATTGCTGTCAGCGCTGCCAAGATGGCAATCACCACCAATATCTCTATCAGCGTAAAGCCTTTGGCTTGTCTGTTAATGCGGAGTTTCATCGCCTTTAGACGTTCTTGATAACTTCCATCATCGGCATGAACATGGCCATCACGATGCTACCTACCACAACGGCCAAGAACACAATCATGAGCGGCTCAAGCATGGCGGTAAGGGCGGTCACACTGTTGTCCACCTCTTCATCGTATACCTCTGCCACCTTCATGAGCATGTCGGGCAGCTGGCCGGTCTCTTCACCCACGTCTACCATGGAGATCATCATGGCGGGGAAGATATTGGAGGCGGCACTCATGGGGGTAACGATGGATTCACCCTCTCGCACGGCATCATGAATCTTGTTGACGGAGTCTGCCACAATCACGTTACCGGCAGTGTCGCGGGTAATCATGAGGGCTTGCAGAATCGGCACACCGGAGGATACCAAGGTACCGAAGGTGCGGGAGAAGCGGGCTACGGCACTCACGCGGTTGAGGTGGCCCAGCTTGGGTACCTTAAGCATAAAGGCATCCATGGCTTTACCACCGGCAGGGGTGCGTTTCCACGCGGCCAAACCGGCAATGGCTGCACCTACCAACAGCAGAATGAAGATGGCGTTGGGGATGTATGGCACCGTACAGTGCATACAAATGTCCGAGAAGTTGAACACGAACTCGGAGAGCGCCGGCAGCTCCATGCCTTGACCCTCGAACATGACCTTGAACTCCGGCACGATAACGAGCATGAGGAATACGAGAATACCCACGGCAATCACCAAAATGATGGTGGGGTATACCATGGCAGATACCACCTTGCTGCGCAGCTTGTTGGCTTTTTCCTGGTACTCTGCCAAACGGCGCAATACTACCTCAAGCACACCGCCGATTTCACCGGCCTTCACCATGTTGACAAACAGGCGGTTGAACAGCTTGGGATACGCGCTGAGAGCCTCGGAGAACGTAGAACCACCCTGTACGGAGTCTGCAATGGCTGCAATGGTGGCTCGCAGGTTGGGGTTGGGCTCCTGCTTTTGCAGCACGGTAAGGCTTTGCAGCAGGGGCAGGCCTGCGTCAATAAGCGTGGCGAGCTGGCGCGTGAACACCATCAGCTCCTTCTGCTTGACGGATGCCCCGGCCTTGCCGCCGCTTGCCTTTTTCTTCTTGTCGCCCTTTTTGCGGGTTTCCTTGGGGGCGGACGGCTTGGCGCTCTTGGAGGTCTCTACGCATTCACGCAGCAACAGCCCTTGGGCGCGTACCATCTCGGCGGCTGCCATTTTGCTGTCGGCAGAGATGATACCTGTTTTTTCCACACCGTTTTGGTCAAGTGCAGTATATTTGAAATTAGCCATAATATTTGGTGTAAGTTTACGAAAAATTGTTGATTACCTTTAAAGAATAGCAGATGTGAGGGGCTACGTCAAGCAATTAGGTGTATTTAAGTACTTCTTCAATGGTTGTGTTACCCTCAAAGATGTTTTGGATGCCGTCTTCTCGCAGGGTGCTCATGCCCAGCTCAATGGCTTTTTGCTTGAGTACGATGGAGGGCACGTTCTGCGTGATGAGCTCACGGATGGGGTCGGATGCATTGAGCAGCTCGTGTATACCCTTGCGGCCCTTGTAGCCGGTGTGCGCGCATTTGTCGCAACGGGCTCCGGTAAAGAACTGCTGTTGGCCGATGAGTGCCGGGTTGATGCCCAGTTGGTTAAGCAGTGAGTTGGACGGCGTGTACGGCGTCTTGCAGTATGGGCAAATGGTACGCACCAAGCGCTGTGCCAGCACACCCAATATGGTGGCAGACAGCAGGAAAGGCTGCACACCCATGTCTATGAAACGCGCTACGGCACCGGCGGCATCGTTGGTGTGCAGGGTGGAGAGCACCAAGTGACCCGTCAAGGCTGCCTGAATGGCAATCTGGGCGGTGTCCTGGTCACGAATTTCGCCCACCAGAATACGGTCCGGGTCCTGACGCAGGAAAGCACGCAACACACGCGGGAAGGTCACGCCGATACCCTCGTTAATGGGCACCTGCACAATGCCGTCAATGTCGTACTCCACGGGGTCCTCTGCGGTAAGAATCTTGGTGTCCACCGTGTTAATCTCGCGCAGAGCGGCGTAGAGCGTGGTGGTTTTACCGGAGCCGGTGGGCCCCGTTACCACAAAGATGCCGTTGGGTTTGTTGACGGTATCAATAATGTACTCGTGCAGCTTGGGAGAGAGGTTGAGGTTATCCAGGTTAAGGCTTACGCTGTTGCGGTCCAACACACGCATTACCACAGACTCACCGTACTGGGTGGGCAGGGAGTTAACACGCATATCCACACCGCTGTTGCCTATTTTCATCACGATGCGGCCATCCTGCGGCACGCGGCGCTCGGCTATGTTCATGCCGGCCATCACCTTTACGCGGGAGATAACGGAGTTTGCCAGAGACGGGGGCGGGGCCTGCATCTCATACAAGGCACCGTCCACACGGTAGCGGATCTTGAACTCGTGCTCAAAGGGCTCTAAGTGAATATCTGAGGCCTTCTCTTTAATGGCCTGCATAATCACCAGGTTCACAAACTTGATTACCGGGGCGGCGTTGGCTTCTTCTGCGCCGTCTTGGCTGCCCACGTTCATGCCGCCCAGCTCGTTCATCAAGTCGCCCATGGCGGCTTCTGCACCACCGTAGTACTCGGAGATCCTGGCGCGTACCTCATAATCTGCCGCCACATACAGGTAGATGTCTTGCCCGGTGGCAATGCGCAGGTCATCAATGGTTTGCGGGTTCAGCGGATCCTCCAGGCACACATACAGACCATCGCCCTCGCGGTACTCAATGGGCAGGGCTCCATGCATGCGGGCTTGCCCGGCGGGTATCATATCCAGCACCTCTTGCGGGGGTGCAAAACCATCCAGAGAGATAAACTGCGCGCCTACCTCCGTAGCGATGATGCTCCAGAAATCCTCCGGCCCGCCGATAACGCCGAAGTCCACCAGCGTTTCCCAGATTTCTTTGCCGCTGTTGGACATTTCCTCCTTGACATCGCGTGCCAGGGCTTTGTCTATTAAGCCATTGTTGATGAAAACCTCAAGTGTTACATCCGTATCCATATCCGTGAAAAAAGTTTTGGTTAAATCAGTTATTAATTGAGGTTATCAGTTGGCATCTCCCGTAGTTACGCGGATAATTTCATCTGCCGTGGTGCGGCCTGCCAATACCTTGCGTATACCGTCTTCTCGCAGGGTGCGCATGCCCAGCTCTCGGGCTCGCTTACGCAGCTGTGCAGAGGTAAGGTTAGAGTTGATAAGTCCGCGCACATCGTCCGTTACCTGGAAAATCTCGAAAATGCCCATACGGCCCTTCATACCCTTGCCTCGGCACTTGGCGCAACCGCCCGGGTTGGGCACCATGACCTGGCGGTTGATGTCTATGCCCAGTGTATCGGCCTGCTTTTGGGTAAGCTGCCCCGGTATGCGGCATGAGCACAGGCTGCGGCAAAGTCGCTGAGCCATCACGGCGCGCACGGCAGAGGCTATCAGGAATCGGTCTATACCCATATCTGCCAAACGGGCAACGGAGGACGGCGCATCGTTGGTGTGCAGGGTGGAGAGCACCAAGTGACCGGTCATGGCTGCCTGAATGGCAATTCCTGCGGTCTCGCCGTCACGAATTTCGCCCACCATGATAATGTTGGGGGCCTGGCGCAGCATAGCACGCAGTGCCGCCGCAAAGGTCATGCCAATCTCCGTTCGAATCATCACCTGGTTAATGCCGGCCATCTCGTATTCCACGGGGTCTTCCGCAGTGATAATCTTCTTGTCCGGGCGGTTCAGGTGGTTCAAGCAGGCGTACAAGGTGGTGGTTTTACCGGAGCCCGTGGGGCCCGTCACCAAAATCACACCGTCGGGCAGGGTAACAAGGCGGTCAAAGGTTGCCTCGTCGTCAGAGAGGAAGCCCAGCTGCGGCAAGCCCAATGCCAGTGCAGATTTATCAAGAATACGCATTACCACAGACTCACCGTGGTTGGTGGGTACGGTGCTCACACGCAAGTCAATGTGCATGCCGTCCCGCAGGTCCATCTCAATACGTCCGTCCTGCGGCACGCGCTTCTCTGCAATGCTCATGCTCGAGCTCATTACCTTAAGGCGTGCCACTATGGCGCCCAACAGCTTCTTGGGGTGGTTGGCAACCTCCACCAATCGACCGTCCACGCGGTATCTCATGCGGATGCGGTCCTCCATCGGCTCAATGTGAATATCGGATGCCCGCATCTCATGCGCCTCATTGAACATATCGTCAATCAATTCAATGATGGGCGCCTCTGTGTCGCCCTTGGCGTGCTTCTTCTTCTCCGGGTAATACTTATCCAATGCCTTTTTCAAGCCCGGCTCAGATGCCACAAAGAAGGATATCTCCCTCCCCAAAAACTGTGGCAGGCTGTCCAGTGTCTCCATATCGAACGGATCTGTAATAGCTACCTGTAATGAGTAGCCGTCATCCCCGATGGGCAGGAACCCGACACGCCGTGCCAGCTCACCATTGGTGCCGGCTATGATGTTCGGGTCCACCTCAAAGGCGCTCAAGTCCACATACTCCATAGAGGAGTTGTAGGCTGCCACCTGGGCTATGTATTCCGATGTCAGATAATTGTTCTTAACAAGGTGCTCAATAGCGCTGTCGAGCGGAGAAAGCTCGGCCTTGATGCTATCAAGCGTACCGGCGTCTATGGCGCCGGCCTCCATAAGAAGCTCCAAAAGATAATTTTCGTTCGAGTACACGGTACGGAGAGTGGTGAAGTATTAAGCCGCGATGCACGGACGGAGTCCTGCACCTTTCCTTATACTACACCATCTTTTGCCCCACGTCAATCTCCCTTTTTAAGAAATTGCACTAATTTGTGCTAAAATTTGCAGCACCCTACTATATTATAGAGTCTGTCAGGGTAAACTCTGTGCTGCGGGTGCGTGGCTTTCACTCGGATTTTGCCGAAACGTTGCTCCTGTGCGCCGGGTCGGATCCCATCCCTTCCCTGCAAAATTCCATTTTGGGGACCTCGAAAAACTCCGGAGCCCCCTCAAATTGGTAGTTGTGGGGGAGCCCCCGCGAGCGTTAGCGAGCCGATTTTTTGAGCCCGTGAAGCGGGCGACATTTCAAATAGCGAGTGGTGGAGCCGCGCAGCGGCGCAACCACTCGAATTAATTAATTATAAAGGGAACCCGTGAAACGGGTGACACTTAAGTCATGTTAAAATCCATAGAGATAGATAATAAAAACGCTATGAAAATCTGAGCACATAAGCATAGGTGTCAACTCGGAATCGAACTTAACTATCACCCGTTTCACGGGTTCGGTGTATTATTTATCGGTTCGAGTGGTTTCCGTCTTCGGCAAGCCTACGCCGTGACGAGTCGCTCGCCATTGGCTCGCTGCACCACTCGCTAAATAAAATGACGCCCCGCAGAGCGGGGCTTACAAAATTCCGCTCGCCTACGGCTCGCCCCCCCCCCCCTGCAAATTGCCATTTGGCGAGTTTTCAGAGGTCCCCATTTTACTAATTGTTCCCACGCGTGCTTATTTAATTTATTGATGTTGTCATTTATCTCTATGCAGTTTATATGCCCTATTATGGATAAAAATTCAGCATGGGCTTATTGCCGTTTTCTATATCAAAATAATCTATTTGAGATAGTATAAAGCCATCTTGGTTATCCCAATTAATGTATCCGTAAAAGTGTCTATTCCAATGTAATCCGGTATTTATTTCGTCTATACCACGTGCTACCCATATAACTTTTCCTTGGTCAGAATAGGCGTATATAGTATATATATGAAAAAAGAAAAAGCTTTTTTCATATAATTCGCAGATTCTTCCCTCTGAATCTTTAAATTTGCCAACCAATTTAAGACCATATTTTTTTATTTCTTTATTGACTTCAGTAATAAGATCACCATTGTAATCGTCCCCGTATAGACCTTGCATTGTCCAATTATAGTTTCTACAGTACACTAAATAACAGGATATTATAATAAGTATGAAGATTTTTTTTAAGTTTTTTTTCATTTTCACTCTCCTTTGTAATTGTGTTGACTATAGTTGTTGCTCTCTATGGCTTGGAGGCGGTTGCCGATGTTGTTGTCGTAATCATAGCCATGTTGTACACCGTTAAGATTGGCATTCACAAGCTCGCTGCGTTTGGTGTAATGGAACACATCGTTATGGGTTACTCCATCTTTTGCCGTGCTGCGGATGGCAACGGTGGTGTTGCCGCGCCTGTAGACCATGCCCGTGAGCAAATCCCGCTGTGCCTCATTGCTGAGAGTGAGCGACATATTGTTGGGCTCTATCAACGGTATCCTAAGAATTCTCATTTTCATGTAACGAATCTCTGTTGAGCATATATATTGCTTTTTTCGCCCAGTCCTTAACCCTATCAAACCCATTATCAATTTGTTGATATGTTTTGCCGTTATTTTCGTAAACTTTTATTATCTGCCTATGCTTAAGCATAAAATCATAAAATTCTTGTCCACATTGAATATGGTGATTCAATAAGTCTTCGTCTGTAAATCCTATATAGAAGTCCGGCACTATTATGTCTATTTTAAGGAAGTTGTATCCAATATATAAAATTTGTTTATTTCTTTTTGCTTTTAATAAAATTGAGCGAATTGTTATTGGCTTCATTTTGTCTTTCTTTTTATAGAACAAAATGAAGTTTGCTCGTTTAATTGCAAGAATTTCGGATAAAACTCCGACGACTTCAACATTTTTTATATCCTTGCGCAAAAGCTTGAGCATGCTTCGTTTGAATGCAACTAGCGCGGCCATGTCGATGTTTTTCATATCCATTGATGTATAATAAAATTTGTTAATGACATGGAGCTACATTTGCACATGGATCATATGGTAAATCCCATTTGCTGACAGGATAATTTCGTCGGATACATAGCATCTATAACATGTTTTAAAAAAGAAATCCTTCATATTTCAACATAAGAGGAGTACTTCCGCTGTATCGCAGATCCGTACCATATATCACACTTTGAAAGATAAGGGTTGCCTTGATAGTGTTGTTTTGATTAACGTCTCGTGTTGTTATTTTTGTGTTTGTGTATCGTTTTATATATGGAACATCGTATATTTTACCTTCTATAAAAGCGCAACTGTGCGCAGGTATATAAACATTTAATGGTGTTACTAATATGAACTGTGTTTTGTTAACGAGAATAGGTTGTAGTATGTCCTGTTCTGCTTTGGCTAATGAATGCCTCATTAGTATAATATCTCTATCTCCATGATTTGCAATGACTATGCGTATTGTTTCTGTTTTATATTTGCAATTCTGATCCGCAGCGAGGGAAGTTGTTATATCTCTTGTTATCCATATGTTTTCTATATGAATGATATCTTGTATTTTTTTCGGTAAATCACCTTTGGCTATTTCCTGATAAAATTGAAACCATCTCCCATTTTGCATTTCGCAAATCATAATACTTCCTAACGAATAGTTTAATCTTTGCGGAAATTTGTAGATTTCTTGTTTTGTTGGGATTGCATGATTAGATCCATAGGGGTAATAATGAACACTCATTTCCTCATCTTTCCAATAATATGAGTCGTATTGATAACCGTATATATCTTCAATGCTTAATTCTCCTTTTGTTAATTTATCATGTACACCCCCATATAACGGCAACCCACTGAAATACAATATGAGCAGAACTGAAATTTTCGATGTATTATAAGCCATAATTTGTAATTCTTATTAATTTTTCCCCTGATAATCATGCCATACTGCAGCAACTTGTTGTGTACGCAAGTGATAAGGTCAGTAAAAATAAAAAGCTTTTTTTCATAAATATTTCATAGTAACGAAATTTGCATTGTATACACCGGAATTTACCGATTAAATGCTTCTTTCAAGCAATTTATTTTTTTGATGTGAGGATTGTTGTAAGGTCGATTAAGTGATAGTAGCCGAAATTATATACTCCTTTTTCATTCAAAAAAGGCATTTCTGCATTTCCTGCCAAGAGCTGAGATGTTACTTTGTGCTATTTTAATATAGAGCTTCATCATAATTATAGGAATGTATGATGAGCGGAACTAACTTTTTGGAGACTTTTTCTAAATCATTATCTAATTGCTGTTCTTCTAATTTTTTTATATACTGATATAAATCTCTCCACTTATTTTGTTCAGTCCAAATTATTGAGTTTTTTTCACATTTTTCTTTATATTCTATGCCTAAAAGATGTGTTAACATAATAATTTCATTAAATTCGATAGCAACAGGGCACCCTTGAGTATAGAGTTCTTGCGCTAATTTTATACCATTATAGCGTTCTCTTTTATTAAGTAGGCCTAATAAGCAGCGAAAAGTAATTGAGCCTCGGGCGTTCCCTCTGAACTGAAGAAAAGTAATTGGGTGTGTTTTGTCTATGTGTGAATGTGAGAACATCAAAAAACCAATCATTAGTGGGCTGTGCGCTCCCGCGTGGTAACTATAAACAATTGAGCAATTTTGCTCAAGAGCCGGTAATTTGATATCGGCACCTTTCGAAATAATTAACCTGAGCAAATCTGGTGAGTCCATCATTATACACCAAGCTATGAGATGATAACCCTCAATATATAGATTTGGATCATATTTTGTTTTCTTTAATATTGTTTCAGTCAAGGGCGTAAATGTCATATCGCATGCGGTAAAGGTTAATATTACAGACAATGTTGATGCGTCAATGGATTCTGCCCATATGGTATTACAAAGTCTTGTTATAGTTTCTAAACAATATTGTCGATATTGTGGATGCTTCCAATAAATTAGATACAACATAGATAAAAAGTGATTACATAATTTTTTTTCATTCTTTAATTTTTTTATTATGTTATTGCTTAAAATTTTAGATTTTTTGTCAATTATCAATTGTGTAATATGGTTCGATAATTCCTGATCCATTGTGTGTAATGAATAATCATCATTTGTATGAAAATGAGATAATTCATAATCATTTAAATAACGTACGTATAGTTTGTCTAAAGTTTCTATAATCTCGGAATGAGGCGAATAGTGTTGCCCATTATTTCCTGCTGCGTGAAATATGCTACAAGCGGTGATGATGAGCGTATATAAAAGGAGAAATTTCATAAAATTGGTAGATGTTTTTTTAGTAATCTAATGTAATGTTAATAAAAAATATTGGTTTTAATTTTTCATTATATATATATAGCAGTTTTTGATTTTTTATCTCGTAATAAAAATCGACGGAAGTTGTTGTTTGGGGAAAATATAGGGTATATATATACCCTGAATC
>SUVJ01000042.1 GCA_015062045.1 Akkermansiaceae bacterium
CCTGCGGCCTTTGCCCCGCATGCCCCGGTGCCGGACTACGCACACGCCTGGCGCATGCCCGAGGGGTTCCGCGGGTTCCCCGAGCGGTGGAACCGCCGCAACCGGGATTACGTGCAAAAGGCCTTGGAGACCGCGCGTTTGGAGTACTTGGAGGCCCTGCAAACCCACATGCGCACCATACCCGGCAGTGATGCGGCAAAATCTGCACAAATAGCCATGAGCTCTGCCCTGCAAAAGTTCCGCACCCTGCAGCTGCGCAGCACAGAGGGGGACTACCTGCGTTTTTTGCCGAGCACGGAGCTGCCGCAGGATTTGGTGTGGCAATACGGCAATGATGAGCCCGAGCTGGGGAGCCGCAAAGCCCGCAAGGGCGGCACGCTGCGGCTCTCTCTGCAGCGGTCCTTCCCCGGCACGCTTTGCCTTTTCGGCCCCAACAGCAACAATGCCACCCGCCGTTATATTTATGATGATATAGATATACCCCTTATCCGCATACACCCCGGCACCGGGCGGTTGATACCCGGCACGGCGGACCGCTGGGCGGTGTCTGCGGATGGCCGCACGGTGTATTTTCATATAGATGAACAGGCGCGTTTCAGCAACGGGGACCTGCTCACGACACGGGATTTTGTCACCTCCATGTATGTGCGCACCTCGGAGCACAGCGCAGAGCCCTTTTACGGCAACTATTACCTGAGCAATTTCTCCCACATCACGCTATACGGCAACAATGTGTTGGCGGTAACCTTGCCGGCAGCTCGCCCCGCAGCGGCATATTATGCAGCTATACCGGCCAGTTGCACCCGCTTTTATGCAGAGTTCGGGCCGGACTACCCCACGCGCTACCTGTGGCGCCCCGTGCCCACCACCGGGGCATACCGTATAGACCCCGCAGGTTTGGTGATGGGGCGCATGATAACGCTGCGGCGGGTTAAGAATTGGTGGGCGAGGGACCGCAAGTACACACGCTACAGCTGCAATGTGGACCGCATTGTGTACTCCTTTATAGCAGAGGCCGCCAAGGTGAGGGAGCTTTTCCGCATCGGGGAGTTGGATCTCATCTCTTGCCGAGAGGCAGACCTGTGGTATGAGGGGCTTGAGATAGACGCCGTGCACAAGGGCTATGTGCAGCGCGTGCATTTCAGCAACCTGTGGCCGCGCAACAGCCTGGGGTTTCATATCAACTGCACGCGCGCCCCGTTTGATAACAGGGATATGCGCCTGGGGCTGCAACATGCCCTGAATGTGCAGGCGGTTATCAACACCGTGTTTCGTGGGGATGCGGAGCGGTTGGGGTCCTATTTCTCGGGGTTCGGGGCGTATACGGATGCCTCAATTAAAGCCCTGCCGTATGACCCGCAGAAGGCCAGAGCCTGCTTTGCCCGCGCCGGGTATACAGAGGAAGGGGGGGATGGCATACTGCACAAGCCCGACGGCACGCGCCTGCAAGTGGTGGTGAGCTCTCGCATAGACCCGCTGTATGCCAACTGCGTTAACCTGCTGCGGACGGATGCCGCCGCCTGCGGGTTGGATTTGCGCTATGAGCAGATGGATGACACGGTGTTCTTCAGCAAATTGAAGGATAAGAACTACAGTGTGGGCGTGTTCAGCTGGAGTTTCTCGCCCATCTTGCCCTCGCCCTCGCAGTTTTTCCGCTCCGTATATGCGCGCCTGGCAGATGGCACCCCCGCCAAGGGCACCAACAATGTAATGGGTGTTGGCACCCCGCAGTTGGATGCCGCAATTTTGGCCGCAGAAAATGCCCGCACCGAGGAGGAAGCCGTGTCAGCGCACCACCGCGTGCAACGCCTTATTGCCGGGGAGGCCTGCTGGGTGCCCGGGTGGGCTGCCTCTTATTGCAGATTCGCGCAATGGCGGTGGATTTGCTGGCCGGACACCGCCCAGTGCCGTTTTTGCCCGCCGCGTTACTACGACCCGCTGGATAGCCACTTGTATTGGATAGATGAACAAGTGCGTGAAGAAACCCTCAAAAAACGCGCAGAGGGTAAAAGCTATGAGGAGGTAGAGCGCGTGGTGCCCCTGCCGGCTACCCTGCGTAAGCCAAAAAAAGTTGAAAAGCAATAAGCATTCTCAGAATCCATGGCAATTAAAGGCATTTTTAAATCGGAGCAAAACCTGCTGGAGGTTCGCAACCTGACCGTGGCATTTAAGACGGAGAACGGCCCGGTGCGCGCCATAGATGATGTTTGCTTTGATGTACCGCGCGGCAAATGCGTGGGTATTGTGGGGGAGAGCGGTTGCGGCAAAAGCATAACCGCCATGAGCCTGGTGCGCTTGTTGCCGCAGCCCGCTGCTAAAATTTTGCGTGGCAGAGTCATGTTTGATGGTGAAGATGTGCTCACCATGCCCTACGACCGCCTGCGCGAGCTGCGCGGGGGAGAGGTAGGCGTTATTTTTCAGGAGCCCCTGCGCGCCCTCAACCCCGTGCACCGTATTGGTGACCAAATTGCAGAAACCCTTATGCTGCACCGCGGGCTTACCTATGAGGCTGCCGTGAAGGAGGCGGTGGAGATTCTGCGCTATGTGCACATACCCGACCCCGAGCTGCGCGTCAACGAGTACCCCATGTCGCTCTCCGGCGGTATGCGCCAACGTGTGGTGATTGCCATTGCCCTGGCCTGCCGCCCCAAGCTCATTATTGCGGATGAACCCACCACCGCGCTGGATGTTACCGTGCAGCAGCAAATACTCGCTCTGTTGCGCGAGCTGAAAGAGCAAATGGGCTCCTCTGCCATTCTGATTACTCATGACTTGGGCGTGATTGCGCAGCATTGCGACCGCGTGGTGGTTATGTATGGCGGCCGTGTGGTAGAGCGGGCAGAGGTGAAAGAGCTTTTCGCCAACCCCTGCCATGCCTACACCAAGGCCCTGCTGGCCTCTATGCCTCGCCCCGAGTACCCCCGCAAATCACACCTCCCCACCATACCCGGCAGTGTGGCCCCTATTCATGAGTTTGTGCCCGGTTGCCGCTTTTGCCAACGCATGGGCCGCAGCGGGGATACCCTCATAGACCGCCCCCGCTTTGTCGAAATCTCCCCCGACCACTTTGTGGAAGCCTGCCCGCTTTGTACGGAGTATAAGGAGGAGTGAAGATATGTTTAATGTTGAATGTTTAATGTTTAAAGTGTGAGTCCGCATGGGCAAGCCCTTCATGATAGCTCGCGTTGCTCGCATGATAGTTTTACGTGATAGGGCGGCAGCCAATAGGCAGGGGCGTTCCGTCTTCGGGCTGAGCCCTACGCCGTGACAAAGAAGCGCCTGCATGTGGGGAAAAACGAACCTGAGCCCGAGGAGCGCGGCGTGTCTCGGGGTTAACACCCCTCGTGGGGGGATTGTGTCGGCCTCCTCGCGGTGCTCGTTGGGCTCTATATTATTTTTGATAGCCGGCAGGGGTCGCGCGCGCACTGCGTGCACGCTTGCCCCCTGCCTATGCTATTTCGCCCCCATGCGGGGGCTATCAAATTCGGCGGGCGGGAGCCCGCGGGTACGATATATTTTGGTTCACCCCGTCGCAGAGGCTTTGCGTACTTCGTATTTTGTATTTCACATTTCGTACTTCACAAGCCCCCTTGTGGGGCGAAATAACATAGGCAGGGGCGTTAGCCCCTGCACATGAATCAAAACATACCCGAGCCCGAGGAGCGTAGCGACGAGGCCGACAGATGTGTATAGCGTAGGGCGTGAGCCCGGAGCGAGGCGTGTCTCGGGGTTAACACCCCTCGGGGGAATTGTGTCGGCCTCCTCGCGTTGCTCGTCGGGCTCTATATTATTTTTGATAGCCGGCAGGGGTCGCGCGCGCACTGCGTGCACGCTTGCCCCCTGCCTATGCTATTTCGCCCCCATGCGGGGGCTATCAAATTCGGCGGGCGGGAGCCCGCGGGTACGATATATTTTGGTTCACCCCGTCGCAGAGGCTTTGCGTACTTCGTATTTTGTATTTCACATTTCGTACTTCACAAGCCCCCTTGTGGGGCGAAATAACATAGGCAGGGGCGTTAGCCCCTGCACATGAATCAAAACATACCCGAGCCCGAGGAGCGTAGCGACGAGGCCGACAGATGTGTATAGCGTAGGGCGTGAGCCCGGAGCGAGGCGTGTCTCGGGGTTAACACCCCTCGGGGGAATTGTGTCGGCCTCCTCGCAGTGCTCGTCGGGCTCTATATTATTTTTGATAGCCGCCTTGCGGGGCTCATTAATTAGGCTCGCTAATGCTCGCCGTGAAGAACGCCTGACGGCGTTGATGGAGGGGGGAGGCCCAATGGGGCATTCTTCTGCGCGTTGCTGCGCGCCTTGCATGATAGCTCGCGTTGCTCGCATGATAGTTTTACGTGATAGCGGGGCATGATAGTTCGCCCCGTGCGGGGCGAACATGAAGGGGGCGAAGTGAGATTGCGGCATGCGCCGCAGTGAGATTTGAGCGGAAGCTCAAGTGAGATTGTTGCGCCGAGGCGCAACAGTGAGATTGAGCCTGCTGCGCAGGCTCAGTGTACGGAGTGAGGGGAGGGAATGAAAAGAGATTGATTTACGGGATAAAATGTGTATAATAGTGGGCACACCATGGCATTTACACACTTACACGTTCACACAGAGTACTCGCTGCTGGATGGGATGATACACACCAAGGATCTCATCAAGCGGTGTGCGGAGCTGGGGATGAGCTCCGTAGCGATAACGGACCACGGTAATGTGTTTGCAGCGATTGAGTTCATGGTGAATGTCAAGAAGCACAACAAGGGGATATTGGAGTGGAACAAGGAGCACCCGGATGAAAAGAAGCCGGTGTTTAAACCGATATTGGGGTGCGAAATTTATTTATCGCCCACGCCCATAGATGTGAAGAAACAGATACCGGGGCGCCACAAATACACGCACTTGGTGTTGTTGTGTGAAAATAACCTGGGGTGGGAGAACCTCATCAAGATAGTGTCTCGCGGGCATTTGGACGGCTTTTATTACAAGCCGAGGGTGGATATTGCTACGCTGCGGGAGTTCAGCAGGGGGTTGATATGTTTGACGGGCTGTATATCCGGCCCGATGCAGGAGTGGATACTGCAGGACCAGCCGGAAAAGGCGGAGGAGGTGCTGCTGGAGCTCATTGACATATACGGCAAGGACAATTTGTTTGTGGAGTTGCAGGACCACGAGCTGGAGGAGGAGCGCCGCTGCACGCCGGAGCTGGTGCGCCTGGCCCGCAAGCACGATGTGGGGCTGGTGGTAACCAATGATGCCCACTTTTTGAATGAGAGCGACCACGATGCGCACGATATTCTCATTTGTGTGGGCACGGGCAACAAACGCATGGACGGCAAGCGCATGCGCTACCCGCGCAGTGTGTATTTCAAGAGCGAGGAGGAGATGCGCCTGCTCTTCCCGGAATACCCGGATGCTTACGAGAACACCAACATTATTGCGGAGCGTTGCAATACCTCCATTAAGCTGGACTCCACCTCCACCGAGCGATACCCCGAGTTCGCGCCGGAGGATGGGTCCACCCGTGAGGAGTACCTGCGCAAGATATGCTACAAGGGCTTGGCAGAGCGCTACGGCAAAGAGCGCGCGGAGAATGATAAGGAGCTGCGCGCCCGCTTGGACTACGAGCTGGGTATTATTAACCAGCTGCGTTTCCCGAGCTACTTCCTGATTACGGCAGACTTTATTAACTGGGCCAAGAACCACGATATACCCGTGGGGCCGGGGCGTGGGTCCGCCGCAGGGTCTTTGGTGGCCTATGTGATGAAGATTACCAACATAGACCCGTACTCGTTCGGGCTCATTTTCGAGCGATTCCTGAACCCGGAGCGTGTGAGCCCGCCGGATATTGATATTGACTTTTGCCAGAGCCGCCGCCCGGAGGTAATTGACTACGTGCGCCACAAGTACGGCGAGCGCGCCGTGACGCACATTATTACATACGGCACCATGGGTGCTAAGTCTGTTATCAAAGACGTAGCGCGTGTGCTGGATATGAGCTATGCAGACAGCGACCGTATTGCCAAGCTGATAGAAAGCGGCCCCGGTGTTACCTTGGCCAAGAGCTACGATGCCAGCGAGGACCTGCGCAACCTGCTGCAAGACAGCACCTATGCAGAGGTGTGGGAATACGCCAAAAAGCTGGAGGGTACGGTGCGCAACGTGGGCATGCACGCCGCAGGTGTGGTGATTGGCGACCGCCCGTTGGATGAATATGTGGCACTGACGCGAGACGACCTGAGCAACCCGCACGGGGAAGTTGTGGCGCAGTGTGATATGAGTGCCATTTACAATGCCGGCTTGCTCAAGATGGACTTTTTGGGGCTTAAGACCCTGACGGTGATGAAAGATGCCGAGCGTTATGTGCGCTGGCGTGAGCCGAATTTCTGCTATGATGCGGTGGATATACGGGATGCCGAGACCTTTGCCCTGCTCAACAGGGGTGACACCATGGGCGTGTTCCAGCTGGAATCGGGCGGTATGGTGGATACCTGCCGCCGCTACGGCATAGACAACATTGAAGATATTATCGCCCTGTTGGCCTTGTACCGCCCCGGCGCCATGCAGTTTATGGACGACATGATTGCCGTGAAAAAGGGCTGGAAAAAGGCGGAGTACGAGCACCCGCTGCTCGAGACGGTATCCGGCCTTACCTACGGTGTGATGATTTACCAGGAGCAGGTGCAGGCCGCGGCAAAATTGCTGGCCGGCTACACCTTGGGCGGTGCAGACTTGCTGCGCCGCGCCATGGGCCACAAAGACATGCAGGAGATGGCCGAGCAACGCCGCCGCTTTGTGAAAGGCTGCTGGGATGTCAACCAAATTGACGAGAAAACGGCCAACGCCATTTTCGATAAGATTCAGAAGTTTGCCGGTTACGGGTTCAATAAGTCACACTCTGCCTGCTACGGCCATATCTCTTACTGGACCGCCTACCTCAAGGCGCACTACCCGGTGGAGTTCCTTTGCGGGTTGATGTCTAACGAAGCAACCAATGAAAAGATCGGCGTGTTTATTCAGGAGGCGATTCGCATGGGCATAGAGGTGTTGGGGCCCTGTGTGAACCACTCTGCCGTCAAGTTCCAGCCGGAGACCATGCCCAACGGGCATTTGGCGGTGCGGTTCGGGCTGGCATCCGTCAAGAGTATGAGCTCCGAAACCGTGAGTGTGATTGTGGAGGAGCGCCTTAAAAACGGCCCATACAAGAGCTTGGAGGATTTTTGCTACCGCATCCCCCCGCAAAGTGTGCGCCGTAACCAGCTGGAGGTGCTGGTGCAGTGCGGCGCGTTCGACTGCCTGCACGTGTGCCGTGCGCACCTGTTTGAGAGCATAGAGCAATGCCTCAACGGGGCCGCCAGTGTACACAAGGACAACGCCGCCGGGCAAATGAGCCTGTTTGATATGCAGGAGACTACCTCCGCCCCCGAGGAGAAGGTGATTACGCAGGAATGGCCCAAGGATAAGCGGCTGGATGAAGAGAAGTTCCTGACCGGGGCGTACTTTACGGGCAACCCGTTGGACAGCATGCGCGGCGTTATCGACGCCCCCAAATACACCGCCATAGGCACCCTGCCCGACTTAACGGCGGATGATATACGCGGCCAGCACGAGATGGCAGGCATGCTGCGTGGCGTTGCCATCAAGGTATCCAAAAGCGGCCAAAAGTTTGCCATTATCACGGTGGAAGACTTTACCGGCAGCACGGAGGCTTTGGTGTGGGGAGACAACTTTACCAAGGCTCTGGCGGTGGAAGGCCTGCTGCAAGAGGGGAGTTTCATACGGTTCCGGGCCGGGATATCTGAGGACGAAAAGACGGGGGGCAAAAAAGTATCTGCCCGCGGGTTGGAGCTGCTGGATGCCGGCAGCCGCAAGCGCAAGGGCAAAGCACCTGCTTTTTATGAGATTGTGCTCAACACTGCCCGCCACAATGCGGAGGATTTGGAGATTATCAAGCGTATTCTGTTAGAGCACAGCGGCAAAACGCCCGTGCATATCACCTTCCGTAATTCTTTAGGCAACCGTGCCTCCATAGAGCTGGGAGAACGCTACCGCGTGACCACCGGCCCGCAGTTGGATGAAAAACTTTCTCTTTACAGTTAATGGAAACAAAAGACACATCAGAAACAACGGCAAAGGCAGCACAGCCGCCCAAACTGCCCATCATACGGTGGGGGCTCCTTGCCGTGGTTGCGGCTTTTGCCTTGGGGCTGTTTTGGCCGACCATCGTTGAGTGGTTCAACCCGGGGCCGCAAACCGCCACTGCCCCGCGCATTACCATGCCCAAGGAGGGCGAGAGCATACAGACGGATGAGTTCAGTGTAAGGCTGTTTCAATACTACCTTAAGCGTATACCCACGGGCAACTTGGTGGTAACCCCCAACAATGTAACCCAATGCCTCAACGTGCTCAAAAACCTTACGACCGAGGAAAACGCGCCGCTGTTTGAACCATTGCACCTGTGCGATACTGCCACGCAAAGCAGCGCAAACCTGCACGAGGGCTCTCTCCTGTTCTGCAACCGGGCAGATGTAAAGCCGGAGCAACGTAAAAATGAGGCTATTTTCACCGCTGCTTTTTCCACGGATTTGGCCATGGCTCACCAAGAGATTAACTCTGCCGTGACTGCATACACCAACGGGGCTATCAGCCACATGTTCAGCGGCTCATCCGCCCCGCGCGGTACACGCATGCTGGCTGCCGCCGTGCTGGCGTTTCAGGCGGATTGGTATTACCCCTTCTATCAACACCTTACAGAGGAGAAAGTGTTTCATAATGCGGATGCCACTCGCCCCCGAGTGCATTTTATGAAGTCAAACGGCAATTTTCGCACGGCGGTGGACCCGCAGGGCAAGTGGCAAGCCGTGGCGCTCATGATGCGCAATACCCCGCGGGGCGATGCCGCCGGTGCGGACAGTTGCGCGCTCATCCTCATTTTACCGTCCCGGGCAGATACCCTGAGCGCCCGCCCGCTGGCGACAAGCCTCACCCCGCAAGATTACAGCACCATACGCACCGCGCTGGCTCAGGCAGAGGAAAAGCCCGCCACCATTTTACTGCCGCGCATACGGGAGCTTGCCGGGCGTTTGGATATGTTCCCGGCACTGCATGCCATGGGCTTGGGGGCACTCACCAAGGCAGATGCCGCCCCCTTTCCCACCTTGAGCGATACTACACCGTTTCCGCTGGATGGTTTCTACCAGCAAAATGTTTTCTTCTTTTCTGAGTCTGCGGATAATGTAGCCGTGCCTGAGGCATTGGAGCCAAGTGAAAAGACACTGGAGTTCAACCGCCCCTTCATTTGGATGCTCTGCCCCCTCACCGCCCCCACCCCGCCCTATGCCATGGGCGTGCAGGAGTATATGTGAAGATTTGGGAGGAAACATGCAACACACGCATTGCGCGCCACAGTATGGTGTTTGTACCTGCAAATTGAAAGAAAGCCCCGCAAAGCGCCCCCCCCCCAACGGATATGCAATAATTGATTGTGGCCACATTCCGAGGCATCGGTTAACTGTCACCCGTTTCACGGGTTCCGTTTTTTATTCATTTGTTCGAGTGGTTTACGTCTTCGGCAAGCCTACGCCGTGACGAGTCGCCGCTGCGCGGCTCCACCACTCGCTACATGAAATGACGCCCGCTACGCGGGCTTGCGATTTCGGCGGGCGTTCGCCCGCAAGGGAAATCTCACCCTGTGAGGGCGTAGAAAGTGAGCCACAGGCGAGACTCGAAGCCCCAGCCCGCTCTGCGGGCGGCATTTCATGTAGCGAGTGGTGAAGCGAGCCCACGGCGAGCGTAACCACTCGACCCGATGCAAAACAGATTGGAACCCGTGAAACGGGTGACAGTTAAGTTTGGTTTATGGTATGTACATGTATATTTTTTCTGAATATTCACCATATTGACTTGTTTATGTTAAATGAAATGAAATGATATGGCTGTGTAGTTATGGGAAGATCATATACAAAAATTATCATTCATATTATCTTTCATGTTAAAGATGAGACTGAAAGTATAATAGAACATGACTTGACAAAAGTATACAACTACATTTGCGGAGTTATCCGAAATTTCTCCGGATATGTATATGCCATTGGGGGTAGACCCGATCACATACATATTTTAGCAGCGCCTCCCGTCTCAATGAGTCTTAGTGATTTTGTGCGGACGATTAAAGCCAATACCAGTAAATGGATTAAAACACTCCATAAACAATACGCCTCGTTTTCATGGCAAGAAGGTTATGGAGCCTTTTCCGTTAGCAAATCTAATACGAAGGCTGTTATCCGATATATCAGGAATCAAAAAATACATCATCACACCAAATCTGCACAAGAAGAATTTATGCAGATTTTAGAGAGATGTGGGCTACTATCCGACGATACGAAATAGTTGATTGAGGCCGCATTCCGAGGCTCCGGTTAACTGTCACCCGTTTCACGGGTTCCGTTTTTTATTCATTTGTTCGAGTGGTTGCGCCGCTGCGCGGCTCCACCACTCGCTACTTAAAATATCGCCCCTACGGGGCTAGGGAAATTCGGCGGGCGAGAGCCCGCACTGTGTACGTGTGTGGGGGGGACAGAAGTCCCCCCCTCGACGATAATAAAGGGCCTTTACTTACGGCGGCGGCGGGCGGCCAGGGTAGCCAGAGCCAGTAGGCTGAGGGTTGCCGTGGTCGGCTCGGGGATGTTGTACATTTGGATGTGCAAGCCCTGGGCCGTTTGGCGGTAGGAGACCACATCATACTCTGCAGACAGTAGGGAGGCCACGGAGGCAGAGTCCGACAGCGGGGTGGGGCCATCGGGGGAGAAGATGAGGGTATCTGACGGCCAGCCAAGACCGGAGTTTTCGCCTGCTCTGGATTTAAACTCCAGGGTGAATCCCTTAAGGAAGATGGATACGTGAGTATCTGCGGGGTCTGCCTGGGCGGCATCCCACCCGAGGATGGCGTTATCCATGGTGAGGTTAAGGGAGGATTCAGCGGAGAGGGTCATACCGCTGAGGATGTCTGTTTCAAAGCGCACCTGATTCAGGGAGGCGGAGCTTGCAGCCTCTACCAGACTGAAGGTGGAGTCAGACACCGTGGCATGATAGGTAACGGCATCGCCCGCAAGGTAAACATCTGTAGCGGATACATTGCTGAGCTCTACCACGCTGTCGGCAACAGAGCTGAGCGTTACATTGGTAAGCTGCACGTTGCTGACGGTGTTATCCCCGGTGGTAGTAAAGGCAAACTCTGCATCTTGAGCAGAGCCGCCGGCAATGGAATTACCGGTAACAACCATGCCGTTGCTCAGCACGGCGGGGCTGCCTGATTTGCGGGTGTTGATGTTGACATTGCCGGCAGAAGCCGCAGCGTTAAAGTTGGCTGAGGAGTTAGCGGCAAGCTCCAGTTTAGAGACATCTACCGTATTGTTAAAGGTGGTGCCGGCGGCGGTATCTATTGCCAAGTTAAGGGTGCCCCCGTCGGCGTGAGATACTGTGCTGTTTACGGTAACGGCAGCCGTATTGCTGATATTGGCATTGAGGGTGCCACCCTTTGTACGCAGATCTGCATTGAGCACAGTGGCTTGGTCGCTGAGGTTAAGGGTTTGCGTACCCTGTTGCACAATGAACTCCGGGGTTTCTGTACCGTCTGCCGCCCATTGGCTGATGTCACCTTTAAGGTGAATGGTCTCTGCGGCCGTTGTATTGAGAACAAAGTCACCCGTGCCGCTGATATCACCCAAGAAGTAAAGCTGTTGGCCGCTGTAACCATTACTGAGTTTAAAAGCGGACATGTTGGAGGAATTGGTAAGAATCAAATCTTGCGCGATTTCCACATTTAGGTATTTGTTATCCTCACTGGTGTTATAAACATGACCTTCAAACCCCTTGAAATGGATGCTCGATTGCGCATTGCCGTAGTCATCGAAATCTATACCCGAGAGGGAGGATTTTTTCTCATAGATTCCTTGCTCATTTTTTATTAAACCATCCATGGCCACTAAGTTATTGACCTCTACCGTGCCGGTCCAATCATCGCTGAGCACGGCAAAGTTTCTTTGGTAATCACCCTGAAAGTACTTGGTCGGGTCCATGTATATGGCGTTACCGTCGCTTAACACGTATGTACCGCTGCCCGTAAGCGTGACAGCAACAGAGCCGTTATAAGCGGGTTTTGATTGGGTCTCTGAGCTGAGCGCCCCGGTTAAAGACCAAGTGAGCTGAGAGTCTTGAATATATTGTTGAGACTCCAGGTTGATGTTGAGGGAAATAGAGTCTCCCTCATTGGCAGATTTCAACAAGATGTAGCCCCTATAGTCAAAAGAATTGATATCTACCACACTGGTGACGGAATCTACGGATGATGAGTAGAAGTCATACTCACTTGTGGTAAAATAAACGCTGCTGGTGGTATAAAGGTTATCCGGCAGTTGTACGCCACCGGTTAAGGACTCAATGGTTAAATGGCTGTTGGCGTGGTTGATATCAACATGTAATGTTACAGGTTGTTTGGAGCCGTCACCGTGCTCGTACCACCCCAGGGATGTGTCACCCCCCAATACCAGAGAATCATTTGCCCCGGCATCTACAGCAAATAAAACCGTACCGCAGCCTTCGGCGGTAAGATTATTGATATGAGCCCCGGCCGCATTTGACTCTATTTGCCCGCCTACCACAATTTGAGATTGCGGGTAGCCGTAGTGCACCTCGCTGAAGGAGGTAATATCTGCACCATCTGCCAAATGCAAAAACACACCGGGTTGCTCCTGCGGGTCTGCCCCTTTAATTTCATACGGGGCTAAATAAAGGCTGCCGGTGGCTTTGGTGGCAGAATCCACCTTTATCGTCAGCGTAGTTGCCAGACTATCTGCCTCAACGTCTGTGTAGCCGGGGGAACGCAAGAAGATTTTACCGCTGCCCTGCGTGGTTTCCAGAATATCCCCTGCGAGCATGGTGTCGGAGTCTCCCATGATGCAGAGCACACCGTTTTCTCCCACGTAAAAACCCCGGGCACCGTTTGCCCCCGCTGTTGCAGACGGCCCGCTGTAGTCATGCTTGCCTACATGCACAACCTCTGAGAAGCGATACTCTGTGCCATTGCCTACGGAGTAGACGGATTCAGTGCGAGGCTGATTAGGGGGAACAGGGGCTTGAGTAGCCGTGGTGTTCATGACGTAGAACACGGAGTCCTCCATAACAAATGCGCCGTCTTGCGTGGCAGATATAACCTTACCGTTAAGGGTGGTAACACCATTTTCAACAGCAAATTCGCCATCCCCCGTCACCAAACCGGAGAACACGCCTGCCCCCAAGCCATTGTCTGTTTTGGCGGCAACGGTTGCGGGGTCGAAGCTCATGTTTAAAAGGGTATCCGTCGTGATAGCCCCGGTTATTTTGAGGGAGGAACCGGCGGCAATGTTAATGGTATCAAAATCTTTTACAGTAACCAGAGACACGTGAGAATTGTCTACAATCAACGAGGTGCTACCTGCCACGGTTGCACCGCTTGCGCCCTCCACAGAGCCGGTGTAGCTTGCCGGGGCATCTTGTGTGCCGATGCCGCTGAAAGTAAGGGTGGAGTTTCCGCCTATGCTGCCCCCTGTACCGCCTGCGCTGAGAATACTGCCGTTAAGCGCAGCCAAGCCGCTATCACCAACAATGGTAACAGCGGTATTGCCGGTTATGCTACCGGTGATACCACCGCCATAAACCGCCCCCTTAATGCTGCCACCGCTGATGGTGAGGGCGGTGGAGCCTATGGTATCTGCGGTGCCTGAGGCATCTACAGTACCTGCGGTATGGAAACCGCCGAGAATGTTTTTATGGAAGGTACCGGCTGCAATGGTGGCATTAAAAGCCCCGGTAATGGTACCTTTGTACGAGCCTGCTACAGAGGCTTGATAACCATTAGAGGTAAATGTGCCGTACTCTGCATTGGCAGCATTGAATATGAGGGTGACATCCCCATTGGCACTGCCGGCATTTACTATACCGAATACCGTTGTGCCACCACTCCCCTGCTCATTGGGAGCACCGCCGGTAAAGGTGCCGTTAAACTCCATGGTAACATTGCCGGGGGCGGTGAGGTCATTGACATCTGTGCTCCCTGTTACACCCACGGCTGCCGCCCAGTTGCTGCCGGTGGAGCCGGAGTCCACGGTTACGCTTACATCCCCTGTTACGGTGCTGCCGCTTGTTACACCAAATACGGCGCCATCAGCGGTAACGGCTGCAGCTGTATTACCTGTGCCTACACATACCGCCAACAGAGCGGCTAAAAGAAGTTTCGGAAGATGCGGTTTCATATGCTCGATTCTCGTGCCTGTGGTTTATATTTTGTCTTGCGTTAATGATGCACGTGTGCGGTGCATGCCTCTAATCTACCCGTTATTTTCTCTTTTGTCTAGTATTTTTATAGGATTTGTAGGATTTATGACAAAATTCTGTTTTTTTTCAGTAATATTGTATTAACATGAGCCGACATAATGCCACGTTGCAGGGGGGAGGAGGAGAAACGTGTCATGAACGGAGTTGACAACTTGACGCACCGAGGGCAACATGATACACTGTGACCCGCTAATCATGGGTAAGACACTATATAAAAAGGTATGGGAGGCGCACACGGTAGGAACCCTGCCGGATGGGCGCACACAGCTCTTTATCGCCACGCATTTTGTGCACGAGGTAACATCCCCCCAGGCATTTGCCATGCTACGTGAGCTGAAGCTACCCGTACTGCACCCGGAGCGAACCTTTGCCACGGTGGACCACATTATCCCCACGGATAATCAGGCAGAGCCGCTGGCAGACCCGCGCGCGCAGACCATGCTTAATGCATTGAGAGAGAACACGGCTGCTGCGGGCATACGCTTGTTTGACCTGCCCACGGGATACCAAGGTATAGTACACTCCATAGGGCCGGAGCTGGGTATCACCCAACCGGGCATGACCATAGTGTGCGGAGACTCCCACACGGCCACACACGGGGCGGTGGGCTCCATTGCCATGGGCATTGGCACCACACAGGTGAGAGATGTGCTGGCCACGCAAACACTGGCTATGCTGCCGCTTAAGGTACGCAATGTGAGGGTGGAGGGTACGCTGCGCCCCGGTGTAACCGCCAAGGATGTTGCCCTTTATATTATCGGTAAGCTGGGGGCAGACGGCGGCTTGGGCTACGCCTACGAGTTCGGGGGCTCCGCCATTGAGAACATGGAGATGGATGGCCGCTTTACCCTGTGCAATCTGGCCATTGAAGGGGCGGCACGCTGTGGCTATGTCAACCCGGATGAAAAGACTTTTGCCTACCTGAAAGGCCGCCCCTACGCCCCCAAAGGCGAGGCTTGGGATGCCGCAGTGAAACGCTGGAAGAGCTTTGCCAGCGATGCCGATGCAGAATATGATGATGTGGTTATCTTTGATGCAGAGGACATTGAACCCACCGTCACCTGGGGAATATCCCCGGATATGAGCATAGGCATTAACAGCTGTATACCCGCCCCTGAGGATGCCGCCGATAACGAGACCCGCAAAGCCCGCATCACTGCGCTTGAGTACATGAAACTGCAAGCAGGCCAACCCATTAAGGGGTTGCCGGTGGATGTGGTGTTTATAGGCTCCTGCACCAATGGGCGTATATCCGACTTCCGGGCCGTGGCCCCGCTGCTCAAGGGGCGCAAGGTGGCAGCCGGTATTACGGCACTGGCTGTTCCGGGCTCTCAAATGACGGCCATGCAGTGTGAGGCAGAGGGCATTGCGGATATTTTCCGCGAGGCGGGGTTTGAATGGCGTTTGGCGGGTTGCTCCATGTGTTTGGCCATGAACCCCGACAAACTGAAAGGAGACCAAATATGCGCCAGCACCAGCAACCGCAACTTCAAGGGGCGCCAAGGCAGCCCCACGGGGCGCACCCTGCTTATGAGCCCCCTCATGGCAGCAGCTGCTGCTGTTACCGGCACGGTTGCAGACCCCCGAGAGGTGTTCGGCAGCACTAATCTGTAATCTGTTAACCCTAAAATTTTAATTACTTTCATGGCTCTTAACGAAATCATTACTGTACGCGGCAAGGCAGTACCCGTAGCGGGTGCAGATATGGACACGGACCGCATTATACCCGCCCGCTTTCTCAAATGTGTAACCTTTGATGAGCTGGCAGGCACCATGTTTTATGATGAGCGTTTTAATGCCGACGGCACCTCGAAAGGGCACCCCATAGATGCCCCGCAACACGCAGGTGCCACCATCATTTTAGGTGGCGAAAACTTCGGCTGTGGTTCCTCCCGAGAGCACGCTCCGCAGGCCATTAAACGCAGCGGTATACAAGCCGTTGTGGCAGAGAGTTTTGCAGAAATATTTTTCGGCAATGCAAGCGGTATAGGCATGCCCTGTGTGTGTGCCACGCACACTGCCATGCAAACGGCCCTGCGCATCACCGCCGATGCCCCGCAAACGGAGTGGACGCTTGACCTGGAAAGCATGACCCTGAGTTGCCCCATGGCCACCCTGCCCGTTACCATGCCGGCAGAACCGCGAGAAGCCCTCATGCAGGGGCGCTGGGATGCCGTGGTAGAGCTCATGAATGCCCCCGAGGCTGTGGAGGCACTCTCTGCCAAGCTGCCCGCACCGGCCCTCTGCTGATACTGACCCCCGACTTTTCCTGCACCATCTATGCTGGCACTGCTCACACCGCTGATTACAAAGGGTGTTATCGACAACACGGAGCGCGGGCGCATTAGCCTGCGACTGTGGTTTGTTGATGGGCAGGAGCCGCTGCATATACGGCTTAACGGCGACTGCCTGCGGGACATTGCCGGCTGCCGGCTGGAGTTCAGCAACCCGGTGGCTACCACCACCACGGCTGTGCCCGAGCTTGTGCAGGAGCTGCGCCATACCCCCCACCGTTTCAATGCGGGGGATATCACCTTCTCCCGCCGCGTGCCGGACACCGATAACCGCGGCGCACTCAGCAACATTCTTTACATTGAGTTCTTTGCAGATGATGTCAAACGCATTCTGCTGGAGTTCTCAAGCGTGCCGTATGAAATATCTTTGCCGCAATGGCAGCAAAGCCGTGAGGACGACAATGTGCAACAGTTGCTTAACATGGAGGCCCTGCGTGCCCATGTGCGCACCAATGTGCAGATGTACAAAGGGCCATCCGTAACCATGTTGCAAGATGACATGCCCCCCTGCCGCTGGGATTACATACTCAACCGCGCAGAGGCCTACATGGCCATTTACCCCAGTATACATGCCAAATACGGCCCGGAGCCCGGCGGTTATTTATCCGCCGCCTTTGTGATGGACCGCACGGACTTTCTCAACCGCATGGCAGCAGAGGATGAAGCCCACATGCCGCCGGCTGATGAGGAGATGGAGCGCGATTGGGAGGTAACGGATTTTCTGCCCAAGGAAGAGGCGGAGGCCGTATACCGCGCCATGCACCACGCGCTTTTTAAAGAAGCCTCCCAAATGACGGCCATGGTGCAAAGCATGGTTATCAACGGGGCGGAGAAGCTGAGAAGCTCTAAAGAAGCCATAGCGTATGTCAACACCTACTCCGGGGTGATTGCCCACATGCTGGCCACGCTGTTGCTGGCAGAGGAAGACCACGATGCTGAACTTGCCGCACAACGCCTGCAAGTGATTATACGCCGCATGCGGATTTTGGATGCCATGGTACAGGCGCTTCCGCCGGTGTGCAGCACGCCGCTCCGCCGCGCCGGAGCAGCCCTGCTGAGCAATACGGAGCATTTGCTCTCTACACTTCACCCCTAATCCCCCCTTGTCTACCATATGTACATGGCACACGAGCGGCGTCAATACATTCTCCGCCTGCTGGAGCAACGCGGGCGTATTCGCTCCGCAGCCTTGGCTCGCGAGCTGGGGGTTACGGATGAAACCATACGCACGGATTTGGTTGCCCTGCAACAAAAGGGCTTACTCAAACGCGTGCATGGCGGGGCGGAATACACGGTGCCCACCACCACAACAGCAGATGATATGCGGGCAGATGTTGCCATGGCGCAGCTGCTGGCACAACAAATAACCGCCGGAGCCCTCATTTATGCGGATGCCTGCCCGTTTGCCCGCGTGTTGGCTACCATATTGGCGGATAAACCCTGCACCTTTATTACCCCCTCCCCTCAATTAGCCATTCAACTGGCACCGGCAACCCTGCCTCACCAAGTTATTTGCACGGGGGGAAACTTAGATAAAGATACCCGCCTTTTCTGTGGCAAACAAGCAGAACAAGCCCTGCTCTGCCGCCCCGTGCAGCTTGCCGTGCTGCGCCCCGCAGCCCTCTCCCCCACACACGCTGCTTACCGCCACCCCGTGCAGGCACGCTGGGCTCAGCTGGCGGCCCAACATGCTGCAAGCACCTTCATTGTGGTGCCGCTTGCCGCACTTTCTGCACAAGCAGAACACGCGGTTGAACTGACGGCATTTACGCTTATTACGGAGGACAACATACCCCCCGCCTTTGCCGATACCCCCACACTCACCATCCCCTACATCTCTGCGGATATGCTCACCCCCGCAGATGATTTTGATTTTTAGCTCTCAAGCCCTTT
>SUVJ01000043.1 GCA_015062045.1 Akkermansiaceae bacterium
TCCCACCCCACATTACTGTGACGCAGTTGCCCTTGGCTATTTGATTCCGCCCTGTCAGCGGCTCATTGGGGACTCTCACCCCAGTTACGTGTCATGCCTGACGTACTAATATAGGCAGGGGCGTAAGCCCCTGCACGTGGAAAAAAATATACCCGAGCCCGAGGAGCGGAGCGACGAGGCCGACAGATGTGCATAGCGCAGGGCGTAAGCCCGGAGCGGCGCGGGACTCGGGGTTAACACCCCTCGCGGGGATTGTGTCGGCCTCCTCGCGGTGCTCGTTGGGCTCAATAATTCGGCGGGCATTCGCCCGCAGGGCAATAATTTTTACTGCGCGTCGCTGCGCTCCTTGCATGATAGCTCGCGTTGCTCGCATGATAGTTTTACATGATAGCGGGGCATGATAGTTCGCCCTTGCGGGCGAACATGATGGGGAGGATTGGTAAGCCGATGTTGGAATAAAAGAAAACATGCAAGGGCTATAAACTTTGGGACACGTGTGGTTATTTAGTGAACCGAACTTTGGGGCATGCGCAGTAAATCATGAGATTTTGGTGAATAATACGAAAATAAGTAAAAAAAAGCTCGCCAAAGCAGGAGTAATGTCGTATACTAGCAGGCAGCAAAAGAACTACACAAGATATGATCACAAAGAAACTCACTGTTCTCAACAAGCTCGGTATTCATGCTCGCCCGGCGGCGCAATTCGTGCGTGTGGCGAGCCGTTTTCAATCTGATGTTACGGTTGAGAAAGATGACGAATCTGTTGACGGTAAGAGTATCATGGGTCTCATGATGCTGGCGGTCGGCTGTGGGGCTGTTATAGATGTAACGGTTGAGGGCTCTGATGAGGCAGAAGCCATTGCTGCGTTGGAGGAGCTTGTAGCCTCCAAGTTCGGAGAATCCTGATAAGCTCCCTATGACTGAGAGTTTTGAGCGCAGAATGAAAGGGCTGCCGGTATCCCCCGGTATTGCAATTGGCTGCTTGCGAGTAGAGGCTCGCGGGTGTCCTGCGCCTGTTACTCGCAGTATTTTGCCCACTGAGACGGAAAGCGAGTGGGCTCGCTTTGAAAGTGCTTTGGCGCGTACGGAGGAAGAGCTGTATGCGCTAAAAGAGCGCGTGGCGCATCTCTCCGGTGCTACGGAGGCCGCAATTTTTGATGCTCATCTTTTGTTTTTGAGGGATCGCACCATCCTCAAGCGTTTGCGTAAAGAGTTTGATGCCCGCATGCAGAACATTGATGCGGTGTACTATGCTGTGGTGCAAAATTTCATGGAGGTCATGCGCCATGTGGATGACCCCTATCTGCGCAGTCGCGTGGCAGATATAGGGGATGTTTTGCAGCGCGTGCTCAAAAACATGCTTCCATCCCAAGCGGTTGGAGACCTGCAGTCTCCCTGTGGGTGTCAGCCCCACATTTTAGCTGCATATGACCTTACCCCCAGTGACACGGCAGATTTGGATCCCCGCATGGTGTTGGGTTTTGTCACGGAGACCGGCTCTGCCATTTCTCACACCGCCATTTTGGCTCGCTCTTTAGGCATTCCTGCCGTTGTGGGGGTACCCCGGTTGGTTATCGACTCCCGCGTGGGGTGTAAGGCTATTTTGGATGGCTTCAGCGGGGTGCTTATCCTCAACCCCACTGCCGAGACAGAGGACTACTACCGTGCTTTACAAGCAGAAAAAGACAAGGCCTATAAGGCCTTTACGGACATGCGGGACTTGCCCGCCGAAACGCTGGATGGCAGGCGTATACGCCTGGCGGCCAATGTGGAGTTTGCGCATGAGTATGGAGCCATTCAACGCTCCGGGGCAGAGGGCGTAGGCTTGTACCGCACAGAGTTTTTCTTGTTGGGTGGCGGCAGCCTGCCGGATGAAGAAACCCAGTATGAACATTACCGCAATTTGGTTGAGAGCTGCGCCCCGCATGAGGTGATTTTCCGCACGCTTGACTCCGGTGGCGACAAATTACCCTTTGAGGTGTTGGAGGAGAAAGAGGAAAACCCCTTCCTCGGCTGGCGTGGTATACGCGTGTCTCTGAGCCGCCCGGAGGTGTTTAAGGAGCAGCTGCGCGCCATTTTGCGTGCCTCTGCTCATGGTAAAGTCGGTGTCATGTTCCCCATGGTTTCCGGCATTACAGAGGTGAAACAAGTGCACGAGCTGCTGGAGGAGTGCCGCAATGAGCTCCGCGAACGGGGGCAGGCGTATGATGAGCACATGCGTGTGGGTATTATGATAGAGGTGCCCAGTGCCGCCATGATGTCTGATGTGCTGGCCCGCCATGTGGATTTCTTCTCCATCGGCACCAATGATTTAACTCAATACACCATTGCGGTGGATCGTGTGAACTTCCGTGTAGCAAGTATGTTCCGCTCCACGCATCCCGGTGTGATTCGCATGATAAAACAGACCATCTCTGCCGGAATCCCCACGGCTATTTGCGGTGAAATGGGCGGTGATATCAACTTGGTGCCGCTATTGGTGGGTCTTGGTGCTACGGAGCTTTCTGTGGGTACGCACCTGCTGCCGCTGATTCGTTATGCTATACGCCACCTCAGCTATGAGGAGTGCCGTGCCATGACAGAGCAGGCCTTGCAGGCGGAGGATAGTTACACCATCCGCAACCTCTCTGCGGATTTAGCGCGTCAGTCTTACCCGGCTTTGTTTGAATAAAGCTTTATTGCGCCTTTGTTTCAAGAATACGGCGGAGCAGCCCTAATGTGACTTGCCCGCTTTCTTGCAAGGATTTGGGGCAAATTCTGCTCATGTTATCCCGCGGGGTGTGCCACCATATACTGCCTACAAAGTCACATATCAGGTTGATGGTGGCTACTCCGGCCTCGCGGAAGTAACGGTCGTCATCCCAGTATTCCTGGTCGGTAATGGTCCATTTGTTTTCATTGAGCTTAAGCTCTTTAATGGTTTCCAAATAGGCATCCACAAGCTCGGGAGAGGAATCAAAGAGGGGTACTTGTATCGTTTTGTTGCGAGCCCCCACCATGTCCAGATTAATCATATAGCGGGGTAAATTGTCGCCACGGCGCTCAACATCATATTTAGAACCGTAGAGGCCATTTGTCTCCGTCATGCGCTCGGCTACAGCTTCTTCACCATCAAAAAATACTAATTCAATACGATGCGCATGCTCGGTGCCGGACAGCAGGCGTGCAAGCTCCATCAACACGGCGGCCCCGCTGGCTCCGTCATCTGCGCCTACAAAGTCATCCGAAATGTTGATTTTCGTGTCGATGTGGCATGTGAGCAATAGCTCGGAGCTTGGGGCCTCCTCTTTAACGAACAGGGCGTGCAGATTTGTCATTTTTACCCCATGGGGTGAGGTAAATGAGTGGCGACGTATTGCCCACCCGTGTTGCTCCAAGTGACGGGTAATATACTGTAATTGTTTTTCGTAAGCATCTGAGCCGGAAGGTCGAGGGCCTAATTTGCACAACTCGGCACAGTGTACATAGGCGTTTTCTCCGCAAAAATCCGGAGTATGCTTGAGCGTATAGGTGGGGAGCGCCTTGGGGGACGATGTGGCTTGAGCCGATTCATCTTTACAGCCACCGCAGAGCAGGGCTGCACCCAGTACGACTAAGCTGCTGAGCCGATTCATTATTGCGGGAAGTTGATGCCGAAGAGTTGCAAAATGCGCACCAGCTCATCTTTGCCGATGTAGGGGATTTCAATAACGCCGTTATTCTTACCTTTAAGGTTGATGTTCACCTTGGTGCCGAAATCCGCAGAAAGCTGTTGGCACACCATCTCGTAAGGCTCGGGCAGGGTGCGTAATACGGGCAGATTGGGTTTGGGGGCGGCGGGGTCGAGTATGGATTTTACCAGCTGCTCTGTTTGTCTCACAGTAAGCCCTTGCTCGGCAACGCGATTGGCTGCCTCAATCTGCTTGTCCTCCAGCTCTTTGAGTTGCAGCAGCACCTTGGCATGGCCTACGCTGATTTCTGCTTTCTCCAGCAGCTCCTTAACAGGGGCCGCAAGATCCAGCAAACGCACCATGTTGGCTACCACCGTGCGAGATTTGCCCACGTGGCGGGCAATTACCTCTTGCTTCATCCCGAAACGCGTTTGCAGCAAGCGGTATTGCTCGGCTTCCTCCAGCGGGGTCAAATCCTCACGTTGCAGGTTCTCAATGAGGGTGAGCTCTGCTACCTCCAAATCCGTGGCATCGTGTACCACCACTTTTACCTCGGTTTGCCCCAAACTGCGTACGGCGCGCAGACGTCGCTCACCGGCAATCAGTTCGTACTTGTCGTCTACCAAGCGCACCACGAGCGGCTGCACCAACCCACGCTCGCGGATGGAGTCTGCCAGCTCAGCAATCTGCTCCTCGTTAAAGTGTTTACGGGGTTGAAACGGGGATGCCAAAATCTCGTCCACCTTAGCCATAATGACGCGTCTCTCATCAACCTGGGGTTGCGGAGTGCCGTCCGTAATGCGAGATTCCTGCTTCTTGATTAAAGCGCCTAAACCTTTACCTAATGCTTGCCGTGCCATACGCGGTCGGTATTGTACTCCATCCGTTGCAAAATTGCAATACCTTTTTGCGTATTTTGGGCAGATTGCATACGTGTCCCAAAGATTTGGGACACGTTGATTTGCGAATTACAATTTGGGCATCTCTAAAAACTCCGGGGCCCCCACAAATTGGTAGTTGTATGTGAGAGTCCGCGAGCGTTAGCGAGCCGAATTTTTGAGCCCCGCCAGGGGCGAAAAAATATCGTACCCGCGGGCGAATGCCCCCCGAATTTGATAGCCCCCGCATGGGGGCGAAATAACATAGGCAGGGGCGTTCCGTCTTCGGGCTGAGCCCTACGCCGTGACAAAGAAGCCCCTGCATGTGAAAAAAACACCCCCGAGCCCGAGGCGTCGGCGCGTTAGCGTTGACGACGAGGCCGACAGATGTATATAGCGCAGGGCGTGAGCCCGGAGCGGGGAGTGACTCGGGGTTAACACCCCTCGTGGGGATTGTGTCGGCCTCCTCGCGTTGCTCGTCGGGCTCTATATTTTTTTTGATAATCAGCAGGGGTCGCGCGCGCACTGCGTGCACGCTTGACCGCCTGCCTATGTTATTTCGCCCCACAAGGGGGCTTGGAAGTACGAAATGTGAAATACAAAATTCGAAGTAAGCAAAGCCTCTGCGACGGCTTGAGATGCTCACACCTGCAAACTGGTATTCGGCGAGTTTTTAGAGATGTCCAATTTGCGATTTACGAATTAAAAGTAAGCGGCTTACGCCGATGTTGGGATAAAAGAAAGCTTACGACAATGAAAGGGCTTTATGATACCCCGTCCAAGGAAGATTTGTCAAAATGCACCGATTTTGAGTACACAATGGCTATATTCCCTTATGATTTTAATTAGCGTAAACGGTGGGGTCCGGCACTCCGGCCGCTTCAAAGGACTCCTTGCGCTCTCGGCAGGTGGCACATTGCCCACAGTGCTTCACCCCGCCGCAGTAGCAAGAGTATGTGTGGGCATAGTCCACGCCCATGGCTGCCCCCATGGCGGTTATTTCTCCTTTGGTGTTGTTGATGAAAGGGCGCAGTATATGCAGCTCGGCATAGGTGCCCAGAGATATGGCACTTGCCATGGCGTTCATGAAATCCTCTCTGCAATCGGGGTAAAGCGCGTGGTCTCCGCCATGGGCGGCTATCACGATGCCCTCCGCGCCGTTGCTCTCTGCAATGCCGGCGGCAATGGCCAAGAAAATACCGTTGCGAAACGGCACTACCGTTTGTTTGAGATTATCCTCCGCATAGTCGGCTGCAGGTATGGCATCCGCACCGCTGAGCAGGGCACTTTGCAAGTGGGCGGAGATGGCGCGTATATCTATCTCATGGTATGGAACCCCCAGTTTTTGCGCCTGCCAACGCGCACATTCCAATTCTCTGGCGGCGTGGTTGCTGCCATAGTCAAAGGAGAGGGCACACACCACCTCATGGTGGGTATGTGCCCAGTAAAGCGCGGTGGTGGAGTCCAACCCGCCGGAGAGTAAAACGGCTACTTTCATGCAGGGCGGTTCTCCGGCTTGTGCTCGGCGGTGCAGGTGAGCTGAATACCGCCACGTGCACCGAATTTGCCTTCCACTTTCATCCAGACGGGGTCAACAGCTGCCACCAGGTCATCCAATATGCGGTTCACTACCTGCTCATTAAAAGCGGCATAGTTGCGGAAGGATACAAGGTAGTACTTGAGGCTCTTTGTCTCCACCACTTTTTCTGCCGGGGTGTAGGTGATGGTGAGCTCGCAGCTGTCCGGCTGCCCGGTAACGGGGCAAAGGGAGGAAAACTCGTGCGTGGTGAGGGTTACCACATACGGTCGCTGCGGGCTGCGGTTCGGGAATGCCTCCAGCTTGGCTTCTTCCGGGCTGCTGAAGAAGGCGCTGTGCTTGCCGAGCAGGGAAAGGTCTTTGTTGTCCATGGTGTGCTATTAAGCTTTTGTGAGTTTGTAACCGTCTTTGCCGTCTTTCATGGCCCAGCCCAGCTTTGCAAGCTTACCGCGCAGGGCATCTGCCGTGGCCCAATCTTTTGCAAGTCTGGCTGCCCAGCGTTCCTCTGCAATGGCTTTGATATCCTCGGGCACCTCAATGTCGGCATCAGGATCAGGCAGTTGCAGGCCGAGAGCCTCCATGATGAATCGGAACGCCCTCCACAGCTTGGTGGCTTCCGTTTTCTCCATTTCGGCCGGTTTTACCCCCTTGATGGCACTGAATACGTGGCCGAGTGCCTCGGGGCAGTTCAGGTCGTCCTCCAAGCTATCCCAGGCAGATTGGAACATGCCCAAGTTCGGGGCTTTCTTGACCAGGTCTCGGTAGGAGGGCTCTTTTTCGCCACTGGCTTTGGCAAGCTCTTTGTCAAAGCGCCCCAGCTTATTGAGGGCACTGGTGGCGTCCTTCATACCGCTGAGGGTGAAATTCAGCGGGCGGCGGTAATAGGCACCTGCCAGCACATAGCGCAGGGCGGCAGGGGTGTAGCCCATCTCTTGCAACTGGTTTAAGGTGTACATGTTGCCCAAGCTCTTGCTCATCTTGGCTCCGTCTACCAGCAAGTGGGTAACATGGAACCAATGGCGCGCAAAATGCCCCCCGCAGGCGCAACGGCTCTGGGCAATCTCGTTCTCATGGTGCGGGAACACTAAGTCCACACCGCCGGAGTGTAAGTCAAAGGTGTTGCCAAGGTACTTGTGGCTCATGGCAGAGCATTCCAAGTGCCAGCCGGGTCGCCCCTCTCCCCAGGGGGAAGGCCAGAAGTTCGGCCCGTCTTCCGGGCGGCGGGCTTTCCACAGTACGAAATCTGCCACACTGTCTTTCTCGTACTCATCCGTATCGGCTCGCGTGTTGGCGGTTTTGCCGAGGTCGAGCTCCTGGCGGTCCAAGTGTGCCAGTTTACCGTAGTCGTTGTAAGAAGCAATGCGGAAGTATACGGAGCCGTCGTCACTCCGGTAGGCGTGGCCGCCCTCCATCAGCTTTTGTACAATGTCAAGCTGCTCCTTGATATGGGCTACTGCGCTGGGCTCCACATGCGGGGAAAGGCAATTAAGTGCCTTGCAATCCTCATGGAACTTGGCCGTCCATTTAGCCGTATACTCTCCCAGCGGCATGCCTTGGGCTTGAGAGTTGCGGATTGTCTTGTCATCCACATCCGTCAGGTTACGTACATGCTTGGTGCGCAACCCTCCCAGCTCTACCACGCGGCGAAAAACATCCTGCACGACAAAGGTGCGGAAATTGCCGATGTGTGCTGCGGCATACACAGTGGGGCCACAACAGTAGAAGCGCAGCTGCTTGCCGTCCTCTGCCTGCACGGGCTTAAGTGCCCCCGTCTGTGTATCGTATAAGTTCAACATAACGCGCGTAGTATGCACGCGGGCATGCAGTTTGTCAAGCTTGCAGCTTGTCAATGCTCTCTTTAAATTTTGTTATTGCTGAATTTTTGCTTGCCATTGGCTAAAAGTTATGGCAGATTATGCGTAAATAATACCTTTTTACTATGAAAATGTTTAAATGGATGCCTTTGTTGGTAATTCTCGGTTTAGGAATGGCTGCACCTTTGTTTGGAGAAAACGGGGGTGATAATGTACCTGTGCTTGAAGAAACTGTACTGCTGGCTGATGACGATGATGATGAGGCATCTGATAAATCCTCTAAGAAAAAAAAGAAGGCCAAGAAGGATAAAAAGAGCAAGAAACGCAATGTAGGTAAAGCTGCTCAACAAAAGCGCAAGGAGCTGCGTGATAAAGGTATACGCAATGTGCGCGCTAAATCCCCCAGCGGTTGGCCGGATAAAATACCCGTGCCGGAGGATACCACCCTTAAGCAGGGCGAAAAGCAGGGGCAATTCTTTGTGTATGAAACCAATAACTATATCTTCTTTACCCCGGTGGAGATAGATGAAAACGCCTGCGAAACGGTGGGGCGTTTGTTCGAGTGTGCGTATGCTGCCAATCAGGCCGTGGGGGAGGTGCTGCCGGTCCCGCGCACGGAGGAGGACCGTGAGGGTAAGAAATACCGTGTAGAGCTGTGGCCCACCAAACAGCAGTACGTTGCGCAGGGCGGTTCCCCCACATCTGCCGGTGTGTTCATGTTCAGCTCTCGCAAAATGCCGGGGGATAACGGCCCCATTACGGAAAAAACATTGGCAAGCGATAAAGTGATGGTTCCGTTTGAGTCCCTCGGTTTATCTGCGGATGGGCATGTTGCCAAGAACGATATCGACACCCATGTGTTGGTGCATGAGCTCACTCACCAGAACTTTGTGTTCAATGGTTTACCCATTTGGTGCAATGAGGGCTGGGCAGAGTACGTGGGCTATGTGCCCTATGTGGGTGAGGATTTGGACTTTACCCGTTGCTATGCCGTGATTCTGCACAAGGCTAAGGAGCAGTCCTCTCACGGTGCGCTGGATTTTCCCTTTACTTTAGAGGAGTTCCTGACCATGGACCAAGAAACCATGTACTCATACATGGGGCAGGGTAAGGATACCTATACGCTCGCTACCATGATTATTACCTTCTATGTGCATTTAGATGGTAAGAAAGGTGTGGAAGCCCTTAAAACATACATGCAGGCTTTGATAGACGGTGAATCCCACGAGGCGGCTACGAAGCACCTTATTGAACCGCACAAAAACTCAGAGAAACTCCAAAAGGATTTCATCAAGGCTTGGAAGAGCAAGAAAGTGCCTGTTTCCTTTAAGGAGGTAGACGATTGATTTTCTTGAGAAACATTCATAAAAAAGCAGCAGGGGTTTCATCCTCCGCTGCTTTTTTATATGCCCGAGCTAAACAAATGGGAGGGGGCAGACCGAGGCGGTATGGTATGTAAAAACTTTTCTGCATTTCTCCTTAAGTGCACATACTTTACACTTTTCAAACAGGGTAAAATATGCTAGGCTGTGGGCATGGCAGCAAGTTTTGCAATCATATCTCTGGGCTGTGCCAAGAATCTGGTGGATTCTGAGGTGATGGCGGATGGTCTTTTGGGTGCCGGTTTTACCAAGGTGGAGCCCGAGCAGGCAGAGGCGCTTATCATCAATACCTGCGCATTCATTGACCCCGCCAAGCAAGAGGCAATAGATACTATTTTTGCTGCCACCCGCGCCCGAGAACAGGGCGAAGCCCCGGCTGAGCAGAAAATTCTGGTAGCAGGCTGCCTTTCCCAACGCTATGCCAATGACCTCGTGAAACTGATGCCCGAGGTGGACTGCTTTATCGGTGTAGATAAAGTGTTGGAGGTGGTGGATATTGTGAAGGCCACCCTGAGCGGTACGGGTGAGAAGGTGTACAGCACCAAGGTTTCCAAACTGATGCCGGATTTCGGTGATACGCGTTACCGACTTACGGGCAAGCATTTTGCCTATGTTAAGATTGCAGAGGGCTGCAACCATGCCTGCGCCTATTGTGTGATACCGCGTATTCGCGGTGGGCACCGCAGCCGCCCGCAGTCAAGCGTCATGCGAGAGGTGCGTGCCTTGGTAGAGGCCGGGGTGAAAGAGATTAACCTCATTGCGCAGGATACCACTTATTACGGTATGGATAAGTGGGAGGGCGGCGCCACCAAAACCAGTGGTGTAGACTCTGCACGCGGTGAATCTTTGGCAACGCTGCTGCGTGAAATTAATGCCCTGCCGGGTGAGTTCCGGGTGCGTGTGCTTTACACCCACCCCGCCCATTGGAGCCAAGAGCTTATCGATGTGTTTGCCACTTGCGACAAGGTGGTTAAGTATGTGGATATTCCCTTGCAACATATTGCAGCTCATATTCTGGAGGAGCAACGCCGCAAGACGGATGGCGACTACATCCGCAAGCTCATACGCGACCTCCGTGCCGCTGTGCCCGGTATCGGCCTGCGTACCACCTTCATCAGCGGGTTGCCTAATGAAAATGAGGAGGACCACGCCGAGCTGCGCGACTTCATCCGCGAGTTCCGTTTTGAGCGGGCAGGGGTGTTCCCCTACTCAAAAGAGGAGGGCTCCTTAGCCGCTAAAATGAAGAACCAGGTGCACCACGCTACCCGCAAACGCCGTGCTAATGAGCTTTCCATGATTCTTGCCGGTATTGCGGATGAGATTGGGCAGGATTGCATCGGTCAAACCATCCGCGTGTTGGTGGATGCCCCCGGCATTGCCCGCGGCCCGTGGGATGCGCCGGATGTTGACGGAACCATTCATGTGGACCCCTCTTTGCCCGTCGGCGAGTTTGCAGATGTGCAGATTACCGACTCCATTGCCTACGAGCTCTTTGCAGAAGGAGCCGTTGATATGCCTGAGGAAGAAGAGTAAGGCCGTATTGCCGTAAGCTGCGTGTTCTCATGAAACTCAAATTCTTTGCTATAGGCATATCTATCTTTTTGCTCAATTCTTGTTATGTAAACTCCTTGCGCTGTGTGGAACACGGTTTGGTTAATGAATCTGTGCGCATTTCTGAGCAAGACACATGCTACCGTCAATCCGGAAAAAATTATGTAAAGGGGCAACGCGTTCAGAGCCGTAATGTGCGCGATACTGCGTACGCGAGCATGCGTGAAGTGATTGTAGGCCCGGGTAAATGGTATGAGCGCGTGATTCCCGGTTCTGAGGGGGAGGTTGTATACCGTGAAGTTGTTGAAAATGATTATACCGTAAGGTATGCAGAGGGGAGTAACTGGCAAGTATTGTCTCACGCCCCTACCGTTAAACGAAAACTGCGATTCCCTGTATCAGAGTTTGATACGACAGAGTGTTGTAATCTTTCATGGCGAGCCTTGTATGCATTTCCCTCAGCTCTTGTATGTGGCGTTGTAGAACTTCCTTTTAATTTGGTAAGCGTGTTGAAATCTACAGCGTTTGGTGGGTAACCCCAGCTGCGTGAAGCTGTTCGGCAAAATTATTCGGAGATAACGGCACCATTCACGTAGACCCCACTTTGCCCGTCGGCGAGTTTGCCGATGTGCTCATAACCGATTCTATTGCCTACGAGCTCTTTGCAGAGGGGGCAGAAGAAATGTAACCTCGCATACGCGGGTCACACCTGCTGAGTGCAGAGCAAGGTCTGTTCTATTTCACTTTTTCGAAGCGGAATTGAACATTTCTCAATTTCGGTTTTCCGATTGTCCAAATGGTGAAATCATTGATGACACCGCTGGTGGCACTTTCAAAAGTTAAGGTCATAAAGAGGTCATAGCTTCCATCAACATCTTCACTTTGGTTGCAAAACTCCAGTGATGCTTCATTTCCTTTTTTGTATAGGAACTCTGTTTTGTAGGTAATTGATATCGGCTCAAATCCACTACCTGCAAAATCTACCAATGTTGATTTTTCCATGAAATAGGGAGTCACCGCTTTCTTGCCGGAAAGCTTGGTACCTTTTTGTCGGTAATTGAGGATTATCGGTTCGAGTTGCGGAACTTTCTTCCAGTCTGTATCTCCGCTCTTTTGCCATTCTGCTTCGTCAAAACTGATGATAAGCTGATAATTCTTAAACTTGCTCAGCTTTATACGCTTGATTGTCTGATGCTCGGCGGCAGGCTGTTCTCCGGCTTGCGTTATGGGGAGGCAGGGCATGCCAGCCAAAAGAAATAACAGGGTGTTGAGGCTTTTCATGATTGCTTTTATAACATAATCATAAATCAATGTCTAGTGAAATCTTCGGGAAATCAGGTATAGCTCAATTCTTTTCCGTTGCTTGTCTTTTGTGTTGCAATCTCGTTAGTATCGCGTTAGAATAAGGGCGTCATGAGTAAAGCTAAATCTGAATTGCTTGAGATCTTGTTGGCAAAGTCCATCAAGACCGGTCATTTTATTCTTGCCTCCGGTAAGGAGAGCGACTTGTACTGCGACTGCCGTGTAACGGCTTTGGATGCCCGTGGTGCCAACCTCATCGGTGAGGTAGGTTGGCAGCTGGTGCAAGAGGAGATTCTGCCCAAGTTCCCCGAGGCTACGGCTATTGGTGGCATGACCATGGGGGCAGACCCCATTTCTCTGGCCATCGGTATGTACTCTGCCTCTGCAGAGAAACCGCTTTGCGTCTTCACCGTGCGTAAGGAGGCCAAGGACCACGGCCGTGGTAAGCGTATTGAGGGCAACTTTGCTGCCGGGCAGCATGTAATTGTGGTGGATGACGTTATCACCACCGGAGGCTCCACCCTTAAAGCTATTGATGCCATTGAGGCAGAGGGTGGCAAGGTGGTGGCTGCTTTGGTGCTGGTAGACCGCCAGGAGGGTGGCCGCGAGGCTATTGAAAGCCGTGGTATCCCCGTGTTCCCCATGTTCACCCGCGCCAGCATCTTTGGCGATAAGTAAGGTACAAGGGTGTAAAAAGGCGTGTTTTATCATTCATCATTCGTAAATCAAGATGTTGCCCGTAGTTGTAGGAATTGAGGGACCGGTGCTGACGGCGCGTGAGCGCGAGCTGTTCTCTCGCCTGCAACCGGCGGGCTATATTTTATTTAGCCGTAATATAACGGATTACGAGTTTACCCGCGAGCTGACGGATGAGCTGCGCGCCTTGACCACCGGACCGGATGAGCCCATCATCGCCATCGACCAAGAGGGCGGACGCGTGGTGCGTACGGCGGATATCTTTGTGCAGCATCCCTCTGCGGCAGAGCTGTGTGCCACGCAAGATGACACCCTCATTACCCGCGCTGCCTATTATAATGCCCAATGCTTGCATTCCTTGGGTATTAATACAAACTTTGCCCCGGTGTTGGATATTGGCTCTGCCCGCGCCAATGCCTTGCCGAGCCGTTGCTGGGGGGCAGACTCTCAGGCGGTTACCTCTTGGGCGGGGATTTGGAATCGCGCGCAAATACGCGCCGGTATTGCCACGTGCGGCAAGCATTTTCCCGGTATGGGCAGGGCAGAGTGCGACCCGCACTTCGACCTCCCCGTTCTGCACGGCACGCGAGATGCTTTTTTGGCAGAGGATTCCATCCCTTTCCATGCCCTAATGCCGGAGCTGCCGTCCATGATGATTGCCCACGTGCTCATTCCCGAGATAGATGCCGAGCTGCCCGCATCTTTATCCCCCGCATTGGTGCAGGATTTTTTGCGTACTCAGTTGGGGTACAACGGCATTATTTTTACGGATGACTTGTGCATGGGGGCCATTGCCAAACACTACACCCCTGCGGAGTCTGTGCCTATGGCCCTCAAGGCCGGGTGTGACCTACCCTTGGTTTGTCACAATGCCTGCGAGCACTTGGAGTCTATTGCCGCCGCAGTTGCTCAGCTGCCGGATACCGTGCCGGAGGAGGTGGAGCGCCGCATCAACAGTTTCCGTTTTCCTCTTTCTGCTCGCCCCATCATGAGCTTTATTGAATGGCACGATTATCTTGAAGACAACCGCGCCTTTAATGCAGAGGTGCCCGCTCTTGCCGGCCCCGCTCCCGGCTCCCCCGTGCAGGATTATTAAATCGGGTACCTCAAAAAACGCGTCCGAACAGCCCTTTGTAGACACCATCAACATTCTCCCGCCGCTACCGGGGTAAAACCGAATATGCCGGCCACAATCTTTGCTCCGGGGGAATGCAGGGCAGTGTTATACTCTGAAGCAGAGCGGTTATAAAGGCGCATTTGCGCGTCTTGTTGATAAAGTGAAACAGACACTGCAGAACACAGCGAGAGCAGCTGCTCATTCTCTCTCATGAGTTGTGTGTTTTCCAGTGTGCGCACAGAGTAATTCACCGCACGCCGCAGGTGCCGCTCCGCGCGGGCAATGCATGTAAAATTCCCCTCCCGTGGGGCAGTGGGGGATGCTTGGAGTGCCCGTCGAGAATCCTCCTCCCACCGGTTCATATCCTGCGGCAGCACATCCCCCGCCGGTAGGTAGTCGGCAATTGCATCCGTAAAATCCCGCAAGCATTCATTGCGTTGCTCGGTTGCCAGGCTCCATTGCTGCCATGCCCCTTGCACTCGCTCATATAAGTGAAATAATCTCAAGTAAGCACCCACCACCCACGCGCCCATTGCCACCAACAGACTTAATGCTATGATATACTCCATGTACACCGTTTTATCCTACCAACTCCGCCGCTGCAAGAAGTTAGCATAATTGTTATTTGGGAACCTCGAAAAACTCGGTTTAATCCATTTCTTTTGCATTTTGCGAGCGTAAGCGAGCCAAACTATTGAGCCCCGGTGAGGGGCGATATATGGTAGCCCGGTGGTGAAGCCGCGGTAGCGGCGGAACCCCGGGGAACCGGAACAAACAAACCGGAACCCCGGTTGAGGGGTGACATAATGCGTGGTTTAAATATGGGGGGGTAAATACATATAATGTCTTAATTCAAAGCGCAACATTATGCCACCCCTCACGGGGTTCGCATATATTTTTGCATATTTCCCGGGGTTCCGCCACTGGCGCGGCTCCACGCCCGGGCTATTCTATGGCGCCCCTCACCGGGGCTCAAAAAGTCGGCTCGCTAACGCTCGCGGGGTCTCCCCCACAACTACCAATTTGTGAGGGTAGCAGAGTTTTTAGAGATTCCCATTGTATATGTCATATTAATATGAAGTTGAGCAAGGGGTAAATGTTTCTGCCTATTTCAGAAAAACAGCCGTAACATGGCCAAACAAAAACCCGCAGCGTGTTGCTGCGGGTTTTTGTTAAAAAGGGGAATGATTGGGGGATTAGGCCTCCTCTGTAGCGGGGGCTTCCTCTGCGATAACCTCGCCCTTAACCACAAGCACAACCTTGACGTTGGCGGTAACTTGGGCATGAAGCTTGGCGGGTACATCGTAGGTGCCGGACTTCTTGAGGGGCTTCTCCAGGTCGATGCTGTGGCGGTCGATCTCGATGCCGAGAGCAGCCAGACCGTCCGTAATCTGCTGGTTGGTGATAGCACCGAACACCTTGCCATTCTCGCCGGCCTCGAGGGTCAGGTTGACCGTGACGGCAGCAATCTTGGCGGCAATCTCCCGGAAGTTGGCCAGCTCTGCGGCCTCGCGCTCAGCGCGCTTCTTCTGGAGCATGTTGATGAAACGCTGGTTGGCGGGAGTTGCCTCGAACGCAAGACCCTGAGGAATCAGGTAGTTGCGACCGTAACCGGCCTTCACGGTAACAAGGTCGGCTTCACAGCCCAGACCTTCAATCTTTGTAGCGAGAATAACTTGCATGTTAGCCATAACTCAATATTTTTGGTTTGGTGAGCGGGTCTTTTACACTGTTTTGGTCTGATTGTCAAGCAAATTTCGGTAATTTTGCAAGAAAAATCCGTTTTAAGCACAGCACATTTCCTTGCGCAGGGTGGCTACATCTTTGCCGAAATAGGCACCCAGGGCAAAGCCGAACTCAAGCGCGGCACCGGGGCCACGGCCGGTGATGATGTTGCCGTCCGTCACAGTAGGTTTCTCGCAGAGCGTGGCGGATTTAATGTCGTTTGTCACGGCATCTGCGGGGTAGCAGGTTACCTTGCGCTCCTTGAGCACTCCGGCGGCCTCCAAAGCAATGGGGGCGGCACAAATGGCAGCCACTAGCTTATCAGCCGCGTGCATGGTGCGCACCAGTTTAAGCACGGCGGGGGTATCTCTCAGCAGCCAGGAGGCAGCACCACCCGGCAGGATAACGCCATCGTAATCTGCCGGCTCTACATCCACCAAAAGCATATCTGCCTGCATGTGGATGCCGTGGGCACCTTCCACCAAACGCCCCTTAACCCCGGCTGTTACCACGGGTATCTCCAATCGGCGCAAAATATCCACCGGGGCAGAAAACTCAATCTCCTCGAACCCCGGGGCAAGTAATACTAATAAAGGTTTCATGTGCTTGATTATACAGCATCCTCATGCGTAAAGCAATACTGAAAATGGACTTGATTGCTGCGGTAAATCGTGGTAAAACTGTGTACAGACATGTGGAGCGAGTTTGGTGAATATACCCCTGATACAGAACCGGAAGGGGCACAGCGCCTGTATGTATGGCAAATGGCGGTAGGGTTGCAAGCGGTAGATGGCTTGAAACCCTCGGACTTTCTTCTGCAAACTGCGCGGCGTAACATAGCCGGTGATATCGGCATAGACGAGGCGCGCCGTTTGGTGTATGAGTATTACGATAAACGTGAGTTGCGCACAGCGCAGGAGCGTGCTGAAAACGAGGCAGACAAAGTATCTGCCAACATCGCTAAGCTATTGGGAGAACGCTCTTTTAAGCTTTTTCCCGGTATAATACGGGGTATCCATCAACGTTTGTTTGAGGGTGTTTACAGTTTTGCGGGGCAATACCGCAAGGGGGATATCTCTAAAAAAGAATGGGTGCTGCGTGGGGATAGTGTTCTGTATTGCATAGCCCCCATGATAGCGGAAAGCGTGAATTGGGATATAGAGCAAGAGCTGAAGCGTGATTACATAGCTTGCTCTATGCCGCAAGCTGTAGAACAGATTGCAAAGTTTATTGCGGGTTTGTGGCAGATTCATCCATTCCGGGAGGGTAATACACGTACCATGGCGGTCTTTTTGATAAAGTATTTACGCTACATGGGTTTTGAGGTGGATAATACCCCCTTTGCACGGCATTCCTGGTATTTCCGCAATGCATTGGTGCGCGCCAATTATTCTGATAAACAGAGGGGGATTCATAAGGATTACACCTACCTTGTACGTTTTTTGAACAATCTTCTTATGGGCGAGTCCCATGAGCTGAAAAATCGCTATCTGATTATTCCGGACACCGCTGTGCCTGCCTCCACCGAACAAGTTACCGAACAAGCTCGGGCAAAAAAATTATTATCCCAATATACTACTCAATTACAGATATTGATAAAGGGAATGGAGAAACAGGAATACTCCATGCGTCAGTTAATGATTTTATGCTCTGTCAAACATCGTCCATCTTTTATTGAAAACTATATAAAACCTGCAATATCAAACGGATTGATAAAAATTAAATATCCGGATAATCCAACACACCCTCGCCAAAGGTATATGTTAACTATTAAGGGTGCTTTGCTTCGCAATAGCTAAAATAAGCAGGCGGATGATTTTTTGTTTATTTGCGAAAAAAACATAAACATACCGAACAAGTTACCGAACAAGCTCGGCGGAACTTGTGAAAAGTGCCTGCGGGTGCTCATTTTATATTTACAGGGGAGTAAATGGTGGTAAGATGGTGCGCATGGGATTCACAACTTTAGCCACCGCCGCCGTTACCGCCGTAAAAGCCTTGCCGGATGCCCTACAGGCATATTCTTTTAACAAGCAAGGCAAAGCACTCAATAAAATTGCAGCCGAGCAAGAGAGCTTGGCAAACACACAGGCCGCGCGTATGGAGAATACTGCCGTGGCAAACCAACAACGTGCTGCACGCAATGCAGCTGCTCAAATGGGGGCAGCGCGGGCAGATGCCGCTGCCTCTAACCTGATGAGCGAGGGCTCTGCCCATGTGCGAGAAACGGATTTAGCCACCCGCCTGCAAGATGAAATCACCCTTAATGCTAATGCTGCGTTGGATGAAGCCACCCGCACCCGCCAACAGGGCAGGCTCAACGCTTGGAATACGCGCCATGCTGCCGCTCAAGCCAAAATGAGCTCCGTTGGGGCCGGGTTATCTGCTGCCGGTAGCCTATTCTCCGGCGTTGCAGAGCAGTTGCGTGATGAGCCGTAATGCATGTGGGTTGCTGTGAAATGACGCAAGAAAGCACTGTGTGCGGTAATTCTCACCTACCCCAACGAGAGAGGGGAGACCTAAGCCCTCCCCTCTTCGATTTATATATGGGGGACCTCGAAAAACTCGCCAAATGGTAATTTGTAGGGATGGCGAGCCGCAGGCGAGCGGAATTTTGTAAGCCCCGCTCTGCGGGGCGTCATTTTATTTAGCGAGTGGTGCAGCGAGCCAACGGCGAGCGACTCGTCACGGCGTAGGCTTGCCG
>SUVJ01000044.1 GCA_015062045.1 Akkermansiaceae bacterium
CAATGTTAGCTGCTTTATTTTCATCTTAACTTTTAAGAACAAGTCTATTATATCGCATTTAAGAGGGAATAAAAGCCTTAACTATGGCATTTTTTTATTAAATCAGCGTTTCCTTAATTCTCGCCGGCGTATTCAGCACTTCTCAAAAAAGGGGCTGGTGTAACAATAATCCCATATCAAATATGGATACAATCATAGTACAAGAAAGACGAATCGCCATTCTAAAAAAAGATGAAATCAAGAGTTTATTAAAAGAAGCGGAACGATACAATAACGGAAGTTGCCTAGCAGCCATCGGGCTGATGCTATACGCGGGTATACGACCTCATGAAGTAACAAAAATCAAATGGGCACAAATAGATTTAGAAAGAAGACACATCTATTTATTACCAGAACATAGCAAAACGGGCGGGGCAAGACGAACAACCATATATAATCCATTATTTCAAATTTTAAAAAAATGTAATTATGACCCCGATAAAGCCATTTGCCCACGAAATTGGCTTAAACACTGGAGAGAAATTAGACGGAATGCTGGCTGGGGACAAAATAAACCTTGGCCTCAAGATGCGCTCAGACACACCTTTGCCAGCTATCATTTAGAACAATTTAAAAATTTTGAACAGCTGCAATACGAGCTTGGACATCGTAACAGCAATTTACTTCGTACGAGATATGTAGATGCAACGGACGTTAAAAACGCAGCCGAATTTTGGGGATTACAATAAAATGCACACGCCCCGAAATGCGGGGAGCAAATCGGGGCGTGCGGATAAGGGGTGCGCGTTGCTAAATCAGGCGTCGGGCAGAATGATATCGTCATCCGTATCCTCACCGCCGTGGGCCAAAATGAATTGCAGGTCATTGAGGTCGAGGCTGGAGGCAAAGCCCTCATCACCGAGCACATTAGTGACAAGCTGATTCTTCTGGTGCTGCAATACACGGATTTTTTCTTCCACGGAGTCGCGTGTAAGCAGGCGATAGGCAATAACCTTGTTCTTCTGGCCGATACGGTGCGTACGGTCAATAGCCTGGCTTTCCACAGCGGGGTTCCACCACGGGTCATACAGAATGACGTACGAGGCAGAGGTAAGGTTAAGACCGGCACCACCGGCTTTGAGGGAGAGCAGGAAGACGGAAGGTTCCTTAGTGGTTTGGAATTTCTCAATCTCAGCCTTACGATCCTTCGTAGCACCGGTGAGGTAATTGAAGGGACGGTGGTCTGCCTCCAGTCGGGCACGAATAATATCAAGCATGGTGGTGAACTGAGAGAACACCAGCACCTTATGCCCTTCCTCACGCAGCTGATCCAGCAAGTAGAAGAGAGCATTGAGTTTGGCACTGCCCTCGCCAACATACTTTTTGTCCACCAAACCGGGGTGACAGCATATTTGGCGCAGGCGCATCAGGCCCTGCAGAATCGCAAAGGAGTTTTTCTTGACGGATTCGTCGGAGTCCATACCCAACAATGCCTTCTGAATACGGCGCAGCTCTGCTTTGTAAAGCTGGCGTTGCACACCCTCCATCTTGGCGTATACCTCTTCCTCCGTACGGGGCGGCAGGTCTTTGGCCACCTGTTGTTTGGTACGGCGCAGCAGGAAGGGCTTAAGGCGAGCTGCCAAGCGGTTTTGGCTTTGGGAGTCTTTTCGCTTATCAAAACGTTTCTTAAAGTAAGCACGGCTACCCAGCACACCGGGCATGGCAAAGGCCATGAGCGACCACATATCCAGCAAGCGGTTTTCGATAGGCGTACCGGAGAGCACCAAGCGATTATAAGCCGTGAGCTCGCGGGCAGATTTGGCCGCCTTAGAATCCGGGTTCTTAATCTGCTGGCCTTCATCCAGAATCACGGTAAGCCACTTGATGGAGTTAATCTGCTCACCGCAAACGCGCAACTGGGCATAGTTGATAACCACCATATCATAGTTGGCCAAAATGTCCTCCACTACGGCCTGCTCCTTGTTGCGAATGACGAGCACGCGGATGCCGGGAGCAAACTTCTCCGTTTCACCGGCCCACACATCAAGCACGGATTTGGGGCAAACAATGAGCACGGGCGGTATCACCACCTTCTTACGACCCTGCTTGTTGCGTGCAATGAAGTCTTCTCTCAGCCAGAGCATGTAGGTAATGGACTGAATGGTTTTACCCAAGCCCATATCGTCCGCAAGGATACCACCGAACCCGTTGACCGCCAAGTATGCCAGGAAGTGGAAACCATCAATCTGATACGGACGCAATGTTGCATTGAGGGCGGCGGGCACATCCGGCTTAACATCAATCTTGATTTCTGCCGTGCGCTCCTTAATCTTCTGCCAAGCCTTCGGGTCAAACACCTCGGCAGCTCGCGGGTCTGCCAACTGCAAGGCATGCATGCGGTGCGTTTCGCCGGAGAGATCGAAGGGATCCAAACCGAGCTTGGTAACGGCATCTCGCTGGGCGTCATCCAGTTTGATTTCCAAGCGCATCCAGCGGCCGTCATCCATGCGCACATAACCACCACGGGCAGACACCAAGGCTCGAATCTGCTCTTTGGTAAGGGTAACACCCTCCACATCAATCACTACGCGCAGGTCAAACCAGTCAATCTCCTGGTTCACCACCTCAAAGCGAATAGCTGCGGCAACAGGGTCTGCCAGCAAGGACTTAAGGTTCTCATCCATCTCCACCTTAATGGTATCGGGGATGGTTTTGGCCCACTCTGCAAACTTCTCGGGGAACTGTTTAGTAATGCGGCTCTTAAAGGCAGCCAGCGGGCTGTCGTATGTAAAGTTCATTTCCTCCAGCAAGCCGGGAATGGGGTACAGGCGGTCGCGGATGAAACGCAACAGCGTCTTATCCTTAACAGACATTTGCTCCACAAGCTCCCAATCATCTTTACCAAGACGCTCCTTGCGGCGGCCGGGATCGTCTTGAGCTGTTACTTCCAGCAGCACGTGCTCGGTATCTGCACTGGTCAAACCACGTACAATCTTCATGGAGAAGGTGGGCTTCATCTCAATATCCACCACGCGCTCCTCCATGCTGGGCGGAAGGGTGGCACCAATCTTGCGCAAGAACTCCACGCCATCCAAGCTGTCAATCACAGACTTGGGGATGGAGTAGCGGGGCTCTACCTCCGTGCTTTCCAACCACTTGGGCGGACCGGGGAACACCGTTTCGTCTGACTGGTACAGCTCCACCTGACCCGGCAACTGGCGAACGGAGTGGGTAACATGCACACCGGCAGCCGTTACCAATTGCAGGCCATAGCAATTAGGCACAATGGGGTCATCTATGCAAATCCACTTGAGCGGCTCTTTTACTACCTTGAAATAGCATTCATCCAAGTTGACGAGGTAGCCTTTGAGTGCGGGCTGGTGGAAAAGGCGGTTCATTACCCGACAGGCAGCCTCGCTGTCCAAGTCAAGAATCACGGTATCCTCACGGTCTGCATAATCGCGCAACACGTTCAACAGAATATCCGATTGAGGATCCATCTTCAACGCGCCGTTCAAGAACTCCGTCAGGATGGGGTCCAACTGGGCACGCTCCCGAATCGGCACCCAGTCCTCCTTCTCAGAGTAACGGTACTCAAAACGCGCTTCGTTAATCGTAGAGACTAAGCGCATATACATGGGCCGGCGAGGCGGCTGGGGCGGGCGCTCGTTAACACGCTGAATGCGGTCGTACCAGCAACCCACCTCTTTTTCACGCTCCCACTCAGAGATACGGTGCTGCACCTTCTCCAAGTCTGTCACCACGTTCATGAACTCGGGGTAAGCAATGCGTTTTTTAGTGAAAGCGTAGGCAATGTAGTTCCAGAACTCCAAGATGTTACGCGGGGGCTGGGGCCAAAGCTCCAAGGCCTCGTAGCCACTGATATCCCAACGCGGGTTGAGGCGCACCAAGTCGTGGTCATGAATCTCTTGCTCGATGACAAAGCGGCGGTAGCGTTTCTCCAGCTTAGTAACAAAATCAATCTCCTTCTGGTCCAAGTCACGGTCCAGTTTTTCCTCAAGCACATCCGTGAGGGGGATTTCGTTGAGCTCGTTGGGGCTCTCGGGCATGCTGGTACCACGGTACATACGCTCTACCATGGTTGCAATAAGGCAGGCTCCTGCAACATCTTCATCTTCAGCGGTTGCAGAGCCATACCAGCGGTTACCTTGCAAACGCAGGCTGGTACGCACCCCACCCTGCTTCGTCTCCACTCTACCTTGAATGAAGAGATGATTGCCGAAAATTTGAGTGACAGCCCCGTCTTTCTGGAGCTTTTCACCTGCGTCTCTTACTGCCTCAGAATATGCATTGAGGAAGTTCAGCGTGGCGCGATCCGGATTTAATGAAGAAATTAACATTGGTTGAGAGATTGATAATGAGCAACTTCAGCTATCTGTATACAGTACTCCCTAATACAAGCATGGTTGCTATGGTTAAATACTACCACAAAGTGTTCATCATTTCAAGTATCTAAAGCTATTTTTTAATTTTTTTCTGCTGTCGGGGGCTTATTTTCCATTTCAGCAGGTGCCGTAGCCGGCGTTTGGACAGGAGCTAACAGAGCCGCGCACTCTTTTTGACCTGCCAGCACAGCGATATCATAAGCAGACTGTTTTTTACGGTTAAGCAGCGTAGTATCCGCCCCGGCTTTAAGCAAACGTTTTACCACAGCCACATGCCCGTTATAGGCAGCCAAGTGCAATGCCGTAGCCCCACTCTTATCCACCGCATTAACATTAGCTTTCGCCCCAAGCAATTGCTCCACAATTTCAGCTTGCCCATCATACGCAGCTTGCAGCAACGGGGTGGACCCCATATCATTGCGTGCTTCAACATCTGCCCCGGCGGCAATCAATACAGAGATACAGCGAGTACGGTTTAAACGGGCGGCATCATGCAAGGGGGTGTCACCATCATCATTGGCGGCATTTACATCCACCTTGGGAGATTGCAGCAGGTGTTTCATTGTGACAAAGTGCCCGGCATCTGCCGCCATGTGCAGCGGGGTAGCACCACGCTCTGCCCCGGAGTTCACTTCAGCCCCCGCAGCCAGCAGGTACGTTACCATGTGCTCCTCTCCCAAATAGGCAGCATAATGCAACGGGGTAACACCGTTTTCATCCTGCATGTTTACCTTGACTCCGGCCAATAACAGCAGGCGCACCGTCTCCCTATGCCCGAACTGCACGGCAGAGAACATGGCTCGCTCGTAGTCCTTTTTCTCTATCCGCATCTCCTTCAACTTAGCAATTGCCTGCGGACGCGTCATCTCCGTCTTGGCATCAGCCGGCGCAGCATGCAGAGCACACAGCCCCAATGCCCCCATCAAAAGAAGGGTCGTCAATTTCATTTTTATGTCAATCAGTCGTTAATAATATCAATTAAGTCTTTCAGGCGGGCATAGTCCCCGCGTTTAAGGGTAAAGCGCAGGCGTGGCAGGCAGGCCAAGGCCGGTTCGGGGTCGTGGGCATCATCCTCCAATTGCACTAAATCCCCCTTGGGCATAATATCCGTATAATCATGCAGAATCCAGTCTATATGTTTCTGCGTAAGGGGCTCCAGCATACGTATGGTAATGCTGTCGGCCTCAAAGTAATAAGAATGATAACGGCGGTAGAATCTCTCTATGTACGCCATGGCATCCTCCGCACTCTTACTGCGGTAGAGCAGGTGCATATCCGTGCGGGATATCAGGCCGGCATCCAATAGCTCTTTTTCAATAAAGCGCATCCAACGGAGCCAGAACGTCTCACCGGGAGGATCCAACAACACCACGGGGAATATGGTACTCTTGCCGGTTTGAATTAACGTGATGGTTTCAAAGATTTCATCCATGGTGCCAAACCCGCCCGGGAATGCCACCAACGCATCCGTCTGTTTCAGGAAATTGAGTTTACGGGTATAGAAGTAATAGAAGTTCATCATCTTCTCATTACCGGCAATATACGGGTTGGCATGTTGCTCATAAGGCAGGGTGATATTGAGCCCGAACGAGGCATCCTTGGTTGCGCCTTCATTGCAGGCCTGCATAATACCGGGGCCACCGCCCGTAATCACCATATACCCCTTCTCTACCGCCATGCGAGAAAAATCCACCGCCTGCTTATAGGCATCTTCCTCCGGTTGAATACGGGCAGAGCCAAAACACGTAATTTTACGCACGTTGCGGTATGGAGCAAACATTTTATCAGCAGCAAACATCTCATCCACCGTGCGTGCCATCATCTCCAAATCATGTTCCTCCATTTGATCAGAGTCCGCAGCATTCATCACGGTAGAGAGCATCTGCAGTACCACAGCCGGGTTATGCCCACCGTTAAATCGTTGGGCAAGGTCATACAGGTTAGCATCCAACACCGGGTTGCCCGTATTGTCCGGTATGGTTACGGTAAGGTGTCTGTCTGCGCGGCTGTTCAAATCCCTCGCGGCTAAAATTTCAGGCTTTTTCATGGTTACAAATCTATCATATTTTTTTCTGTTTGTCAGCAAAAAAATGGCTGCACCACCGGGTTTCTGAAAATTACCGATGGTTCAGCCTCTAAGCGCGGAAGAATCGGGATCAATCAACCATCCTTTTACGCTGCACTATGCTGATATTTTTGAGGAGGGAGCCACGTTTACGGGCACGGATAGCCTCCATCTGCTTAGGAGATGGAGCGCCGTTGATGCGGTGGTCCAGCTCATCGCACAGGGCTCGGCGAGCAAGAAAGCGGTTAATCTCTCGTTCTCGCTCACGGTGGCATTTAATAACCAGCCCTGTGGGGCGGTGCACCAAGCATACGCAATTGTTGGTCTTATTCACCTTCTGCCCGCCCTTGCCGCTGCCGCGCACAAAAGTTTCCTCCAAATCACGCTCAAGCACACCGAGCGTTTTCATACGCTCGGCAAGCTCGTTGCGTTTTTGTAAGGATACAGCCATGGGGCTTCATATTATACAGAGACCTCACCGCTCAAAGGCTCGCCATCGGCAAAGTGGTGCGGGCCTGTAACCGTGAGTTTTGAGACATGCTTAAGACTCGGCACACCCAGCGCATCCAGAGAATCCACCAACTTATAAAGCTTGGAATCCAATTGCACAATGGGGGCTACCCCCTTACACTCGGGTGCCAGTGCCATCAAGCCCGTATCGGTAATTTCAACGGCATCGGAGCGCAGCAACAACAAATCGCTACACGTCTTAACCGGGAAAAATCTCGTGCGGGGCACACACACCGCCTTTGCCCCCGGAAAACACTGAATCGCAGCCCCCATGGCGGTCTCCAGTTGGTACACTTGCGGCGTGGCGGCGTCTCGCGGATCCACCGTCTTCGTGTTGCGGATAACCGGCAACGGCAGCACCCCGTCATTGGCATTCAGCAGGTCTTTCAACACATCCAAGCGAATCCACAAATTATTAGTGTTAAAATAACGGTGTTTATTGATATCCTGAAAATCCGCAACATCGGCATCCGGGCATTGGGCAATTTCTCGCAGCAGCGGTTGCCCATCTGTCTTACGTGTAGCCAAGTGTCCGCCTTTCTTATCTGCCTCCGTGCGGCGTGTCACCTCCATCACAAACGGCACCCCACTTTCCGCAAACCAACGTAAAAAACGCGTATCGGGCTGCGCCCCCAAGTTGTCGGAGTTTGAAACAAAGGCATACTTCACCCCCGCCGCCAGCAACTTATCTAACCAGCCGGAGCCAACCAAAGCCGGGTAAATATCCCCATGGCCGGGCGGGCACCACTCTAAGTCCGGGTTAGCGGGAAACTGCACGGGCTCCAGCGTATCCGTCAGCAACTTGGGCACACGGTTTTGAATCATCTCCACCTGCTGCGAGTCAGCAAAGCCCTCTGCAGCGTATTGAGCCAAGTGAGCCATGGTATCTGCACCGGTAGAGAATGAGTTCATGAGCAACAGGCTCACGGGGTAACCTGCGCGTTCTCGCAAGTGGCGCACCTGGCGCACAATTACATCCAAAAAGGTAACACCGGGCTTAATCTCCAGCAAGCTTTTGGCTTTTTGCAAGCCCATGCCCGTGCCCAAGCCGCCGTTAAGCTTAATCATTACCGATTGCGCCAACAATGCGGCATCTGCCTCCGGGGTGGCTGCCACCAAGGTCTCCCACTCGGCTACACCCTCCGCCGGCTCAATATCCGACTCGGGTATCATCATGCTCTGCTTGCTCTCCAGCACATTCACACTGTGGCGAAAAGCCCCTATAGCGGCATCGGACAACCCGACACCCCTCATTTTTTTCTCAATGGCTTCAAAACTGCTCATGACGGCATTATACTCTCCCCCGCCCGACCTTTCAACTAAAATTAATTTTCAAAACGTATTTTTAGTAGCCACCCCCTATTCCATCAATACGATCTACGCCGTCTCTCTTTGTTTGCATACGTATTCGGAATACGTAAGTCAAGCATAAAAATATTTTGATTTTCAAAAATTATTTTTGTCCGCAAGTCCTTTTTTTTATTTCGAATTAAAATTACAACTCTTTAACATATATTCGATTATATAAGACTAATTACGTATTCCGAATACGTAAAATGCGTGACATAAAAAACTTTTACTACACCTTCATTTTCTCAATAACAATGATAAAAAAAATTCATTACTGCTGGTTTGGAAGCGAAAAACCCGACATCGTTAAGCGCAATGTCGAACAGTGGGCGCAGCTCAACCCTGATTTTGAAATATGCGAATGGAATGAGTACAACATAAATATTTCCAAATATGAATTTGGTCGAAGAGCTCTGGAACAAAGAAAATGGGGATTTCTTGTTGACACTATAAGGCCACAAAAGTTAGTAGAACAAGGTGGATTTTATATAGATGCTGATGTTGAATTAATTTCTCCTCTCTCTACTCTTAGTGATACCCCTAATTTATTACAAATGGGGTATATGTACAATTGCGCATTAGGAACCGCAATTTTATACGCTCCCCCTGCACATCCATACCTACAAGACATTTTACACTCTTATAACTATATAAAACCGGATTTATGGCCGGTTAGCAACACTATTTTTACTGCGTACTTTATCAACAGAGTTAAAGATTTTATATTAAACGGAAAAGAATGGCAGAACGACTATTGTAGAATTTTCTCTAAAGAAACTTTTGAACAACCTTCATTCATAAGATCGCATGGTATCAGTATACACCATTGCTGCGGTTCATGGAAAAAAGAATTCAATAATCAATTCGGATTTTCAGGAAGCACAAGTTTTATATCACATCTGCTAAAATGGGCATCTCGCAAACGGCGCACTTATCTGGCAACTCGCGTGAATGAATTTTCGCCATGCTATAAAGCAGCATTAAAAGGCAAACATATTAATTTTGATATTTCCGGGATATATACAACCTCAACACCATATACAACATAAGCAAGCTTTCGGCTCGGAAGCTCCGTGGCATCTTATACCAGAGCAGAACAAAAAAACGCAGCGATAAAACTGCGTTTTTTTGTTTAAAAAGGGAAAATACAAGCTTTACAGCTTCTTCCAAGGAAGAGCGGCAAGGAGGGAGTCAAAGCCCAAGCCGGTGCCGGTGGGCACTTTGAACTCAGGGCTGATATCCATACCCAGTTGCTCAGAGAAAGCGTTGGGGCGGTATACATGGTGCGTTACCAAGCCGCACAGGGGCACCTCTGCCTCCGGCTTGCCGGTGTAGAACTTGGCAGCATTGTAAGCAGCCCAGCACTGGCCGAGGGGGTGATCCAAATAGGTGGTGAACACAGGCAACCCGCTGTTGCTGTGGTGGCGGGCAGGCTTAACCAAGCGCATCATGGGCTTGGTGGTGCGAGCCGGTATGTTGCTGCTGGCCTCTTGCACGGGCATGTCGTACCCCAAGGGCATGCCGGCATCTTGCAGGGTTTGCCATACCTGAACATCGTAATAGCAGGGGTCCTCCACAAAGTCAATGCGGGCTTTCATAGCGTCCGAGAGCATATCCCAAAACTGCAGGGCCTCCTCCAAAGAGAGCGTACTGTTAAAGTCTACACGCCACTTCCAGTCGGGCACCATGGAGGCAAGGTTGGTAAGGCGCTCTACCGTGGCAGCCAATTTGGGCACAACCTTAATTTTGCCTACACGGAAACCACGCTGGTGCAGGTTGTATACCTGAGCAGGTGTAGCACTGACGGTGAGAGTGGCATGACTGCGGGGTACCGTAAGCCCCTCAAACAAGTTAATACCTTTGGCGCGGGCCTCGCCGTCCAACTCTATACACTTAAGAGCGCGGGCTCCCAACTTGAGGGGGGAGCCCTCTCTCAAGGCATCGAGCTCATACTCCAAGGGGGAGTCACCGAGCTCCGGCCAGGACTGAAGGCAGGCGTAGCCGCCGTTATCACCGCGCAGCAAAACGCCTTCTCTGGGTTGAGCTGCGGCACGTGCGCTCAATGCGCCCACAGGATAAAGTGTATACGGAGTGTAGTGCATGCGCATAGTTTACTCCTCGGCAGGGCATTTGTCACGCTCATTCTGCGTTATACACCATTTTAAAGTGTAATATATGGCAGTTGAACGGTTGAAGGAGGCATTTTCTCTTGACAGACTACACGGCACAGGGTAAAAGAAAGCCATGTTATGGGAAATGAAAGAACAACTGCTCACGGGCGGGCTATTATCCCTGATGGCCGGCTTGTGCACGGGGGTGGGTGCAGCACTTGCACTGTTTCTTAAAAAGACTGATACACGCTTGCTAACCTACGCCTTGGGAGCCAGTGCGGGGGTGATGGTTTACATCTCTTTCATGGAGCTGATGCCGACAGCAACAGAGTTGATAGGGGAGCAAAGCGGGGGCAAATGGATTATACTGGCAGCGTTTTTTGGTGGCATGGCTGCCGCCAGTTTGATTGACCACTTGGTACCGGAGGATGAGAACCCGCATGAGGTACTCAGCCTTAATGAGCTACACAGCCTGAACCAGTGTACCACTGCGGAATGCAAGCGGCAGGTACGGCAGCGCGTGCGGCGCTCTGCCATGATGTTTGCCATAGCCATAGGTGTACATAATTTCCCCGAGGGCATGGCTACGGTAGCAGCGGCATTTGACAACACAGGTATAGCGGCATCCGTTGCGTTGGCAGTGGCCATTCACAACATACCGGAGGGCATCACCGTGGCAGTACCCCTGCTCTACGGCACGGGCAGCCGGCGCAAGGCATTTTACATCGGCACGCTTACGGGCTTGGCGGAGCCACTGGGGGCATTGGTTTGCATGCTGATTTTACTGCCCTTTTTAAGCACCACCCTATTGGCTGTATTATTTGCCGTTGTGGCGGGTATTATGGTGTTTATCTCTTTTGATGAATTATTGCCCATGGCAGAGCGCTGGGGGCACCACCACCTGAGCATTTACGGTGTGGTGACGGGTATGTTCATCATGGGCTTAGTGTTGTAAAGCCATTGCAGATCTCCCCGTGCTCAGCCCGGGGAATCAACCTAAGCTAAAAGAGCACAGCCAAAAGACAATGCCGACAATGAGTGTGACGATGCACCATGTGGCCGCGCAATCCGCAGCGCGGCGAGCCCCAACAATATCCCCGGCATCATATTTTTTATCCACCTGCAAGGCATAAACAACGGCTACCAATGCAGTAACAGGGCAGCAGCAGAAAGTCAGCAACAATGACAACACCAAGTGAGACGCAGGGCGCGCACCTTTGTAAACGGGTTTCAAGGTGCCTATGCCTTCTAATTCTGCAAGCGGTTTCCAAGCACTCATGCCGTCCACCGCATACAAATAGTCAGTGCTGAGCACCCCGGCCTTGGCCATGGATTGCAACGCAGCAAAGCAAAACGGCCCCATTGGCTCACTTTGCCCGGGTTTTGCCAAGTAGTATTGATTGGTAGTTTCCATGCCGGCAAAAATAAGGTTAAGAATTAACTCGGTTGATTTTTGAGAAAATACAGGCCTGTATAAATTCGGGGGTCTATAGATTTACCGGCAGCCGTTTGCTCTGCTAACCAGGCATCTATGGTATCCAACGGAGCTTCGTGAACTATGATATTTTCATTATCCACCCCACCACCCGCAGCCACTTTTTTAAGGTCGGTTGCCAAGTAAAAAGACAGGGTCTCGGATGTAAGCCCGGGGGAGGACGGCCCGGTAAAAAGGTAACGCATGCCGGTAGCCTCATAGCCGGTTTCTTCCAACAGCTCGCGGCGGGCCGCCACGGCATCGGACTCCGGCCCCTCATCACCGCTCAACCCGGCGGGGAAACACAGGCTTTGCTTGCCGATGGGCGGGCGAAACTCCTCCACCAACAGCACCTTACCCCCCGGGGTGCAGGCAAAAACCATTACGGCAGAGGTTTGATTCACGCGCTCGCAATACTCCCAGCGCCCCTCGCGCACCATGTTAAGGAACTTGCCCTGATAAAGCGTTTCCATATCACTCAAAACAAAACGGCGGCAGTGTGAGAGCCGAGACGCACACTGCCGCCAATGAATAAAGCAGTCAATTACTCGCGTACCAGAGTGCGGAATCGAGCCAAGATACGCCCTGTGATGGGGCCGGCCTGCCCGGTGCCAATGGTGCGACCATCCAAAGAGGTGGCAGCAATAACCTCTGCCGCCGTACCGGTCAGGAAACACTCATCTGCACTCAGCACATCAAAGCGATTCATCACCTTCTCAATACAGGGTATGCCCAGCTCTGTGCATATATCAAACACTGCATGGCGGGTGATACCGCCCAAGGCACCCTCCGTAAGCGGGGGAGTCATCACAACACCGTTGCGCACTATAAAGATATTGTCACCCGTGCACTCTGCTACATTACCGTGCTGGTTGAGCATCAGCGCCTCGCCGGCACCCTGCTGCACGGCCTCAATCTTGGCGGAAATACCGTTGAGATAGTTCAGGCTCTTTACCTGCGGGCAAAGAATATCCGTATTAGGACGACGGTAGGAAGAGGTAATCATGCTCAGTCCTTTTTCGTACATCTCTGCGGGGTAAAGGGCAATGTTCTGCACAATAATGAACATGCTTGCCTTGGGGCAGTTACGCGGGTTCAACCCCAAATCACCTTTTCCGCGGGTTACCACCAAGCGAATGTAGCCGTCCGCCATGCCGTTGGCAGCCACGGTCTCCTCCGTTGCGGTGCACACCTCTTCAAAGCTCCAGGGGCAGTCAATCATCAAATAGCGCATGGAGTCAAACAAGCGCACAATGTGCTCTTGCAGGCGAAACACCTTGCCGGAGTAAAAGCGGATGCCTTCAAACACGCCATCTCCATACAAACAACCATGATCGAAGACGGAAACCTTAGCTTCCTCCGGATCAACCAACTTGCCATCTAGCCAAATTTTCATGGTAAAAAAGTAAAACTTGAACGCACGTATTATAACCGCATTTTTCGCTAAGTGAAGCAGAAAAAACGCGGCGGTGTCATATTTTGCACTTTTCTGACATACAAAGCACTTGCAAGGCTTCTTTTTACATGCTAGGATGCGCGCATGACCACACGTATTACCCTCACCGCTGTGCTTTTGGCAGCTGTAGCACCGCTCTCTTCTGCGGAAGAGACGTTATCCATCGCAGCACCGGCTCCGGCAGAAGCAACAACCGCGCTGGATACCTACACCGCCCCGCTGGAGGTCATGTTCGGCATTGTAGAGAAGATTAATGCACACCTGGCCTCTGTTACAGATGAAGAAACGGCAGAGCAGGCAGGTGCCGCCATACAAGAGCTGCTGCGCCCCCTCAATACCCAAGCAGAAACATTCAGCCAATTACCCGCCCCCACCCCGGAGGTACAGGCAGAGCTGGATGCCTGGTTTTCCGAAAGAGAACATATTATGGAGACCATGGTGCAGCAGGTGGACCGCCTTAAAGATGCGGACCCCGCCTTCTTCGGCTCTCAAACGCTGGTTGCAGCCATCGTGATGGTTGGCGGCGTGCTGGGTGGTGCTGAGTAAACCGCCCCTTTACCTCTTTACAGAAACAGCCGTTGCTCCACAAGCAACGGCTGTTCTTATTGATAAAAAAAGCAACTGTCTTTAGCCCTGCACTGTTTCCCAAAGGCGTTTCTGCAAAGCATCTTTGGCGGAGGCAACTTGGGCGCGGTGCTTGCTGTGCCCCTCTGCACTGCCGATTTCATGGCCATGCCACAACACACGGGCAAGGAACGGCCCGGCGGGTTTATCCGCAGACACGGGCTTAACATCGTACTCGGGGCCGGTGCCATCCACCGCCTGCAAAGTCTCTAACAAGGTGCCCTTGTAATTAACATCCTTAAGGGATTGTGCGTTTTCCAAACTATTTTGCAGCAAATGTAAAGAAACCTTACGGGCTGCGTTGTAGTTAGAGTCCATCATCACTGCGCCGATTACGCTTTCAAAAGTATTCGCAAGGGTAGAGACAGATTCCTTACCCCCCATCTTCACCAACTGCGGGCTCATCTCCAAATAATCACACCACCCTAATTGCTTGCACAGCTCAGACAAGTGTTTGCGGCTGACAATGCCCGAGCGCAACTTGGTAAGCTCCCCTTCATCCACCTTGGGAAAAAGGGAAAAGAGCTCACGGCTCACCACCAGCTCCAACACGGCATCGCCCAAATACTCCAAACGCTCATAATTGAGGTTAGTGCTCTTCTTTTGGTCTGCACTGGGGTGGGTCAATGCCTGTTTAAGCCAATTGATATCCGTAAACTTATAACCAAGACTCTCCTCTACTGCCTCGTACTGCATGCCGTTATACTAACACAAAAAGCACGCTTTGACCAGAACAGAGGCAAGATATAGCGCGTCATGACAAGCTTTTCGCGCGTTATGGCATGAAATGGCGTTCACAGTTTCGTTTTTTTCTTGTATAATGAACAAAACACCAAATCACGATTCAAAAGCAATGGCTGATCAGAAACAAAACCCGAACGGACGCCCGCCAATGCCGGCACCTGCACCAGGCAAAACCAACTGGGGGCTCTGGATATTGCTTGCCGTTATCACAGGCATTCTTGCTCTCGCCTTTATGTCTGATGACGGCTTCGGTGGCTCTACGAAAAAGCAGACACTGGAGGAATTTGAAGCAGACTGCAAAAACGGCAAGGTTATTCTCAACAACCAAAAGGATTTCCCCGTTGTCATCACCGGCAACAGCAATAACACCAAGGCCGTTATCTCTGCCTACCGCCTCAAACAGCAACCGGCCACAGATTTAGGCACCTTTATCGTCCCCTACTCCGACAGTGAGGAGATGAAGAACCTGCTCAACGAGGCCGGCATTACCAACACTGCAATACTGAGCGATTTCCACCGCACGCAAGACTCCCTGGAGGCAGTAACGATGAAACCCGTGGTGGCCAATGTGGAGGCTAAGCCCCAACCCACCATCCCCGCCGGTAATGAGTCCCAAGGCACAGAGCAAGCCACGGCAGATAAGCAGCCGGGCGAGGCGGCAGAGGACAGCCCCGAGGTACGTCAACGCCGTATGCCCGTGGTTATTCAGCACCGCTACTCCCTCAAAAACAAGCCCGACATGCTCAACGTGAAAGAGTTTGCCCGCCTTTATAAGGAGGGGCGCATTCTCTTTGCCAGCGACAGCGACAAATACAATAACAACGGCAAGCCCGTACAAATCATCAACCCGATGATTTTGACCACCCAGCTGGATGCCAATCGCTATGTCTTCGGGCAATACATCAAGCGAGCCCCGCTCACCAAGGTGGAGCCCAAAGATACAGAGCCCGTATCCGTAAGCTTCAGCCCCGCTTTCCAGGGCGATAAGGTTAAGGAATTGCTCGACAACAATTTCAGCCACAAGATTGAAAGCAACACATGGGAGGCTATCCTCATCAACTGCTTGCCCGTTATCATTATCATCTTCATCCTCATCTTCCTCTTCCGTGCCCAAGGTGGCGGCCCCGGCGGTGCCATGAAATTTGCCCGCAGCCGCGCCCGCCTGCTGGACCCCGCCAGCAACAACATCACCTTCAAGGATGTTGCCGGTATCTCCGAGGCTAAGGAAGAACTCTGGGAGATTGTGGAGTTCTTGCGCAATCCCAAGAAGTTCCGTAACCTGGGTGGCACCATACCCAAGGGTGTGCTCATGGTAGGCCCCCCCGGCACGGGTAAAACCCTGCTTGCCAAGGCTATTGCCGGTGAGGCAGATGTGCCGTTCTACACCATCTCCGGCTCAGACTTTGTGGAGATGTTTGTGGGTGTGGGAGCCAGCCGCGTAAGAGACATGTTTGCAGAGGCCAAGAAGAACTCCCCCTGCCTCATCTTCATTGATGAGATTGATGCCGTGGGGCGCCACCGTGGCCACGGTGTAGGTGGCGGACATGATGAAAGAGAGCAAACCCTCAACGCCATGCTGGTGGAGATGGACGGTTTCACCCCCAATGAAAACGTTATTGTGATAGCCGCCACCAACCGTGTGGATGTGCTCGACCCCGCCCTGCTGCGCCCCGGCCGCTTTGACCGCCAAGTCATGGTACACCTGCCGGATGCCGCAGGCCGTGAGCAGATTCTGCGTGTGCATGTGCGCAAGATTAAGCTTGACCCCTCCGTCAACCTCAACCCCATAGCCCGCGCCACCACAGGGTTCTCCGGTGCAGAGCTTGCCAACTTGGTGAATGAGGCCGCCCTCATCGCTGCCCGTAAAAACCAAAAGACCGTTATGCAGGCAGACTTGGAGGAAGCCCGCGAGAAGGTTCGCTGGGGCAGAGAGCGCCGTTCCCTTGAAATTACCGATAAAGAGAAATACAACACTGCCGTGCACGAGGCCGGCCATGCTCTCTGCCTTCTTAAGACTGACTTGGCCAAGAGCTTACCCCTGCACAAGGTTACCATCATTCCCCGTGGCCCGGCATTGGGTGTCACCATGATGCTGCCCGATGAAGACAAGCACAGCGAGTACAAGAGCGAGCTGCTTGACTACATTGTAATGGCCATGGGCGGGCGCTGTGCAGAGCAAGTAGTGTTCGGCGATGTCTCCGGCGGTGCACGTGGGGATATTCAACAAGCTACCGCCATTGCCCGCAAGATGGTGTGCGTATACGGCATGAGCGAAAAACTTGGCCCCATTGAATACGGCTCTAACCACAGCGAGGTGTTCTTGGCACGAGATATCTCTCAAACCACCCGCAATTACTCCGAGCGCACGGCTCAGATTATTGATGAGGAGATTCAGCGCATTGTAACGGAAAACTACCAACGCGCCCTCGATATTCTGACCGAGCATAAGGATAAGCTCCTGCTGGTGGCAGATAAACTCATTGAGTATGAAACCCTCAGCGGTGAGCACATTGCAGAGCTCGTTGAAACCGGCACCATGCTCAACCCGCCCACCAGAGAGCTCCCCCCGCCCATGCCGGTGGACCTCGATGCCCCTACCGACCTGCAAACGCCGGATGATGCACCGCCTGCCCCCGGCGAGGTAGAGGATGAAGAGAAAGCCGAACCCCGTTTCTGATTACACCTTACATTACCTCAACTTATGAACAGCAAGGAATTAGCATTTGCCTGCGCCGCCGCTGCGGACGAGATTAAGGCCGCTGATATTGCCGTGTATGACCTGCGCGGCACCTCCTCCATCACAGACTTTGCCATCGTCTGTACCGCCACCTCCACCCCTCACCTGCGCGCCGTGCTCGGCGGCATTGATAAAGAGGTGTGGGAGAAATACGAGATTAGCCCCGTATACGCAGAGCGCACGCCCAACGCGCTGTGGTCCGTACTGGACTATATTGACGTGATGGTACACATCATGGCGGCAGAGGTGCGAGACTTCTATGGTCTGGAGAAATTCTGGAAAGAAGAAAACCGCATCGACTGGCAACCCACCGCAGAGTAATCAAAACGATTTCGCCTTTTTTAGCCCGGGCAGTATAACTTGCACGGGCTTTTTCATGATTTCATCTTGACAAATGTACCTGTAACCTGTACGTTTAAATACATGCAAACACTATCTTTTACCTCGGCCAGACAAAATTTGGCAAAAACGATTAAAACCTGTGTGGATGATTATGAGCCTATCATGATCAAATCTCGCAACCGAGAGGTAGTCATGATACCGGCAGACCAGTATAACTCCTGGATGGAAACCATGAATCAGTTAGATTCACCGGCAAATATACGACACATAGAAAAATCCCGACAAGAATTCGAAAACGGGGAATACACTACATACACACCGGAAACTTTGGACGATTTATTGGATTTAGAAGTTGCCGAAAATGAATATTAATTTATCCAAACAAGCCCTACGAGACATGGGGATTTGGAACAAATCAGATAAAAAAACTGCAAAAAAAATT
>SUVJ01000045.1 GCA_015062045.1 Akkermansiaceae bacterium
CCGGCCTTGCCTCGCCCTGCTCATTCGAGCCGCTCGGCCTTTCGGGCGTCACCGTGACGGTGTGCCGAGAATCTTACCAGAATCGATGCCGCACGTCAAGCCAATTTTTGTAAAAAAGTGAAGAAAATTTTCACATTTTTTGTAAACGCTTGATAATACAACGCAAAAATTTGACATTTTTCTACACAAAAAAGCGTATTTCCCGAAATCGGGCGGGAATTAGGCAAGAAAAGCGAAAGAAAGGTACGATTTTATGAGGCCCGCGGCGGTAAAAGGCGAACGTACTCACTTTCATTATTGGCACGGACAGCAGCCAGCCAAGCAGAGGGAATGGAGTCCACCCCATAAAGCGTGCCCAACAATGCGCCGGTAATGGCAGCGTTGGTATCCGTATCTCCGCCGGCGGAAACGATATCCACCAGAGCCGAACGGAAGTTCAGTGCGTGCAGCAACTGGTAGAAAGTGCTCTGCAAGGCAACAAGCACCCAGCCAATGCACTCACCATCATAATCCGGGCGTTCGGATTCCGCCCGACGCAAAGCATCCGTAACAGCGGGGGACACCCCCTGCTCTGCGGCAAAACGCATCGTCGATTCGTATACTTCTCGGGCAGAGATACCCTGCTGCATGGCCTGTAGTAGGGCATACACATACACTACATTGGCCTCCCCGCACACCGGGTGAGGGTGAGTGATGGAGGCATCCTCTCGGGCAGCGGTTTGCCAGTCAAAATCGGGGTGAGTAGCTGCCCACAAGGCAATGGGCAGCACACGCATGAGCGCACCGTTACCTTGGGACTCCGGGTTGGGGTTGCCGGTAAGGGCATCATAAGTAGCCTCGCCGATGTCGGGCGGGTCGGTAGCGAGCCACTCCAAGTAGCGATTGAGGGCAGCCTCACGGCTCCAGCCGTTGGCATCCAGCAAAGCCAGGTGCAGGCAATAAGCCATCTGCGTGTCATCTGTTACCACTCCGGGTTGACGATCCGTACAGATGCAAAAACCCGGTACCATGTCTTGCAAGCCGGCAGGGTACTTAGCCATGATATCCTCATGGTAACAGAACTCTGCGGGGGCACCCAAAGCGTCACCAATCATCAACCCTGCCCAAGCGGCAGCTATTTTCTTTTTAACGTATGAGTCAGCATGTGAGGTCATAAAAATAGGGAGAAAAATTACAGGTTTCTATATATAGTGGAGTTCTGACTTTTCTTTAGTAAAAATATTTTATTGAAAAAAGAGCGACTTACACATTTTAACCCCTATTACAGCCTCATTTTCTCACCTTCGTTTTTTGTGTCATACACACAAATAACACAAAAAATAAACCTATTGACCCGCTCTGAGTTATGTGATAGCATGGGGATATGAAAATACACCGCAGTGTCGGCACATTGATAGGAGGCACTCCGCTGATGGAGCCCGTAAATTATAATAAGAAGCACGGTATCGTGGCGCGTTTGCTGTGCAAGTTGGAGTATTTAAACCCCACGGGCTCCGTTAAAGACAGGGCAGCCAAGTATATTATTGAGGCGGCAGAGGCAGATGGACGGTTGCAAGCGGGCGGCACCATTATTGAGCCCACCAGCGGCAACACAGGCATTGGTTTGGCGGCACTGGCAGCAGCAAGAGGCTACCGAGCCATTATGGTGATGCCGGATACCATGAGTGCCGAGAGACGCAATATACTCAAGGCCTATGGTGCCGAGGTGGTGCTTACACCGGGTGCAGAGGGCATGAAAGGCAGCATTGCCAGGGCAGAAGCGCTGCAACGCAGCATACCCGGTGCCATTATTGCCGGGCAATTTGATAACCCCGCCAATGCAGCTGCGCACTATGCCACCACCGGGCCGGAGATATGGGCGGATACGGAAGGCAAGGTCGATATTCTGGTAGCGGGCGTGGGCACCGGCGGCACACTGACCGGCACGGCTAAGTACCTGAAAGAGAGAAACCCACAGTTACATGTGGTAGCGGTAGAGCCTGCGGCCTCTCCCCTACTGAGCGGTGGTGCAGCCGGGCCGCACGCTATCCAGGGGATAGGGGCTAATTTTGTACCTGCCGTGCTGGATTGCACGTTGATAGACGAGGTGATTACCGTTGACAATGAGGCCCCCTTCTCTACCGCCAAAGAGTTGGGCACCGGGGATGGCGTGTTAGTGGGTATATCCTCGGGCGCAGCGTTGTGGGCAGCCACGCAAGTGGCTACACGTGCCGAAAATAAGGGCAAAAACATTGTTGTTATTTTACCCGACTCCGCAGACCGTTATTACTCCACCCCCTTATTCGGATGAAACCGCAGATCAATTACCATTTGTACCTTGTAACGGATGAGGTAGAGCGTTGCCGCTACGGCTTGGTAGAAACCGTGAAACGCGCCGTAGAGGGCGGTGTTACGCTGGTGCAATACCGCTCCGAAAAGCTGAACCACGAGGAGCAGAAAGCCCAGGTGTTGCCCTTGCAAGCCTACTTGCGCAGCGTGGGTGTGCCCCTCATTATCAATGACAATGTTCAACTGGCTGTCGAAATTGATGCCGAGGGGATTCACATAGGGCAAAATGACATGCCCGTGGCAGAGGCTCGCGCCCTGATTGGCCCGGACAAGATACTGGGGCTCACCGTCACCACTGCAGAGCAAATGTCCAAGGTTGACACCACCATGGTGGACAACATAGGCTGCGGCCCGGTGTTCCCCACCATCACCAAAGATGACGCCCCGCCCCCCATGGGTGTAGAGGGCTGGGCAAAGCTGGCACGCCTGAGCCCCCTGCCCATTGTTGCCATCGGCGGGCTTAATCAAGAGCGCACCGCCGCCATACGAGCCACAGGACTGGCAGCGGGCGTGGCTGTGGTATCTGCCATTTGTGCAGCCGAAGATCCCACCCAAGCAGCAAAAGACTTGTTATGAACCCTCTCAACCAAACCGCAGCAGAGATATTGCGCAGACTGCGCGAACAGAAACCGCTGATTCTGAACTTGACCAACAACGTGGTACAAAGCATTACCGCCAACATGCTGCTGGCCGTAGGCGGCGTGCCCGTTATGCTGACACATAGCGGAAATACGAGACCTACTGCACAGCTGCGCCAACGGTATGCTGGTAAATGTAGGCACGTTGAATGAACAACAGGCGGCCACCATGAAAGTCGCCGTGCAAGATGCCGCAAAGGCGGGCATCCCTTGGGTGTTGGACCCCGTGGCGGTGGGCCTGCTCAAGTTCCGCACCCAAGTTTGCAATGAGCTGCTGAACACCCCGCCTGCTATGATACGCGGCAATGCGTCCGAGATTATTGCACTGGCTGGTGCGCAAGGCGCATTGTGCCGTGGTGTTGAGAGCGCAGAGGATAGTGCTGCAGCCCTGCCCTCAGCTAAGGCCTTGGCACACAAAACAGGGGCAGTCGTACTCGTAACGGGAGAGACCGACTACATTACCGACGGCACCCGCACCATCATCTGCACCAACGGGCATGAAATTATGACGCGAGTTACCGGTGTAGGCTGTGCCATGGGCGGGCTATGTGCAGCCTGCCTGGCCGTAGCCAACTCTGCCTTGGATGCAGCCATGGCAACTGCCGCCCTCCTGGGCTTGGCCGGGGAAAAAGCAGCCGCCCAACACCCCCACCCCGGCACATTTGCTGCGGCTCTATTGGATGAGCTGGATAAACTCACCCCCCAAGTTGTGCAAAATGATGTGAGATTGGCAGAAGTGCCTTGACGCTAACGGATAATTCTGCTAAACTGAAAAAGTATGAGAGTGGTAGAAGCCAGAATCGAAATCCCCATGGGGAGCCGCAATAAGTATGAGGTGGATGAGCGCACGGGGCGCATCAAACTGGACCGCGTGCTGTACTCCTCCGTATACTATCCTGCAGAATACGGATTCATTGAACACACCCGCTATTTGGACGGTGACCCGTTGGATATTCTGGTATTCACCTCTGCCCCCACCTTCCCCGGCTGCTATGTGGACTGCCGCATTATCGGCGGCATGGATATGATAGACTGTGGCGAGCCGGATGTTAAGATACTGGCCGTGAATGTAGGAGACCCCCGCTATGACCACATCAATAAACTGGAGGATTTAGCCCCACATTATCTGCAAGAGATTCAAAACTTCTTCCGCACCTATAAAACATTGCAAAACAAAGTAACGGAGGTAGGAGAGTTCTTTGGAGTTGAACGCGCCTGCTCTATACTGGATGAATCATTCATCCGCTTTGCAGAAGGATTGAGACCGTAACTCAATTGGTAATCTATAATTATACATTGAAATGATACGCATAAAAGTTACAAACAGAGGCTCGCATGGAAGCAAGCACACCGTAGAAAGAGACGGTTGCTTGTTTATCTTTGACAATGAATGCAGAGACTACGACTGGATGTTGGTATATGATGAATTACCAAAAAAATCCGGGTCCATTACAAATGAAACCGAGCCACTGGCATGTCCTCAAGAACACACTATTCTTGTTACGCAGGAGCCACCGAGCATCAAGATATACCCCAAATGCTACACCTCTCAATTTCAATACGTTTTAACAACACTCACACCAAAGCAACTACCTCATCCGAGGCACGAATACGGTGAAGGTTGCTTATTATGGTATGCAGGTATTCCCATGGAAGAAGCCTTTTCTCAACCGGATTATCCCAAGAGCAAATGCATATCCACCATTTGCTCAGCAAAACAGCAAACGCATACTCTACACAAAAAGAGATATAACCTGATTAAATATTTATCGGGCAGGATCCCGGAGATGGAATGGTATGGAAGAGGCGTCAGGGAATTGAATAAGAAGTATGAAGCCCAGAATGACTATCGATACACGATAGCCATTGAAAACTACGTAGCCCCCTACCATTGGACGGATAAGATATCTGACCCGCTGTTGAGCCTGTGCTTGGCTTTCTACGTGGGAGACCCGCGTTTGGAAGAGATTTTTCCGGCAGAAAGTTTTATCCGAATACCCTTAGATGACTATGAGGAAGCATACCGTATTATACGCAACGCTATCGATAACAACGAGTATGAAAAACGGCTGCCTGCGATAAGAGAAGCACGTCGAATTTTAGTGGAAAAACACAACATTTACAACCGAGTGGCAGAGTTAATAAAACAACACCACAATGAACCCACAAAACCGCTACCGGAAAAGCCCGTTTTGTTAAAGGGGCGGCACGCCCTCAGGCGCAATCCGATTAATTTGCTTACAGAAGCATGGGAGCTGCTGAAATACAAGCTCGGTTTTACCAAATCTGTTTAATTTAGTGAAAACGGCACCGCATGATAAACGGTGCCGTTTTTTTTGCAAGAAGGAATCTTCACAACAAACCCAAGTCCATCTGCTGCACGTCGGGGTCCTCAGAGGGGCCTGCGGGCGGATGCAGTTCCGCCACAGGAGCATCGGTTGAGGCGGGGGTAGACTCCCCATCTGCTGCGGGGGTAGGCATAATGGCCACCTCAGTCTCCTCTGCAGGGGGGGCTTCGGGGTCCGGGGCAACGGGCATAATGCGCGCCACACGCTCCACGGGGTTTTTGGTGACAATATTGCCGAGCACTTGGCGGCCTTTAACGCGTAGGTTACCAAAATCGTAAGGGATGGGGCGGCGCAGGCGTTTGAGCTGATTTTTGAGGTAAACATTCACCTGCATATCAGCACTTTCCTCCTCCGTGCGGTGCACGGTAAAGAAGAAGATACGGCTGCCTTTGGTCCCCTGTGTCAGTTGGTATTCTTTGTCGCGGGTAAAACCACCTAAATGGAAACGTTTGGCATAGGTGATGCCATCTTTACCATCCCGATAAATCATGTTGAACACCCAATCATCACCGGGGCGCAACACACGGATATCGAGCAACTTTTTACCGACATAGAATTTCTCCTGCACACGGCGTACCATCAGCACACCTTGGCTGTCAACGGTAAGAATATCGCTGAGGGTGGAGCATTTTTCCACCGCCTCGCCCTTGCGCACGCCATAGCCGGCAAAGCCCTCTTCATCAATATACAGCGTTTCATTCTCCACAGCGGCTTCGGCACGGGTCATGGAGTCAAAGGTGGTAATCTCCGTACGGCGGGGCCAGGCATCGCCGTACTTTTTTCTCAAGTTTTCAAACCAGCGGATGGTGTAACGAGTGAGCTGAGCCAAGTGTTTGCGGGTTTGCTCAATTTCTGCCTCAAGCCCTGCAATGTGCTTCAAGGCATCGTGAATCTCATACTTGGCAATCTTTTTAATGCGTATCTCGGTAAGGCGCACAATATCATCACGCGTTACAGGGCGCCAGAAATCCACCACAAACGGGGCTAAGCGCTCGCCGATTTCCGTAATGGATTGCTCCCAGCTATCGCTCTCCTCCAACACCTTATAGATGCGGTTTTCGATAAAGATTTTTTCCAGGCTGGCCAGCATCCAGCTTTCTTGCAGCTCCGCCAAGCGCACCTCCAGCTCTTGGCGGAGCGTTTCTTTAGTGAAGTCCACATTATGTTTGAGGATTTCGCTTACCCCCATAAACACGGGCTTGCGGTCCATAATCACCACGGCACGAGGGGATATACTCTTTTGGCAATCGGTAAAGGCGTAGAGGGCGTTGCAGGTTTTCTCCACATCTGCCCCGGCAGCCAGGTGAATCAAAATATCGGCCTCGGCTGCGGTATTATCCTCAATACGAGCCACCTTGAGCTTACCCTTCTCCATGGCTTTTTCGATACTCTCAATAAGGGAATCTGTCGTGGTGCCATAGGGAACCTCGGTAATACGGATAACGCGCTTGGACGAGGTATCCAACTTAGCCCGGCAGCGCAAGCGACTGTTACCCGTGCCATCATTATATGCAGAAACATCCAACAAACCACCGGTCTGAAAATCCGGGTAAAGGGTAAACTCCTCGCCCCGTAAATAATGGATGGCAGCCTCAATAATCTCATTGAAATTATGCGGCAAAATCAGGCAGTTCATGCCCACGGCAATACCCAAAGCACCCTGAGCCAACAGCAGCGGGAACTTAACAGGCAGCGCAATGGGCTCCTTGTTGCGGCCATCGTAACTGAGCTTCCACTCCGTCACTTTGGGGCTGTACACCACCTCCTTGGCAAAAGAGGAGAGACGCGCCTCAATATAACGGGCGGCAGCTGCTGAATCACCGGTAAGGATATTACCCCAGTTACCTTGAGTATCAATAAGCAAGCCTTTTTGTCCCAATGTTACCAATGCACTGCCGATGGAGGCATCGCCATGCGGGTGGTATTTCATAGTATCACCCACAATATTAGCCACCTTATTATAACGCCCATCATCCATGCGCTCCATGGAGTGCAGAATACGGCGTTGCACCGGCTTAAGGCCATCCACAATATGGGGCACGGCACGCTCCAAAATCACGTATGAGGCATACTCCAAATAATAATCGCCGAACATTCGTTGAATCTTGCTCGGATTCTCTTGGAGATAAATCGGTGTGCTCTCAGTACTCATACGCTCTCGTGAGATTATATCAGATTGAGGATTCGGGTTCAAGCGCAAATCACAAATTACGGGGTAATTTATGGAATAAGCTTGACAATAACCATTCTTTACTATAATGTTGCGCGCATGTTCGTAGACAACATTCGCATATTTGCCAAAGCAGGCAAAGGAGGAAATGGTTTGGCCAGTTTCCGTCGTGAGAAATTCGTACCGCGTGGCGGCCCAGATGGCGGCGATGGCGGCGACGGCGGCAGCGTCATTCTTGAGGTAAGCACCGGCACGAATGATCTGCGCAATTATTTCTATGACCCCAAACTGATTGCCACGGATGGCATGCCCGGCATGCATGCTCGCAAACACGGGCGAGACGGCAAAACAGTCATCGGCAAAGTGCCCCCCGGCACCATTGTATACCGCAGCAACGCCGCCACCATGCAAGAGGCCACTTGGCTGGAGCGTGAGGGCGATGGCATTGAACTGGAGCAAATTGCAGACCTCACCGAGCCCGGTGAGCGTTTCGTACTCTGCCAAGGTGGTAAAGGTGGCCGCGGCAACTGGCACTTCCGCACCGCAACGGACCAAGCCCCGCTGAAATTCGAGTACGGCACAGAGGCCGAGAGCGGCGTCTTTTTCTTTGAGCTGCGCCGCATAGCAGATGCCGGATTGGTGGGCTACCCCAACGCCGGCAAGAGCACCCTGTTGGGCGCAATCTCCCGCGCTACCCCCAAGGTGGCCAGTTATCCTTTCACTACGCTGCAACCCATCGTAGGCGTGGTTGAGTTTGAGGATTTCAGCCGCTGCGTGGTGGCCGATATACCGGGTATCATTGAAGGCGCCTCCGAGAACCGCGGGCTGGGTCATGAATTCTTGCGCCACATCATGCGCTGCCAAGTACTGCTGTTTGTGGTAGACATGACCGGCTTGGAGCACGACCCCATTGAGGCCATACAAACCCTGCGCAAAGAAATCAAGCTTTATTCCGAGGAGCTTGCCGAGCGGGATTGGATTATCCTGGCCAACAAGATGGACGACCCCACCGCCGTGGAGAATCTGGAGATACTGCGCCAGCGTTTCCCCAAGGTGGAGATTCTGCCCATATCTGCCGCCATGGGGGATGGTATCCCCGCGCTTAAAGAGCGCCTTAAAAACATGCTGAAAAAGTAATGCGCATAGCCGTACTTTCAGATATTCACGCCAACATTGAGGCACTTGAGGCCGTGTTGGCGGATGCCCGTGCGCACTCCGCAGAGCACTACCTTTGCCTGGGTGACACCATTGGCTTCAACGGAGACCCCGCAGCCTGCGCAGACAAAGCCATGCAGCTTTTCAGTGTTTGCGTGCGGGGTAACCATGAACAGGCATTGTTGCAGCGCGGGCTCTTCGGGGTACCGCTGTACACAGCCATGATGGACCGCACCGCGGCCATGCTCACCGCGGAGCATTTGGTCTACATAAGAGCCCTACCCTTGCGGGCAGAGTGGCAAGGCATTACCTTGGTGCATGCATCGCCCCTGCAAGAGGCTACTTGGCAACGAGTCGGCAACATATCGGCAGCGCGCAAAGCCTTTGGAGCCTTTACCGGGCAGTTATGCTTTTTCGGTCACACGCACAGAGCCGGCATCTTCAAACAGACAGAGGACAGCGTATCCATCATCCCCGCAGTATACAATGAATCGAATACTTGCCAGCTTGCGCTTGAGCCCGGCAGCCGTTACCTCATCAACCCCGGCTCCGTGGGGCAACCGCGAGACTTTAATTGGAAAGCCGCTTACGCCCTGCTCGATACCGAAACCGCCACACTCTCCCTCCGCCGTGTAGAGTATAATGTAAATGCAGCTGCTGCCAAAATACACCACACCGGCCTGCCGGACTCTTTTGCTGCAGCCCTCAAAAAAGGCATCACACCGACCGGGGATTAACAAAACCAGCCCCCATGAAAACATGTAATATAGCAGCAATTTCTGCGGCAGCCTGTTTAGTTTGCAGCTGCGGCATCTCCCCGCACATTGGTGGTTTCATGAGTGATATCGGTGTAAAAGAAGCATTCAACACCCGCCACACACCATTTACACCACCTGCAAAAGAGCCTCAAATCGTAGCGATTCCGGAAGGGCATAAAATACCAGAGCCCCCGACCGCTCATGATTTACGCATCTATAAGTTGGGGGATTTGTATTACATGGAGCTGTATTTTCAGTATACCCAAATACGCACCGGCTTGGCACGGTCTTGGAGCTTCGGGCATGGCGGCAGCGATGTGATACTGGAAGTAGCAGCCCCCGAAAACGCAGACTTAAGCCAAGTACCCGTAGAGGGGCAAATGGTGTTAATGAGTAAGGAAGATGTTAAAAACTGCCTGCAAATTGATATACCCGAGGTGCCGAGAAATGTCCAAAAACTCATCCCCATTCAACAATTTGATTTCAGCAAGGCAACACGTTGCAAACCGAATCCCCACACATACACGGATAATGGGCAAGAGAAGCTTTTATCCATTCACTCCTATTTCCCGGAAATACCGCGAAAACGTGCAGCCTATCACTATGTTTTAGAGCCCATATCCTGGCCGCTGCAAGCCGTAGAGCATCTGCCGGAAATCGCACTCATGATACCGCTCGCCATTATTCTGCCTCCCTTTGCAGCCGTGAACCAAATGCAACAGCAACAGGCTGTGGAAGAAAGGCAAGACTAATGAAAGCTACTGCAGCGAGTCATTTACCCGGTGCAGAGAGCGAGAGCATTCAGCTTTCCTCCGGGGGGAGCATAAAGAGGAGGCGATCAAGCCCGTGGGTGTTCACCTCCTGCCACAAGGCTTTTTCAAGTGAGGAGACACGGGCGGCACGCTCCTCATCCGAGAGGAGCGAGGCATGCTCATCCCCCAAATTTTCCACCAAGCTTTGCTCGGCCATGCGGTTGACCAGCTCTGCCCAGAAGGTGGAATCGCGGTAATCCTCCAGCATGTCGGAGTAAAAAGCCTCATCCACATACGGGCGTTTGAAGAACCAATAGCCGCAATCCGGTTGAAGCTCCATGTGGCGAGCAATGGAGGGTACATGGTGGGCGGCCTTGAGAATATTGACGCAGAGCTTGTGCCAAGCCTGCACCTGCGGGTCATCCATATCTGCCTGCATTTGTCCGAACATGGAGAGCACCATGGCACTCATCTCTGCCAAGTGCCGCATGTCAGACTCCGTAAGCTCTAAGTCGCGTATGCCCATGAGAGTATATCAAAATCAGATGAGGCCCAGCTGCATGCGGGCTTCCTCCGTCATCATATTCTGGCTCCACGGCGGGTCCCACACAAACTCCACATTAACATCTGCCACGCCCTCCAGTGCGTAGATACCTGCCTCTGCCTCAGCCATAATGTGTGGTCCCATGGTACACCCGGGGGCCGTAAGAGTCATCATTACATGCACGTATGCACCCTTCTCCGGCTGGGGCACCACCTCCACCTCATACACCAGGCCAAGGTTGACGATATCCACGGGAATTTCGGGGTCATACACATTGCCGAGCACCTTCCAAACGCGCTCTTCCAGGGTAAGGTTGCCCATATCCTCCTGAGGTTTAGGTTCCTCGGGGGGGATAATACCGCCACGAGCAGCCTCTGCCTTGGTAATACGCACCAAGCCGATATCCGTAGCAGCCGTGATGGAGTTACCCAACATTTGGGTAATGTATATGCGTGAGCCCTCGGGCAGAATGACGGCATTACCGGCGGGCACTTGCACACCGGCAATTTCTGCTTCTGTTATAACCTCCTGATTAAACATAAACGCCGTTATTAGCAATCAAAATCACTGTTGCTGAGCAGCGGCTGCCTTGCGGGCGGCTTTGGCAGCGGCCTTAGCAGCTTTTTCTGCCATCTTCTGCTTTTCTTCCTCAGAAAGAATGCGGGGGAACACGGGGGAGGGAGCCTGCACGGTGTGCCCGTTCTTAAGGATACCCCAAGTAAGAGTCTGCGGGGTGAGGGCAGAGGCATCCAACTGCAACTGGCTGAGAATGCGGGCGGAGGCATCCGGCAGAACGCAGCCGAGCAAGTAGCCGATGTGGGCGCAGCTCTCCAGCAGGTGAGCAAGCACACTTTGCAGCTCTGCCAAGCGCGTTTCATCCTTAGCCAGCATGAAGGGTTGCGTTTTCTCAATAAAGGCATTGCACTGCCCCACATGAGCATTGAGCACGGCAAGAGCCTCTGAGGTGCTGTAGTTGTTCATGTGCTCGGCAAAGCGGGCCTCGGTATCTGCAAGGCTTTGGCGCAAAGCAACGGAGAGCTCGTCATCTGCCGGGGTGTCCGCCACCGTTACCACGCCGCCGAGGTAGCGTACACACATATTGAGGGAGCGGTTGCAGAGGTTGCCTACATCGTTAGCAAGCTCAGTGTTGTAAATCATCTTAAGGCGCTCGGGGTCATAGTCGCTGTCGTAGCCAACCTTGGTATCGCGCACCAAGTAGTAGCGCACGGCCTCTGCACCGAAAACATCGCACAGGTCGTTGGGGTCCACAATGTTACCGAGGGACTTAGACATCTTTTCACCCTTGATGTTGAGCCAACCGTGTACCAACAGGCGCGGCATCTCTTCATCCGTAAAGCCCATGGCATGCAACATGCACAGCCAATAGATACCGTGTGCCGGCACCAAAATATCCTTGCCTATAACCTCACATGCAGCAGGCCACAACTTGCTGAACTCCGGCAAGGTAGTGTCGCCCTCTGCAAGATACCCCGCAAAGGAAATGTAGTTGATGAGCGCATCAAACCACACATAGGTTACAAAATCCGGGTCGAACGGCAGGGGGATACCCCAGCTCAAGCGATCTTTGGGGCGGGAGATGCACAAGTCATTCGTGGCACGCTCTATGGCCATCAGCAAGTCTTGGCGGCGGAACTCCGGTTGCACGCAGTCGGGGTGTGTGGTCACAAACTCCTTGAGCCAGCCGATATGGGCCGTAAGGTTGAAGTACCAGTTCTCCTCCTCCAGCTCAATCACTTGCCCCCATTCGGGGCCGAAATTGCCGTCCTCGCCACGCTCCTTATCAGTCAGGAACTGCTCCTGACGCACGGAATAGAAACCTTTGTAAGCTTTTTTGTACAGGCAACCCTTATCACGCAGGTTGGTCAAAATCTTCTGCACGCAAGCCTCATGGCGGGGGTCTGTGGTAGCCGCCCAACCGTCATATTGCAAGCCCAAGCGCTCCCACAAAGCAACGAAACGCTTGGTCACGGTATCTGCATATTCCTGCGGGGAGATTCCGGCTTCCTCTGCCTTTTGCTGCACCTTTTGCCCGTGCTGGTCTACACCGGTAAGAAAATACGTAGGTTCTCCGCACATTCGGTGCCAACGAGCCAATACGTCCGCCAAGACTTTCTCATAAGCATGCCCGATGTGGGGGGATCCGTTCGTATAATCAATTGCTGTAGTAATGTAGAACATAGCGCGGCTATTGTACTACCGCAGCCCCCGCGTTTCAAGGCAAAATACACCCACTGACAGGAAAAAAGAATCGCCTGTCCCGTTGTCATAAAAAATATCACTAAACAATCCCACTAAGGTGATATGGCACGCCCGCCGCCGCAGCCCTATTCTATTTTTTATCGGGAATATCAGCTACTGTTTTTTTGACGGCTTCGGCATACATGGATTTGCCGTAATTTTTTTGCAAAGTCTTGGCTATGTATGCAGCATCGCTGTGGCGCTCCAATTCCTGCAAGGTGTAGGCAAGTAACATGGTAGCACGTATTTTATCACGCAGTGGCCCGTAGCTTTCTGCGGCAAAACGGTAGTATTTTTCAGCCTCCTGTTGTTGTCCGGTTTCGCGGCAAAGTCCGGCATAGATTTCAGCAAAGAGCGGACCGGAGGGGGTACGTTTTTCAGCATCGACTACAGCTTTCAATTGAGCCATATCCCCCTTATGTTGATTTACCGCCAAGCGCCAACGCACAAACGGGTTGGTTTTATCCGGTTGAATCCCCGTGCGCGGGAACGGGCGGTAAAGCGGATCCCCCAACACAATACACTGCCAAGAGACAGAAGGGGATGCCAGCAGAGCCGCCTCCCCCACCGTTTTGCCGTCAAAGAGGTGGGCAAAGAACAACCCGGCATTGAGGCTGGGCCCCAAATACGGCTCTGCCACATTGCCGGCGGTCACACACGCCCCGCGCTCCAGCAAGGTGGACACCCACGTGTTGCTGTCGTAAATGGAGGTAGCGCTGAAAGAATGCAGATGAAAAGCCACTGCCCCCGGCGCAAACTTAAACCCACTTTTGGAGGCTTTGCGGAACGGACCATCGGGTGGGTTTGTATACCACCCGCAATAGCAGGCAACATCTGCCATCAACGGATAATCCTTGGCAATGGTGGATTTTGATTTGTCGTAAAAAAGCGGCATGCATCCCTTCAGGCAAATGTCTGCCACGCGTTCCATCATAGCATCGCCCTCTTTGTAGGGGCCGCCGTTATCCACCACGGTCCACCCCCACAAACCGGTACGCTCTGCCTCCAAGGGGTCATCAATCATGCGGTTAATACAAGCCTCATTGGGGCCGTCTATGCGGCATACGCTCATCAGGACCTGACGCTCATGACGAGCCGGCAAACTCACTTTGCCGAAATACGGGTTCTGCCCCAGCGAGGCAAGGGGGTATTCAGCCCCCAACAGCATCAGCTCGGAGTCCAACGCGGCAGAGTTCACCTGCAAGCCACCGGCAGCGGGCTTTCCCTTGGGGGTATCCTCTTTAATACGCAGGGGTATATCCGGCATCAACACCATGGCTTTAATCTTTGTGCCCCTCCCCTGCGGCCCGGCAGAAAAAACAAGCCCGCGCTCCCGCGCCAACACTAACAGCGGAAACTTGATATTCATATCATACTGAGCACGTGTAACATCCCCACGTTTCACCCCATACAACGGCAAGCGATTATTCACGGGAATGCGCCGCCCGGCACAATAGCGGGCCATGGCCTGTTTACTCAAAGCACTTTCTGCATTATACACCACGACAACCTCGCCCGGTTCCAAACCAAGCACCACACTGCACAGCAAAAATAGTAAACTCAGTATTTTTTGCATCTCAACCGTATTTTATTATTTATGCCCTGCTCTGTCAAATGAAAATCTGAGGCAGTCAGGGCAAACGCATTAGGCAAAGAACCCTGTAAGACCGTTATTTACAAGGTACAATGAGAAAAGAAGTACGATTTACGAAGTACAATTTACAAAGTAAGCAAAGCTATTGCGATGGCTTAAGATGGTCTCACCTACAAATTGGGGTGTGCGTGGTAAACAGCGAGCGTTAGTGAGCCGAATCAATCCGCCCCGCTCCGGGCTCACGCCCTGCGCTATGTACATCTGTCGGCCTCCTCGCGTTGCTCGTCGGGCTCTATATTATTTTTTGATAATCAGCAGGGGTCGCGCGCGCACTGCGTGCACGCTTGACCGCCTGCCTATGTTATTTCGCCCCACAAGGGGGCTATGAAATTCGGCGGGCGAAAGCCCGCAGGGGGGGAATCCGAACATTACCCATTTGCCGCGTGGCAAATGGGGTGAAACTTCGTTGCACTCAGTGAAACCTCGCGAAGCTCGGTGAAACTTTGCCCCATTGGGGCGCAGTGAAACTTCGCAGCAATAGCCGCTCAGTTTCCGTCCCCCTCCGAACGAGCCCGCTGGGGACAATAATTTTTACTGCGCGGAGCCATGCGCCTTGCATGATAGCTCGCGTTGCTCGCATGATAGTTTTACATGATAGCAAGGCATGATAGTTCGCCCTTGCGGGCGAACATGTATGGTCTCGCACAGGCAAGGCGAATAATAGAGCCCGCAGGGCATCTCCACAAATTGCCATTTTCGCAATTGTTCCGACGCGGGGTTCAATATCTCTTTACGAGCCGGAGGGTTCATGCTAAAATAGGGGCATGGCAAAGGAAAGCGAGAGAGAATTACCATACATTAACCACAGGCGCGGGCTGGTGACGCTGAGCCCGCTGGTGGTGTTTTTCCTCATTTATGTGGTGAGCTCGATTCTGGCAGAGGACTTTTACAAAATGCCCGTAGCAATTGCATTTTTAGCGGCATCGGGCTGGGCTTTCATGGTGTGTAAGCCCAAGCGTTTTGTGCAGCGAGTGGAGCGTTTTTCTGCCGGGGCCGCGCACAGCAACATCATGATGATGATATGGATTTTCATTTTGGCAGGGGCATTTGCCAAGGGGGCAGAACACATAGGCGCGGTAGATGCCATGGTAAAGCTTACCCTCAACAGTTTACCTGCCAACATGCTGCTGCCGGGAGTCTTTTTGGCGGCATGCCTGATATCGCTTTCCATCGGCACCTCGGTAGGCACCATTGTTGCCCTGATGCCGGTTGCCGCAGGGCTTGCCGCCGGGGCAAATTGCCACGCAGGCATGATGGCAGGGGCTGTGGTGGGTGGCGCCTTTTTCGGAGATAACCTCTCTTTCATTTCCGATACAACCATTGCCGCCACTCGCACCCAAGGATGCGCCATGCGGGATAAGTTCCGCGCCAACTTCCGTATTGTCCTGCCTGCCGCCATAGGCATATTGGTATTGTATGCAGTCATAGGGTTGCAATTTGAGAATCAAGTAAACTACGGGCACACGCAGTATGCCTTGGTTATACCTTACCTTTTGGTGCTGGTATGTGCCATTTGCGGCATGAATGTGATGAAGGTGCTCTTTTTGGGGATAGCCGCCACGGGAATCGCCGTGCTGTGCATGCCGGGCACCACCTTATTGGACTGGGCCGGGGCCATGGGAGCAGGCATCACCGGCATGGGAGAACTCATTATCGTTACCCTGCTGGCGGCCGGCATGCTGGAGCTGATACGCTACAACGGAGGGCTCAGCTACATCATCTCTCACATGGCACGGGGTATACGTGGTCGCCGCAGTGCAGAGCTCAGCATAGGGCTCATGGCATCTTTAGCCAATCTCTGCACGGCCAACAACACTGTAGCCATTGTTGCAGTGGGTAACATTGCACGCCGCATTGCAAAAAAATACCATATCTCCCCTGCCCGTACCGCCGGTTTGTTGGATACCTTCTCCTGCGTCATTCAAGCCGTTATTCCTTACGGCGCGCAGCTGCTTGCCGCAGCATCTCTGGCCGGGTTAAGCGCCATGGATATTATTCCGCATCTGTATTACCCCTTTGCCATGGCCGCATGTACCCTGCTGTTTATTGTATTTGCAAGAAAAAGCGCACTAAACTAAATGGCAAACGGCATGAAAGGGGGGGGATGGGAGAAGTACGATTTACAAGGTACAATTTACAAAGTAAGCAAAGCTACTGCAAAGGCGCAAGATGCGCACACTTTCAACTTTCAACTTTCAACTTTTCCCCAGCCCCCTTGTGGGGCGAAATAACATAGGCAGGGGCGTTCCGTCTTCGGGCTAAGCCCTACGCCGTGACAAAGAAGCCCCTGCACATGGATAAAATATACCGGAGCCCGAGGAGTCGGCGCGTTAGCGTTGACGACGAGGCCGACAGATGGGTATAGCGCAGGGCGTGAGCCCGGAGCGGAGCGGGACTCGGGGTTAACACCCCTCGTGGGGATTGTGTCGGCCTCCTCGCGATGCTCGTCGGGCTCCATATTATTTTTGATAATCAGCAGGGGTCGCGCGCGCACTGCGTGCACGCTTGACCGCCTGCCTAAACTATTTCGCCCCACAGGGGGGCTACGAAATTCGGAGGGCGTTGCCCGCAAGGGGGGGGAAGTACAAAACGCCCACTCCCCCCGAGAAAAGGAGAGTGGGCGCACTCATTCTTTTTTACACCTAGAAGTTGATTCTGTACCCAACGGTGCCGTTGAGTTCAGAGTATCCACTTCTAAACTCTGCGGACACGTCAAAGAACAACGTGCCATCATTCTCATCACCCACGGGTATGGACAGCCCTGCACCCAGCTCTACGCCAAAGGCTCCCGGCTCTGCGCTCTCTACCGTGGCGCGGCTGCCGCCAATAAAGGCCACATCTGCCTCCGATGCGCGGTCGCCTACATCCAACTTAGCCAGGGCGCGCAGCTCCAGCACAGAGGTGCGGTTGTACAGGTTCTCGCCCACCACGGCCTGCATGCGGGCACCTGCGCCCAGTGTGA
>SUVJ01000046.1 GCA_015062045.1 Akkermansiaceae bacterium
GCTTCCTTCCCACCCCACATTACTGTGACGCAGTTGCCCTTGGCTATTTGATTCCGCCCTGTCAGCGGCTCATTGGGGACTCTCACCCCAGTTACGTGTCATGCCTGACGTACTAAAAACACAGCATTTAGAATGCTGTATACTACGCTCAGTCGGCTCGGGGCAGGTCTCTCAGCCTCCCGACGCGCGTGGGAACGAGTATCCCTGCACGAGCTGAGCAAAATATTAATAATCAAATAACATTAAAATATGAAAAAGACATTCATTACACTCCTCGCCCTGGCCGGCGTTGCCATGGGTGAAACCATTACCGCGAATGCGTTCTCGGACAATGAAATTGGTACCTGGTCAACCGGAGCCGGCCGTGCTGACCGAGGCCAGTTTAGCATTGAAAATGGTAGCTTGACACTTAAAAACTCTAACTGGAGTCAAGCCTATGCTAATTACGAACTAAAGGAGGCCATAACTTTGACTCACAGCCAGTCCTTCACGTTTAGTGTAAGTATCAATACTCCGAGCATAAATGGAGAAAACGTTATATCCCTCGTAACAAAAACGGGTACTTATCTGATGGGAAAGACATACAACCAAGATACTGTTTCTAACCAGGACCCGACCCCGGTTACAACTGACGAAAGAATTTCGTACGGTTCAACAACTGCTACGACCGTTACAACCAACGAAGACCATGACAATAAAGCTGAGACACCTAATGAAGATGTGACGCGCGATGCTGTAACATACACATTTAATACTGGTATTGACACTAAAAATGCTGTAAATGTAACACCTGAAGGGGTTTTGGGTGACACTATTGTCTTTAAAAATGGAGCTACCATTGCTCTGACAGGCACAGTAAGCTGGGATGGTGATAGTTATTCGATGCTGCTGAGTGATGGTGTTAATGACAGTATAACATGGGATTTGAAAACGGAAGAGTTCGTCCTGACAGATGTGAATTTCTTTAGCGATGGAGCAAACAAGACAACAAATGTTGTATACAGTAACTTCGCTATGAGCATTGTCCCTGAGCCCGCCACGGCTACGCTTTCTCTGCTTGCCCTCGCTGGCCTGGCTGCCCGCCGCCGCCGCAAGTAAAGCCCCCTTTTTATAGGCTAAACATTTTCTCGCCCCATGGTACCCCACCATGGGGCGAGTTGCGTTTAGCTATGTGTATTATTCGAATGACACAAACACCTATTTGTAGGTGTGAACATCTTGAGCCGTCGCAATAGCTTTGTTTACTTCGTAAATCGTAATTCGGGGACCTCGAAAAAAGGATTTTTTTTAGCCCCAGCTGCAAATTGAAACTAAACTTAACTGTCACCCGTTTCACGGGTTCCCATCTGTTACTTATCGGTACGAGTGATTTCCGTCTTCGGCAAGCCTACGCCGTGACGAGTCGCTCGCCGTTGGCTCGCTGCACCACCTCGCTATTTAAACTGCCGCCCGCTTGCGCGGGCTGGGGGGGAATAATGGCTTTCTGCGCCCTCACGGGGTGAGCTTTGCACCACTGTGCGAGTGATATTCCCCCTGCGGGGTAGTGATATTGAAGGGCTATCGCCCTACAGTACTCGCCCCATGGTGGGTACCATGGGGCGAGAAAGTGTTTATGATTTAATGCGGGGTGCTTTACTGCACATCAAACTCAGCCTGAGCTTGCTCCTGAGCAGCGCGGTAGGCTTTTTCGGCGGCGTCTTTATCTGCGCCTTGAGCCTTGGCGGCGGCATCGTAAAGAGCCCAGAGGTTGTACTTGGCAACAGCCTCTTTCTGGGCGGTGGTGTAGGCAACAGCGGCAGCATCTGTAGCGGCCTCATCCTCGGGGGATGCCCAAGCGTGGGTGTAGCCCTTCACGTCGTTCCAGTGCCCGCGGGTGAAGTCGGGGAAGGAGACGGCGCAGTTGCCGTTATCCATGGAGAGGGAGCCGAGCTCAGCCAAGCAGCACCACTCGGCAAGGTCGTACACGTCCATATCCAGGGGCAGACCATTCTGCAGGCAGTATACCATGCGAACATCCATAAAGAAGTCCATACCGCCGTGGCCACCTACCTTCTCAGCCATTTCACCATATTTCTTGATGATGGGGTGGCGGTAGTGGGCACGCAGGGCCTCCATATTCTCCTCGGACATGAAGGAGTGGGAGTCCAAGTCCTCCAAATCGGGGGCACCGTCGGAGCCCTTCATGTGGTCGCCCTCAAGCACGAAGCCCTCAATGGGGTACTTGTTGGCAAAGCCGCGGGTACCGGTAAGCTGGAAGAGGCGGTTGTAAGGCTGGGGATTCATCACATTGTGCTGAATCTCAACCACTTTACCGTTCTCGGTACGCATCAGGGTGGTGGTGTGGTCACCATTGCGGAACTCGGGGCAGGGTTTGCCGGTCTTCTTCTCCACGTATTCCTTACCGTGGAAAGAGCCGGTATCCATGGCAACGAGGGTCTTGAAGCGGTCACCACGGTGAATGTTCATCACCTGAGCAACGGGGCCGAGGCCGTGGGTGGCATACACGTCGCCACGGTTCTCCTTGTTGTACTTCATGCGCCAGCCGAGCTCCTCGGGGTCGTTAGCGGGGTTTACCCAGTACTCATCCCAGAAGGGGTCCAGGTTGTGGATGTAAGCACCCTTGGCGTAGATAACCTCACCAAAGATACCCTTTTGAGCCATGTTGAGGGAGTCGAGCTCAAACCAGTCGTAGCAGCAGTTCTCCAAAATCATGCAGTGCTTGCGGTTTTTCTCGGAGAGGTCGATGAGCTCCCAGCATTGCTCCAGGTTCATGGCACTGGGCACCTCAATGGCGGTGTGCTTACCGTTCTCCAGAGCGCACTTAGCCACAGGGAAGTGGTGGTCCCAGTCTGTAGCAACGTATACAAGGTCAACATCGGGGCGTTTGCAGATTTCTTCATACCCGAACTCGCCGTAGTAAATATCGGCAGGGGCAAGACCGGCCTCACGCAGGTATTTCTGGCACTTTTCTGCGCGCTCTTTGTGGTAGTCACACAGGGCTACTACTTCTACACCCGGAATATGGGTAAAGCGAGCAACGGCACCCGGCCCGCGCATGCCCAAGCCAACGAAGGCCACACGCACGGTCTTCATCTTGGGGGCAGTAAGGTTGAGAACATGGGTTTGCCCCTCTGCTCGAGCAGGAGTTTCTACAACCAGAGTACCCTTATCCCAATGAGTTTTGGTGGAAGGGGACAGAGACTGAGCCTGAAGACCACTCAAAGAGAAGAGGGCCGCCAGAGTCAAGGCTATTACTTTGTTCAGTTTCATATCATTGATTTTGTTTGATAGTTAAGCCTGATGCCATGGGCAACAAGCCGCCCCGCCTCCGATTGAAACCGTGGCCGTGCAAACAAATTCACAACCTGCAGAGAACGGGTATCGTGCGTAAGTGTACCTGTTTTGCTGCCGCGCGTCAAGCTCTATCTGCGTACGCGCCGAAAAAGCGGGTAGCGGCGGGAAAAGCCCTGTTCACAGTGAGCATACAACCCTTTAGTCATCAATATCCGTAGCACGGGGGTGCGCTTGGATATAGACCTGTTTCATGCGGGTTTTGGTAACGTGCGTGTATATTTGGGTGGTGGAGAGAGAGGAGTGCCCCAACAGCTCTTGCACGGAGCGCAGATCCGCCCCGGCATCCAGCAAATGCGTGGCAAAGGTGTGGCGCAATTTATGCGGGGAGATGTGGAAGGGGATATCCGAGCAGCGCAGGTATTTATCGAGCATGAGCTGCACGCTGCGGCCGGTCATGCGGCGGCGCAAACGGCTGATGAACAGGGGGCCCTGCGGGTCCGGCACGGCGTGCTCCAGGTATTTTTCAATGGCCTCTCGGGCATATTCCCCCACGGGCACAATGCGCACCTTGCAGCCTTTACCCATCACCCGCACGCAGTCCGCGCCGTCGGAGAGCGCATCGGCATTCAGGCTCACCAGCTCACTCAAGCGAATACCGCATGAGTAAAAAAGCTCCAATATGGCGGCATCTCTGAACGGCAACCACGCGGGGCTCTTTTTATCCACCGGGGTGCGCAGGGGCAGGGAGAGCAGCTCCTCCATCTGCTTAAGGCTCAGGTGCACGGGCAGCCCGGTGCGGGCGCGCGGCAGCGTGAGATCCGCCAAGGGGTTATGCGTGGCCCCCTCTCTGAGCATGAGGTAGGAGTAGAGCGAGCGCAGGGCGGCAAAACGCTGGCGAATAGAGGCAGGCTTAAGCTCTTGCTGCATGGCCTCATACAGCCAGGCGCGGTAGGTATCTGCCGTGCAATCCTGCCAAGAGACAAAGCGGGGGCCCATCCAATCCGTAAACATGCGGTACTGGCGCTCGTAGGCCTCCAGTGTGTGGGGGGATGCCCCCTTCTCTGCACGCATGTAGTCCAAAAACCGCAACACCACGGCCTCCGCTGCCACAAGGTGCGGTTTTTGTGCTGGCTCTGGCTGCGGTGCGTGCATGGCTTGTTTTATAGCATATTCGGGCACGTGTTTCAACAGCAAATCGAGCGCGTAAGCACCGAAATTGTTGGCTTGATTCACCTTTTACAACAGTTAATTATTAAAAAAGCTTGACAAATTAACGGATTAAGTGCATAAAGCGTGCAGACATAACCCGGAGGGGCTAAAGTAAAGAACACGAATACTGCATGAAGATACAACTGACCATGGTAGCTGCCGCGGCAGCACTGATGACGGCCTGCACCACGCAGAACCACCTGAGCACACTGGCACAGGGTGGCTACGCATTCAAACCTCAAACCCTCAAAGCCACCCCGGACCAAGTGGTGAACCACGGTTTTTGGGACAAACCCGCCCATGTAACGGGGCAGCACTGCATTGTGATTGATACTCAGCTGCAACAGGCTAACTACTATGTAGGCAACCAGCTGGTGGGCAAGTCCACCATATCCTCCGGCAAAGCGGGGCACGGCACCCCCAAGGGCACATTCAAGATTTTGTCTAAAGATATAGACCACAAATCCTCCACCTACGGCAGCATTGTAGACGCTGCGGGCAACACCATGGTGTCAGACTACACGGCAGGGCAGCCCATACCCGCCGGAGGCAAGTACAAGGGGGCAGCCATGAACTTTGGCATGCAAATCACCAACACGGGTATTTGGATGCACGAGGGACTGGTGACCGCCGCGCCCGAGAGCCACGGCTGCATACGCCTGCCCCGAGAAATGGCACAGGTATTCTTTGAGAACACCCCCGTAGGCACCCCGGTTATCATACGCTAATACACTTATTACCATGCACACCAGCATCAAGCGAGCCACAGCCGCCTTGGCAACTTTTGCAATCGTTGCATGTGCCCCGCTTGATAAACCGCAAACATACAGCGAGTTTTTGCAAGAGCACAGCGATAACTACCCCGCTACGATGGAGGTATACCTCAACCGCGAGCTGCTCAACAAAGCAACACATCAAAGCCCCATTCATATTTGCCTGGAGCAACAGAGAGGCCGCATCTACGTGGAAAACAGGGTTGCGGCAGACTGGCCGGTATCTACCGGCAAACCCGGCAAAGAAACCCCTACCGGTACTTTTACCGTTAAACAAAAACAAAAAAAACACTTCTCCTCTACCTGGGGCACCATTGTGGATAAGGATGACATTTGCGTGGTAGAGTCTGCTAACGCCCGCAAAGACAAAGTACCCCCCGGCGGGGAGTTTTTGGGGGCTAAAATGATGAATTGGCAAAGGCTGACAGACTCCGGCATCGGCATTCACACCGGGCCCGTGCGCTGCCACAAGCGTATCTCTCAAGGGTGCATCCGCACCCCCGGGTTTATTGCTGATACCCTGTTCAACATCACCAAAGTGGGCAGCAAAGTCACCATTGCCCAATCCCCGGAAAAAGCCTGGCCGGGTAATGCACAGGTAAAATAAAGGGCAAGCCACTATACTTTTAAAGCCGCAGCACCTAACGTGCGGCGGCTTTATTTGTTATGGTAGTTGAGCAACAGACTTATTGCTGAATAAATTGACGCAGAATGCCCGCAACGTGCTTTTGCCCGTATTGCCCGGCCAGTTGCAGGGCTTGCGGAATACGCTTGGCCCCGGCATTGAGCAGCAGGTACACTATTTCATCAAACCCATGGGCCGCGGCGTACTCTATGGGGGTGCGCCCCGCGGCATCGGTGCCCTCCACATTGCACTCCATGCAAAGCAGAATACGCACTACATCCATATTCCCCAAGGCGCAGGCGAGCATGAGGGCATCGCCCCCGGTGTTCTTACCATCTGCAAAGGGGGCGGGGATTTCCCCGGGCAGGGGTGTTTGCGCGGGGTAGTATTGGTTGTGCACGCGGTAGATGGCGCGCTCATCCACCGCCAGCACGGCAGCACGCATCTCTGCAGCAAGTTGCGCAGCATCCCAAGCCGGGGCACCGTGTTGCACCAATATGTCATAATCCTGCGTAGTGCCGCAATGTTTCAGCCTCGCCACCAGCTCATGCAACTCAGGCTCGGGCACATGGCAAAGCTTGAGCCCATGCTCAAACATAAGAGAATACATATCGCCACTACTCCATTGGGCGCGGCAAACAATGTCTCGCGCCGCAAGGTTGGGGTCTGCCCCGGCGGCCAGCAAAAGCCGTGCAATTTCCTGCTCGTGCGGGCTGTGCTCCATCACCGTGCTCAGGCAGGCAGCAAGTGCGTTGGGGGCATCTTTACCATAGGCATTGGGGTTAGCCCCGGCTGCCAGCAAGCGCTTAACGGCAGGCACATCATTAGCAGCAGCGGCACCTATGAGCAGAGCATCTGCCGAGGCGGTAAGCCCCTGCTCTGCCAGCAAACGCACCACGGGGGACGGGCTCTCTGCCACGGGGTTGGTGCTGCCCATAGGCCAGCTGCTCTTTAAACACATGGCCAGCTCCAGCGCATTGAGCCCGGCGTTGGTACGCGCCTGCACATCTGCCCCGGCAGACACCAGATAACGCACCGGTAAATCGGTGGGGGTGCATTCTATCCACTCCTTACCTACGCCCTGTATACAATGCAGCGGCGTTTCGCCACGGTGGTTGCGGGCGTTAATATCGGGCTTATGGCGCATCAGCGCACGCGCGGTTGCAACATCGTGCTCCGGGCGGGTGGAGCCACCGTAGGTAAGGTAATGCAAGGGGGTGTTACCGGCATCATCCGCCGCGTCTTTTTCTTCCTCTCGCCGGGCGTAACAGGCAACACGCTCGACATCGTTATTGATAACCGCCTCATGCAAAGGGGTGCGCCCGTGCTCACCGCGAATAAGCGAGCCGCCAAGGTGAGCCTCCCCCCGCGCCACATGGGCGACAGCCGTTATACCGCGGGCGGATGTACCCACTTTGTCGGTGCGGGCATAGTATTGGTTCATCAGCACATCTGCCACCTCACGATGCCGCCGGAACAGAGCATACCAAAGCGCCGTATTGCCGCCCCATGCATCGCCCAAAGCCTCAACATCTGCCCCGGCAGCCAGCAAAGATTTCACCTTATCCACATCCCCCTCACGAGCCGCCTCTATCAACGGGGTGCCCCCACAGCGGCGTTGCCCGGGGGCGGGCACATCCACCCCATGTGTGGTGATGGGGTGCGGGGCAGCGGGATTCTCCAGCATGCGGATGATATCCTGCCGCCCCAGCTCACGGGCAATATCCAAAGCCGTGCGCCCTTTGTTGTCTTTCTGCGTAGGGTCTGCCCCTATGGAAAGCAAATAAGCAATCTCTCTCGGGCCATGGCAGGCTGCCGAAAAACACAGCAGGGGCCCATACCCGTTGGGGGCATTTACATCTGCCCCCAAACGGATTAAGCGGCTGAATAAGCGGTTGGGAAACGCAGTTTCCGTTTGCCAGGCACGCGCCACAATATCCGGCAAAGCATCCCCCGCCAAGTGAATATCCATGCCGGCATCCAGCAGCGGGTGCATGTTCGGCCCGCCATGCACACAGCAATGCATCAAATCGCGCACACGCAAATTCGGGTTCGCCCCGGCAGCAAGCAGAATGGCTATAATCTCATTATCATGAGGCCGGCAATGCGTACCCGCACTCATGCAAATATACATGGGGAACGCACGCGCAAAGTTGGGGTCTGCCCCGGCGGCAAGCAGCTCCTTGACCTTCGGCACATCGTTGCGGGCGCAGGCCTCTGCCAGCTTACCGTTGAGGGAAAGTTCCAGCCCCAAAGAGCGCAGGTACTCCACCACGGCGGGGTCTGCCATATCCTTTTGGCACACCGCCAGCTCCAGTAAATTCATACCGTCGGCATTGAGCGCATGCACATCCGCCCCGGCCTCTACCAATGCCTTGACGATGGGCAAGCCGCTGTGCATCTCATGCCCGTAATAGCGAATGGACGGCGCCAGCATCAACGCCGTATTGCCCTCGTTATCCCGCGCATTCACATCTGCCCCGGCGGCTATCAGTGCCCGCACCTTATCGGCATCCACATCATCCTGATAGGCACTATTCCGCACATAACGCATCAACGGCGTGAGCCCCGAGGCATCGCAGGCGTTCGCCCCCTGCCCCGCCTCTGCCACCGCCACCAGTGCCGCCATTATCATCCATGCTGCATAGTTCATACCAAAAAATCTCTCTATAATATGTACACCGCATTTAACAAAAATCTTTCAAAAAAAACAATCTATTTTCATTTTTTTCTCAATCCGTGCAGAGCCGGGGAATGTTGGATGTTTGATGTGAGCCGGCATGGGCGTGCCCTTCATGTGCCGCAGACACTCTTTATCGGGCTCACGCCCCGAGGGGGGGGATTCTGAGCGCGAGCCCCTATTTTCTACTTCGGGCATCTCTAAAAACTCAACAAAAACTATTTATCTTGCATCCTACGGATCTCCGGCGCCCCTACAAATTGGTAGTTGAGGGGGAGAACCCGCGAGCGTTAGCGAGCCGAATTTTTGAGCCCCGGCGAGGGGCGCCATAGAATAGCCCGGGTGTGGAGCCGCGCCAGCGGCGGCTTGTCACGGCGTAGGCTTGCCGAAGCCGGAAACCCCGGGAAATATGCAAAATAAATACGAGCCCCGTGAGGGCGAAATAACATAGGCAGGGGCGTTCCGTCTTCGGGCTGAGCCCTACGCCGTGACAAAGAAGCCCCTGCATGTGAATCATAACAAACATGAGCCCGGAGCGACGGAGCGAAGCGACGCAGCGTAGGCCGACAGATGGGCATAGCGTAGGGCGTGAACCCGGAGCGCGGCGTGTCTTGTCTCGGGGTTAACACCCCTCGGCGGGATTGTGTCGGCCTCCTCGCGTTGCTCGTCGGGCTCCGATTATTTTTTTTACATTTTGCAGGGGTCGCGCGCGCACTGCGTGCACGCTTGCCCCCTGCCTATGTTATTTCGCCCCTAAAGGGGCTGTTAAATTCGGCGGGCGGGAGCCCGCGGGGAACAATAATTTTTACTGCGCGGCGCAATGCGCCGCGCATGATAGCTCGCGTTGCTCGCATGATAGTTTTACATGATAGCGGGGCATGATAGTTCGCCCTTGCGGGTGAACATGAGAAATCCTCGTGCGAGTAAGTCGAATTATAGAGCCCGTAGGTGGCATAATGTTGCGCTTTGAATTAAGGCATTATACGTATTTACCCCCATATTTAAGCCACGCATTATGTCACCCCTCAACCAGGGTTCCTATTTGTTTGTCCGTTTCCCCGGGGTTTCCGGCTTCGGCAAGCCTACGCCGTGACAAGCCGCCGCAGAGCGGCTCCACCACCGGGCTACCATATATCGCCCCTCACCGGGGCTCTGAATTCGGCGGGCATACGCTCGCAGAGTACCCCTACAAATTGCCATTTGGCGAGTTTTCAGAGGTCCCCACTTCGTATTTCGGATTTCGTATTTCCGACTTTTGCTCACTTGTTTTTAGCCAGGCAATGGGGGCAAGTAGCGGCGGGGTCTTGGCGCAGGAAACGGTAGCCACAAATGCGGCAAATAATACGGGTTTGCTTGCGGCGCAGGCGGCGCACTTTAGCCGCAAGCTGCACGGGTATGATAATGCAAACAAGCATGAACAGAGACACATACACAAGAGCCTCAAAGAACTCATGCATGCTCAGGGCTGCAAGGTGGTAGAGCATCAGGGGGTGGTCTCCTTTCCGGCATCGGGGGTGGGGGGGGCAGCCGCAGGCGGGGGCAGCTCCAACAGGGCGGATTCATCCACCACCATGGAGGCCGGCACCGCAGAGAACAAGGGTTGCTCCGGGGCGGGGGTAAGGGCCGGCTCAAAACGGCGCGGCAAGTTTTGCCCGGCGGCGGCATCCTTGCGGGAGGGGTCCGCAAAAACGGGCAAAATCAACGGCAGAGGGCTGCGCAACTGCATGCGCATGGCGGTAATCTCATCATTACGGTAAGTAACCTTGCCGTGCCCCTTGGGGCGCACGCGCTCGGGCATTTGCACCTCTACCAGCAACATGAGCAGCCCCACCACAATGGCAGAAAGCAGGAAAAACAAGGGCAAGCACCCGGGCATGGGGCGCGAGTGCATGGCGTGGTACAGCAGGCTGTGTTCCTCGTCTTCTTTCATGTTCTTAATCTACAGCAGGGCGGCCCACGAGGGAGCAGGTAAACCGGCGCAGCAGCACCATATCAATAAGCTTTTGCTGCGTGCCGGCAGATACGGCGGGGTCACACTCCAACAGTATGGTGGTGTTTTGCTTGCGCCCTTTTACTTGGGCTGCCCAAGCATCCAGCTTGTCGGACAACTCATCCAACCCGCCGGGCAACAGCACGCCCTCTGCATACACACGGGGCTTTTCGCCGGGGGTAATGGTGACTATGTGCAGGTTGTCTCGGTTGTAGGAGTCCATCACAAAGTGAGACTCCGGGGAGTACACATTAACCCCGAAGCGTGGCAGGCGGTGTACGGGGCTCCACACCAAAAAGCAGAACAGCAAAAAGAGGTTGGCCCCCGCTGCTATAACAATGGGGTAACCGGGGGAGCCCAAGGTGGAACGAACGCGGCGCATGTGTCTTTAAGAGTGGGGGGGATGGGTGAGAAAAATCAATCTTGCTGCGGGGCTGCATCTGCACAAGAGCAGGCACCACTGCGGCAGGTTCCGGCGCGGGGGGAATCTGCCGTGGGGGCTGCCTCCGGGCGGGAGTCGCAAAGGAGGTGTGCGGTTTCAAGCCCGGCGCGCTCAATGTTGTTGATAATCTTACGGGCACGTGCAGCCAAGTACATGTAGAAAAGGTAACACGGAATCGCCAGTGCAATACCGGCGGCAGACAGCGACAGGGCGCTCTCAATCGTGGCAGCTACCTGAGGCATGGCGGCGGCGCCATCCGTAATGCCGGGTTGCTCGTAAAAGGCAACCATGGTAAGCAAGGTGCCCAAAATGCCCAGCAAAGGCAGCACCGTTGCGCACACCAACAAAATGCGCACATACCGCTCCACTCGGTATACCTCCAGAGAGGCGGCCTCTGTGGCAATGTCTCGCAGCTCGGCGCGCTCCAGCTTGGGGCGGGAGATTACGGCCTCTACCACACGAGCCATGGGCCCGGGCAGGCGGCGCACCTCGTGCAGGGCCTCGTTATATTGCCCGCTGTGCAGCAGGGCTGAGATACCCCGCAGGAAATCTCCGGAATTGATGTTGACGCGGTGGTAGTAAAAGAGGCGCTCTGCCACAACGGCCAAAGCCAACACGGCAAAGAACATCATGAGCCAGAACATAGGCCCCATTGCAACAATCATTTCGCTCATATCTCAGGTTTCTGGTTAGGTTTTCCGGTGGTGTGGTGAGGAGGAGAGAGACGATTGCGGCACCTGCATGCAAGTGCCGCAATCGGGTATTTTATGCTATAGGTTTAATGGTGTCTGTACCAAGGTAGGGAACCAACGCTGCCGGCACCCGCACAGAGCCGTCCGGCTGTTGGCACTGCTCCAGCAAGGCTACATACAGGCGCGGCAGTGCCGTGCCGGACCCATTGAGGGTGTAGGGCACACGCATCTTGCCGTCTGCATCCTTATAGCGCAGCTTCATGCGGCGGGCTTGGTAGTCCGTAAAGCAAGAGCAGCTGGATACCTCCAGATACTTGCCCTGGCCGGGGGCCCATACCTCAATATCGTAGGTCTTGGCAGAGGAGAAACCGACATCCCCCGTGCAAAGCTCAATCACACGGTAATGCAGACCCAGCTTTTGCAGAATGCTTTCTGCATGGCCGGTGAGTGCCTCCAGCTCGGCAAAGCCCTCCTCGGGCTTGCAAATCTCCACAAGCTCCACCTTATCAAACTGGTGCACGCGGATCATGCCCTTGTTCTCACGGCCGGCGGACCCGGCTTCTCTGCGGAAGCAGGGGGTGTAAGCCGTCATCTTAACGGGCAGGTCTGCCTCTTTCAGAATTTGGTCTCGGCACAGGTTGGTAACGGGCACCTCTGCGGTGGGCACCATAAACATGGTGTTGCCCTCCAGCCCGTACATATCCTCCTCAAACTTAGGCAGCTGCCCGGTGCCGTACATACACTCGCGCTTCACAATGAAGGGCACGCCCACCTCCTGGTAGCCGTTCTCCTGCGTTTGCGTATCGAGCAGGAAGTTGATGAGCGCACGCTCCAAACGCGCCCCCAAGCCGCGGTAAACAATGAACCCGGAGCCGGAAATGCGCGTGGCATCCTCAAAGTTCAGCAACCCGCAAGCCGTGGCAATCTGCACGTGGTCCTTGGGCTCGGCAATCTCGGGCTTGGTGCCCCAAACACGCAGCTCGGGGTTGGCCGTTTCATCCGCACCCACGGGGGCGGCATCGTGCGGCATGTTGGGAATGTTGAGCAGCAGGGTCTCTTGCTCCTCTGCAGCGGCGGTGGCCACGGCATCAAGCTCTTTGATGCGATCCCCCACCTCACCCATGCGCTTTTTAAGTGCCTCGGCCTCATCTCTGCGGCCTTCTTTCATCATCTGACCAATGAGCTTTGAGGTACTGTTACGCTCGGAGGAAAGCGCCTGCTTCTCCGTCTCGGCATTGCGGCGCTTCACATCACACTCCAGCACCTTATCTACAAGCATCCAATGGTCCCCGCCACGCAGGCGGACACGCTCCTTTACATACTCAGGTTTTTCCCTGACAACTCGGATATCCAGCATAACACACCTATTCTACACGCTTATTCGCTATATTCAAGCGGAAAATGTGACAAAAACGTTTTGAAGTGCGATTTTCAGAGTTAGCCGGGAGCATTACATTTCATCCATGTAGTATTTGCCCGCCGGGGCTGCAAGAATTAGCTCGCAACGCGCAAATAAAATTTGCTTTCTCACTCTCAATCTGCTACTATACGGGCGTTATGTTAAAAGGTATTTCTCCCGTTATTTCTCCCGCTCTTCTCAAGATACTGGCAGAGATGGGCCATGGCGATGAGATTGTGTTCTCAGACGCCCATTTTCCCGGTCACACTTTCAACAGCAATGTAGTGCGTGCAGATGGTCTGGGGGTAGACACCCTGCTGGCCGGCATTATACCCCTGTTTGAGCTGGATGCCTACGCCACCCCCGTGGTGATGATGCAGGCCGTACCCGGCGATACCCTGGACCCCGCCGTAGAGGCCAAATACCGCAAAGCCTTGGGCTATGATGGCGAGATTGAGCGTGAGGAGCGCTACACCTTCTACGAGCGCGCCAAAAAAGCCTACGCCGTTGTGGTAACGGGTGAAACCGCTAAATACGGCAACATCATCCTCAAAAAAGGCGTAACCCCCGTGTGCTGATTTTCTGCCGTGTTTCGCATCTGTAAAACCATAGAGCTGGAGAGCGGGCACCTGCTCTCCAAACACCCCGGCAGCTGCCAGTTCCCCCACGGCCACACCCGCAGTGTAGAGCTGGTGTTTGCTGCCGACACGCTGGATGAAAATGACATGGTGATGGATTTCAAAGCCATCAAAGAGATGATGGGCGACTTCTTGCAGCAGTTTGACCACGCCCTCTGCATGAACACGCAAGATGCTCACTTTGAGGATTTTCGGCGCATTTACGGGGAGCGCATCATCCCCTTCGACAAGCAGGACCCCACCAGCGAGGCCATGGCCCACACCGTTTACCGCTTTGCGGCAAATGCCCTTGCCAAAGCCGCCCAAGGCATTGGCACCGCCTACCCTGTGCGCAGCTGCGTGCGCTTGGAGCGCGTGCGCGTGTGGGAAACGTCCTCCAGCTGGGCAGAATACGCGGCAGATTAACCACCCCCACGCCCCCACCACCATGCAACAAATATGGCTTAAGCAAGAGCCCACTCACCAAAACCTCATCATCTACATGCTGGGCTGGGCTGCCACGCCCAACGCCATCCTGCATATCGACACCCCGGGGTTTGATGTACTGGCCTGCTGCAACTACACACAGCTCAACCGCTTGCAAGCCAAAGACTTTGCACGCTACCGCCGCATCTACCTCTTTGCCTGGTCGTTCGGTATATGGGTGGCAGAGCAATGCTGCACAGAGCTTCCCCTGCACAAAGCCATTGCCCTTAACGGCACCCCCTACCCCGTGCACCCGGAGTGGGGTATGCGCCTGCGCGTGGTGCTGCGCAGCATGCGCGCCATGGCCAAATCCGGCACAGCCAATCCTTTTGCGGATGATGCCCAAGCCGGCCGCTACATGCCCGATGGCCCCTACCCGGACCGCCCCGCCGCAGACAAGGTGGATGAGTTGATGTTCCTCTCCGGCCTGGCAGAGCAAAACTCTGCCGCCCACCTGCACTGGCACAAAGCCTACATTGCGGATAAGGATGAGATATTCCCCCCTGCCCGCCTTTGGGCATACTGGCAAACCGTGGGTCTGGGCACAGGGTTCGACTCCTACCATTACCCCTTTGCCAATCCCGCCATTGTTCTTAACGAACTGAAGAACTGAGGGCTGCACCGGGGACAAAGTTTGGAATAATGGCTTGCCCCAAGGGGCTCACAGCGTTTTTTCGTTGCCCGCCGAGGGGAGGGCGAGCAACGAAAACGCACAGACTTAAAACTTGAACACACCTTGCAGCTGGAACACGAACTCGCCGCTGCGGTCCGTTTGCCCCGCGGGGTTGAAGATGTACTGCACATCCGGCTGTACAAAGAAGGTGGGTGTCACCTGAATCACGGCGCTCAGCTCCACACCATACTCATCTTGGTGCACACGCGGCTCAAAAGAGTCCGCAGCGCGTGCCCACATAAAGCCCAGTGCCAGCTGATCATGGTTGGCCAAACTGCCCCAACCGCTGTCCCTGAACGGTGCCTGCAACACCAAACCCGTAGTCACGGCAGCCTTCACATTGTTAATGGCAGCGGCATCCGTATCCATCACACCGCAGCGCGCAAAGAATCCCAGCGGGGAGCCCTTCCCCATCTGCTGCTGCACATTGAGTGCCGCGCCGGATCCCGTGCGGTTGTCTTGGTCCGTAATCGTGTACTGAAAACGGTACACCCCCGGGCCCATGCCGAAAAAATCCTTCGCAATCCACCCGAACTCCGACACATGCACCCAAGAATCAGAGCTGATGTGGCGCAACGGGTTTTGGTTAATCCCCGACTCCGTGCCCGTGGTGGCATACATGGCATAAAAGCTCTCACAAGGTTGCCACGCCGTTAAAAAGCCAAAATTGGCCCACGGCAGCGGCAAGCATGGGTTAGCCGTAAAGGCAGAGTTCATCAAATTACCATTCCAAGAGCCCGAGTAGATATTCTGGTCCAGGTAAGAGGAGGTATCAATACTACCAACCATACCCACCCATTTGCCGTCTGCCAAGCTGTAACCCAAGGCCAAATGCGGTATATACAAACCATTGCCCCCGCGCAAAGAAGATTGCGGATTACTCAAGCTGCCGATAGTATGCTGTACCCCCGATTTCTGCTCATTAAAATTGAACCCGTGCCCCCAATCCGCCTCAAAGGTCAGGAACAGGCCTTGGCTGTTATCGCGCTTCTTGAGCAGGTACCACACACCACTTGCAGAGTTGTTGGTGGATACAAAACTATTTCTACCCGCGCGGCTCTTGGGGGCCACCGCAGCATAGCCCATGCTCACCGTCAGGTCATACTGCAAACCGTAACGTGCCAGCATAGACTTCACCCGCTGCGCCCCGCGAGATATTGCATCGTTCTCAATCAGCCAGCTCGGCTCCGTTGCCGTGTTGCCCGGCACAAACAAGCCATCCAAATACGGCATGAACTTTTGCGGCTGCGCCGGCAAAAACTCCCACCCGCCCAGAGTCAGGCTCCCGCCATGGCTGCGGTGCAACACCGCCTCATGCGTGGGCACACCGGCATGGCGGCGCACATGCTGCTCCTGCGGCGGCATGGCAGCACGCAGCGCGTGGCTATGCTCTTGCGGCAGCACATACGGCATGCGCCCGAACGCCGTGTCCAAATACCCCTCCACCACAGCGGGCTCCGCCGCAGCTTCTCCCGCCCAGGCAACTCCCGGCATCACTGCCGCCAACAGATAGTACATTGCTTTCATTTTCATGATTCATACGGTTGACACCCCGCCTCCCCCCTCCCGTTGAATAACAAGCAGATTTTGGGCACCCTCGCATTACGGACTTCCGACCCCAATTCGCCTATTTTTTCAAATTTTACGTTTTTTTACTTGCCAAAGGCGCGCAATGTGTGTATACTCCCTCCGTCCTTACCGGACTCCTCAAAACAAAACGGGGTATTAGCTCAGCTGGTAGAGCACTTCAATGGCATTGAAGGGGTCAGCGGTTCGAGTCCGCTATGCTCCAGGCTTCGTCAAACACCGCATCAGGGTACCTGATGCGGTGTTTGTCTACGCCCAGGCAGGCCAGAATGGCTACCGCAGGCGTAGGCCATTTGGTCTTACAGACCAAATGGTAAGAAGCCTAGCCTCGGCGTAGCAAGAGCCCGCAGGGCTACGCGAAGCCGGGCAGCCCCGCGTTACCTACCAGAGGCCGTTTCTCATTTACAGGTCACCTGATACGCTGTTTTTCTACGCCATCCGTGTGGGCGTAGCAAGCGAGCATTAGCGAGACGCGAAGCCCCAAGGCAGGCCAGTTTGGCTGCCGCAGGCGTAGGCCATTTGGTCTTACAGACCAAATGGTAAGAAGCCTAGCCTCGGCGTCCCTGGGTGGGCGTAGAACGCGCAGCGGACGGAGCCCCCAGAAAGCGAGCGCCAGCGGACGGAGCCGGGCCACACCACCAGTCTCGGCGTAGGCTCAGCCGAAGACGGGGTGATGCATACTACAGACGTGTTTTCATTCGCCTCTCTTGCACTTCCTACTTGCATTTACCCGCTACATCCACTATACTCACACCATGCCAACATCACATTTCCATTATGTTTACATTCTGTGGGATGCTTCCACACACACTCACTTCTATGTTGGACACACCTCAGACCTTGCAGCACGGCTCAAAACGCATAACGCCGGGCATGTACCCCACACATCTAAATATGCCCCATGGGAAATTCACTCAGCCATTGCCGTTCAAACAGAAGAACAAGCATCTGAGCTGGAGAAATATTTCAAATCCCACTCCGGGCGCGAATGGGTTAT
>SUVJ01000047.1 GCA_015062045.1 Akkermansiaceae bacterium
TTTGCCGGAGCCCGCACAGCCGTCCACCCTGATGCCGCCACTGCTGTTTTCCAGCAGGCTGAGGAGCTTGGTGAGCGGGGCTGCCTCCGTATCCATCATTTTGGTATAGGTGTGCAAATCTTGCGTGTATTGAACGGTTTGCACTAAAAAGCTGCGCACCTCTTCAATTTGTTCCTCCGTGAACTCTTTCTTTTGGTTAAACAGGTATTTGATACGGCGTGTGAGGCCGTCCTGCAATTCCTCCATCCCGCATATCAGCAGGTCATCCCAAGTGTCGTCTGCGGGTATGTCTGCTCTCTTTTGTTGCAGCAATATGGCCATGCTGCGTACCTCCATATTCTCTATGTCAAAGCGTGTGCTTAAACAGCTGCGCAGTTTTTTTGCCCCCAAATATGCCTGGTGAACGGGCGATTCATAAGACCCGAAATCCGCCTGCACGCCCTCGCTGTTAATGCGGGTCCATTTCCCGTTTTCGACTTTGATGGTTTTGATGTTCTTTACCTCTACCACCATGATACCTTTGTTGGGTACCAGTATGATGAAATCCGTTTCGTAATTGGCGTAATAACGCTTTTTCATTTGAAAGAAGAAGCGCCATAAATCATGAATAACCACCCAGTTATCCGGCAAATGTTCCTTGAAATGGTTATAGACAAGCCGCTCCCCGGCAGCTCCGGCTGCGGAGTTTTTGCTGGTGAAACATGCGGGAAACATTTGGGCCATGGTAGAGAGGAATACGTTATGCGGGTTGCGCGTATTCTACCATATCTGCATACTTTTTGACAAGTGTAAACCCTTTACGCCGCTTCTTTTTTAATGAGAGTGAGGATTGTTTGAAGATTTTTGAGATTTTTCAGACATCTTCTCATGTTTGAATCGAACCTATCTACGGCTACAGAGTCATATAAAGAAATTTCTTTGATGATTTGCTTGTCTCGGTTATTGATAGTAAGCTTGATGGCAACCTTTTCAATTTCCTTGGTCTTTTGGTCGCATATTTTAATGGCTTGCCACTTATGTAAGTCTTTGAACGGTATAATGATATTGGTCGCTTCACTCTTATCTGCATTGTAGTTCAGCAAGGCAAACTGCTGCTTTTTGCAGGAAACCTGTACTACAGATGCTAATTCCGGGCTGTGTTCATTGACGGCAACCCATTGGCTTTCTTGCCAACCGGTGTCTTCCCGGTGGATTTTACTGAGTAGTTCACAAACTTCTTTTAATACTCGTTTCTGCTTTTTTTGGGCATAAATATAATAAACAAAGCTGAGGATGGCTATGACAACGAATATGCCCATAGCACAATGAATTGCATTGTCCATTGTTGTAAATAGACATAAGATAAGCACCAAGGCTCCAAAAATCATGAAACATCCGGCCATACTCGTATTTATGCGTTGTTTACCAATAATTCTGCCGCTGCCTCCAGTTTTTTGACGGAGGCTCTGCCTTTAACCGCAAGTGTGGGAGCAAAGAGAGAGAGCCTGTACTCTGCCACCATCAGCCCGTATGCCAGCCAAGCGGGGGATGTTGCGTGGCGCGGGTATTGCTCGTAAAAATCTGCTTTGATGGCAGCGTTGAGGGTGTCTATGCGCTCCAGCTCGCGTATGGCGGGCTGTTGTGAAATTTTTTGTAATCGCATGATGATGCCGCGGGCAAAGCGTGAGATGTCTTGCAGGGTATCGGGGGGGGGATCACTTAAAAAGAAGGGGCGCGTAAGCCACTGCCAATCGCGCTGCAAGTCTTCAGCAATACGGGCTGCGTAGCGGTCTTTGGCGGCTGTCAGGCAATATTCTCTCAAGGCTCGGTCAGCCTCTGCCAATTGTTCCCACAGCTTGTTGAGTGTGCCGGAGATAGTGTCGTACAAACGCTCCCGCATACGGGTGCAAGCTGCGTCAAATTGCTCTGCGTTGCGGGGGAGGGGGGCGCACAGGGCGGCATCCATGGCGGCATAGATGGTGTCTGCGGCATTGTTTTTGGGGGCTGTACCCAGCGTGGTGAGAGCCAGTTTGGCCTCCATGGATTTGAGCGGAAGCCTCTTGCGGATTCCGTTAATGAAATCTCCGTGTTTAATCAGTGCCAATCTGCGCACGCCGAAACGGTGGGCGCGGTCTGCCTCTGCCTGCGTGGGAAACACCTTAATGCGCACGCGCTCCCCGTCATCTTGCAATGCCGGGTAGCCCGGCTCGGTGCCCACATCTACCGTGGCCGGTAGCTCCCCGCAGTCCCAACGTGTCATGGGGGTGGCAGAGAAGGTGCGAGATGCCTGTTTGCGGAATCGTTTTTGTTGGTACTCCGCTAATTTGTCACGCAGAGCTTGGGCATCCGTGCCGAATGCCAGTTCATCTCCCTTGTCGTCACACACCCATATCTTGGTAATCAGCTCGGCTGGCAGCCTGGAGAAGTCAAATTGTTGCGCGTTGCAGAACTTTTGTGTGCGGCGCATTACAAACTCTGCAAGTGCTTGCCCAAGCGGGCGATCCGGTTCTTTATCAAACCAATCCTCCGCAAAGTCATCTGCAGCTTCACCAATGGGCATTAAGAAGTTGCGAACATCCTTGGGCAAAGTGCGCAGCAAAATCTCTGCACGGTCTGCCAAATGGGCTTGCACACCCCAGCTCGGTAACCAGTCCGGAAACTCGGCCAACTGGTCGATATGCACGCCCAAGGTAATGCCGTCATCTGCCTCGCCGGGGGCATGGCTGTAGTACACAGGGTACTCGCCACCCGCCACATGCAGCTCATCCGGGTAGAGGTCGGCAGGTGCGTCATCCTCACCGGGGTATATGCACTCCTCGTAGGGAATGAAAAGGCACTGCGGGTCATTCTTTTCCTCTTTTTCACGCCAGCTGCGCAGGGCTTTTTCACTTGCACAATCTTTAGGCAGGCGGTGTGAAAAGAAGTTAAATACGGCTTCTCGGCACCATAAGAGGTCTCTGCGGCGCAGTTTGGCCTCAACGGTACGCACCTCTTCCTTCATATCCTGTAAATGTTTAAGGAAGGGTGGGCAATCTTTGAGACGGCATGCCATGATACCCTCCTGAATCATGATGCCGCGTGCTGCAGCCATGTTGATGCGAGCGTAGCTGATGCGGCGGCCATCTATAATGGTAAGGCCACCACAGGTAACGCGCTCTTTGGCAAAAACTTGCCCGGCGTCTTTATCCCATGCGGCATCGTATGCGTGGTGGGCGCAAAGCTGCGGGGCCACCTGTTCCACCCATTCCGGGTTCAGGATAGCACAGCGCCTCATGAACAGGCGGCTGGTCTCCACCAGCTCTGTGCCGAATATCCATTCTGCCCTCTTTTGGCGGCGGAACATGCCGCTGCCGGGGAATATGGCAAAGTCTCGCCCGCCGGCTCCGCGGTATATTTTCTCCTCCGTACGCCAAAAGCCGAACTGTAAGGGCGCACCCGCCAAAATGGAGCGGTGAATCATCTCCGGCGTGGCTTGTTCTGCCTCCGCAGGCAGGGAGGGGATACTCCAGCGCATGGTGTCTTGCAGGGCGGCGGAGAGGTCTTGCTCCAAATTATGCCATTCTACCATGCGCAGAAAGCTCAGGTAATTCTTGCTGCACCATTTGCGCAATTGATTGCGGTTGAGTGTGCGCTTATTCTTGAAATTGAGTGATTGGCGCCACAGGGTGAGCATGGAGATAAAGTCGCTGTCTGCGTTTTTCCATTGCGCATGGGCTTGGTCTGCCTGTGCGGCAAACTCCTGCGGGCGTTCGCGGGGGTCCATGATGCTCAACCCGGCAACAATAACCAGCATCTCCGGCAAGCAGTGTTGGTGTTCTGCCTCCAGCAGCATGCGCCCCAAGCGCGGATCCAACGGCAGGCGCGCCAAACTGCGCCCCGTGGGGGTGAGCTTTTTGAGGCGATCCAACGCACCGATTTCTCTCAAGGTTTTGTAACCCTCGTTCACTAAGCGAGGGCTGGGTGGGTCGGGCAGGGGAAACTCCCCCAGCGGCGGCAAACGTAAATCTGCCATGCGTAAAATGACACCTGCCAGTGCGCTGCGCTTAATTTCGGGGTCTGTATAGGCATCTCTTTCTTCAAAATCTTTTTGTGAGTACAGGCGAATGCACACACCCTCCGTTACACGTCCGCATCGGCCTGCGCGTTGGCGTGCGCTGGCTTGTGAGATGCTCTCTACCTGAAGCCGTTGAATTTGGCGGCCCGGGAGATAGCGGGAGACACGTGCCAGGCCGCTGTCTATGACATAGATAATACCCGGTATGGTAAGGGATGTTTCTGCCACGTTGGTGGCCAGTACAATACGGCGCGTTTTGCCCGACGGGTGGAAAATTCGTTGTTGCTCTGCCAGCCCCAAGCGGGCGAAAAGGGGTAAAATATCCGTGCGGGGCAGGTTGAGTGTATGGAGCTCATCTGCACAGTCTCGTATTTCTCGCTCACCGGGCAGAAACACCAGCACATCCCCGCGCTCATCGTACTCAGAGAGCCACTGTACGGCTCGTGCCACATGCTGTGGTAACTCTTCATCGGGGTGGCGTTGGGGCATGTAGTGGTAGTCCACATGGTAGGTTCGCCCCTCTACATTGATAACGGGTGCATTGTCGAAAAACTCTGAAAAGGCACCTGCATCCATGGTGGCGGATGATATGATGAGCTTGAGGTCTTGCCTGCGCTCCATCAATAACTTGAGATACCCCAGCAAAAAGTCGATGTTGAGGCTGCGCTCGTGCGCTTCATCTAAAATAATGGTATGGTATTTGCGCAGGTCTCGGTCGTCTTGTGTCTCTGCCAGCAGGATACCGTCTGTCATTAATTTAAGCTTGGTATCTTTGCCGGTTTTATCATCAAAGCGCACTTGATACCCCACATAATGACCAATATCGCAACCTACTTCCTCTGCAATGCGACGTGCCACGGCCACGGCTGCCAACCTGCGCGGTTGGGTACAGCCCAGCATGCCACGGCGGTTGCCCGCTACCTCTAACGCAATTTTGGGTAATTGCGTTGTTTTGCCACTGCCGGTTTCACCCACAACCACCACAACCCGATTTTTGCGCAGCGCATCTGCAATCTCCCTCCTGCGGCGAGAAATCGGTAAATCCGGGTAGCTGAAGTGGGTCTGTTCCGTTTGCATGGGTTATTTTAGCAAAATGGAGGCAATACGTTCTGCCTGAGCTTGTGGATTAAAGTGAGTGTCAAACCATTTTCGAGCAGCGTACCCCATTTCGTCTAATCTTGATTCATCTTTTAGTAGCTCATCTGTGACCCTACGAATTTTTCTCCAATCATTGATTACATAAAATGGATGCCCTCGATAAATGGCATTATTTGGTAATTTACCGCATATAATCGCGCATCCAGCATACGCTGATTCCAGTAAACGGGATGTTTCATTTGTCATGAATCCGGCTGTACACCATGAAATTTTGGAGTTAAGTAAACGGTTGCAATATTCTTCTTTGCATAAGTCTCCAGCCATAAATCCATTATGTAATTTAATGTAGGAATTGGGATAAAGATGGCTGAAATCTCTTTCTTTCCTTATTCTTGTTATGATTTTGTGCGCAATTACTGCTTCAACTTTATGTAAAAAGGGGTATTGTCCGGTAATAGGGTAATTGCTCGAGATTTTGAATGGATATAGAAAATTGCAGTCAACCAAACCTCTGAATATATCTGTTCTTCTGTAATTCAGATTCGCAGAATACATAATAGTGTATTGTCTCTTTGAGCATGATAAAGGCACCGTTAATTGGTCATGGGTGTATATCATAGCATTATCAGTCATGGGGATGAGTCCCTTGCGTTCCCATGATTCCGGACAATAACATTTTATAATGGCTCCGGCTGTATCATAATATTTTTGTGGGAAAATTTGAGAATATTCATCTCCCCACAAAATTAATGCTGTTTTTTTTGTAATTCCCTCTGTATTTTCTATGTGTCCTTTCTGTGGATTGAATAATCTGAAATCAAGATTCCATCTGTTTTTTATCAATTGATACAAGGACGAATAGAAGGTGTTGAAAAAAGGTATTTTCAGCTGATATTGAAGTTCAGGATTAATTTCCATATAGCGTAAAGTCAATCAGAAAGATTTCATGGGTTACCAGTTTTGGATGGCTCCTTGTGCCAAGCGCGATTTCTCTGCCAAAAAGACAATGCGGTGGCCGTTTACGGAGTCTTCTAACAGAGTTTTACCGGGGGATGTGGGCTCGCCTCGCAGGTGGGCAATAAAGTCCAGCACCACCTCGCGGTCTCCGCCTCCGTGGTGGCAGCCCTCTTGGCTGGCGGATATATCCACCATGTGCTGAACCCTGCCGGTGGGGGCTCCCGGGGCGATGTGAGATATGGTGAAACGCCCGGATTCAAAGGTGCCGTAGAGCTCACCCTTGGTGCCGATAATGTGGATACTGCGGGCGGATACCGAGGCTCCACCCGTCATGGAGAATGTGCCCGTAGCTCCATCCTTGAAATGCAACAGCACGGATTGGTGGTCCACAATATCCGTTTCACAGCGGTAAACACAGCGGCTGTATGGGTTGTCCGCTTGGCGCAGCAGGGATTCTTTTTGTTCGTCTGTTTCAGGGGGGGCGCAGTTGCTGTCGTACCACACATTGTCTGCCCAGCGTTGAGGGTTTTCAATGTAGAGTCTGCGGGCGGAGTAGGGGCAATCCCGTTCTACCGGGCAGTTATTAAGGCAATGTGTGCCGGCATTCTGCGGGGCATGGTGCGGTACAAATTGGTACATACTGCCCACACTGGCAATGCGTTGCGGGTAGTTATCTCCCATCAGCCATGCCATTAAATCCAAATCATGGCTGCACTTGGTGAGTAACATGCCACTGCCGCATATCTCTGCAGACGCATATTTTCCGCGCACAAAGGAGACGCTTTCATGAAAATAATTCACTTGCGCCGCCATGTGAATGTTGATGACGTGCCCGATTTCTCCGCTGTTCAATACTTGCTTAATGCGTTGGTAAAACGGGGCATAACGCAGCACATGACACACCATGACCGTGCGACCCGTTTCTCTCACACATTGTAGTAGGGTTTGTGCTTCTTGCTCGTTGAGCGCAAAGGGTTTTTCCAGCAACATGTCATAGCCGTGCCTCAGTATGGGCAGGGAGGTGCTCACATGCAGCCTATCCATGGTGCCGTTGATAACGGCATCCGCATATTTGGGGACGGACACCAGCTCTTCAACGGTGCAAAAACATTGCTCATCATCCAGCCCGAATGTCAGGCGAGCGTATTCACGGCGTTTGGGGTCAACATCCACCACCCCTACAATTTGCAATAGCTCGGGGTTGGTGAGTGCCACGCTTGAGTAAATCATAGAGCGCACGCCCATGCCCACTACGATGACTCGCAGTGGTGGTTTGCGGTGGCTCTGTATATTTTGGCTCATGCTTATTTACCCCAACGTTGGGTGATTCCGCTGTAGGAATCTATGCGACGGTCTCGGAAAAACGGCCAGATACGGCGGTGAGATTCCAAGGCGTTCAAGTCTAAATCTGCATACAAAATGGTGCGCTCTTTTACAGGGGCTTTGGCAACAATTTGCCCGCAGTAGTCTGCCACAAAACTTTGCCCCCAGAAGGTGGTTTCACCCTCTACCCCGCAGCGGTTGACAGCGCATACGTAGCACCCGTTGGCCACGGCATGCCCACGCTGCACGGTTTCCCAAGCGCAGTGTTGAGCAGTGTAGAGCTCTTCCTCCCCGGGAATCCAACCGATGGCGGTGGGGTAAAAGATGATCTCTGCCCCTTGCATGGCAGTGAGCCTGGCGGCCTCGGGGTACCATTGATCCCAGCATATCAGCACGCCGATGCGCCCGTAGCGGGTCTCAAAACTCTTGTAACCTAAATCGCCCGGGGTAAAATAGAACTTCTCCTCAAAACCGGGGTCTTGCGGAATATGCATTTTGCGGTACATGCCCAAGAAGGTCCCGTCTGCATCAATCACCCATGCAGTGTTGTGGTAAATGCCTGTGGCGCGTTTCTCGAATCCGGCGGCCACAATAACGACCCCAAGCTCTTGAGCCAAGGCGCGCAGTTCATCCGTCCACGGCCCGGGGATGGGGTCTGCCGTGTTGAACAGCTCACAATCTTGCGTACGGCAGAAATACAGGGTGGTGCACATCTCTTGTGTGCAGACAATTTGTGCACCGCCGGCAGCGGCTTCGCGTATGGCTTTCATCTGCAAACGCTTGTTTTCTGCCGGGTCTGCCACGGCCTCTTGCTGAATCAGTGCAATCTTGGGCATGCCCACAGTATACCATGTTTGCCCTTGTTGCGCAAGCTCTATGCCTTAATTTTGCGATAAAATCAGGGCAAAAGAATGCGTAGCCATTTGATGCGTTGCAGTTGGCGTATGGTGCAGGCGAGTATCAGGAAAATACATAAGGCTCCCGGTATGCGGTAGAGCAGGGAGCTTTCATCCATTCCCAGCTCATTCATCAGGTAGATGATGTATTGGTGGCTCAAATAAATGCCGAATGCTGCGGGTTGCAGATAGAGAATACTGCGTTGAACTCGTGCGTTTTTGCCCCATGCATCTGCCCGGTATTTAACGAATACAAATACCGCCATGGCTTGTAATACAGTGCAAAGGTGCAAATAGTCACAAAAGAATCCGAATACATCCCCACCCTCAGGGGTGCAGGCATAGGTGAACCGGAAATGCGCCGCCGTGGCCACTATGCCAGCTGCGTATATCAATAGTCTGGCTGTTTTGCTCAACGCTGTGTGGTGCAGCACATAGCCCAGCAGGGGGTATACCAAAAATCCACCGCAAACGGGGGCTGCCAAGCTGTGTGGAATATCCGGTACGCCGCATGCTCTGAGAAATGAGAATAAGCAAACGCTCACCAGCCAGAAAAGAATCATGTAGCAGAACGTGCGTACCTTGTGTTGCACATCCGTAAGCACGGGCATGCTCAGGTAAATGGCAAATAAAGGAAGAAAAAACCAGTAAATGTCCATGAAGCGATGATTCAGTATGCCGCTTACCACGTAGCCCACGCTCCACTCCTGCTCAGGGTGAAGGCTCCACATGAACACTGCAGCTATACCGGACCACAAAAGAAACGGCACCAATGTGCGTTTAGCTCGCTTTTTGAAAAAGGTGGCGGTGCTGTATCTTTTACCGTAGTCGATGAGGGTACAGCCGCTTATCATGAAGAACACGGGTACGGCAAAGTAAAAGAGGCTTTCTATCAGGCAGGCGCTCAGCCATACATGCCCCGTGGGTTTGTGCCAGAATACCCCGTTGCAATGCAGCACAACAACTGCCAAGGCAGATATTACCGTCAGTGCGTTCAGGTAAAAGATGTGGCTTTGTTTATGGCTGCTTGACATGGCTTGTTCAATGCGGTTGCGGGTATTGCCCCAGCCCTTGCGGAATCCAATCTTGCGGCACGGGGGTGCCGTTTTGCAGGGCTTGGCGTATGAATGATGAGGAGGCCGGATGCTCCCCGGAGATAAAGGTGGAGCGCACGCCCTTACGCGGCTGCGGGGGGGTGCCCCTGTGGTATACGATAAAGTGCAGGTGCTCTGTCAGGTAGTCATAGCGAGCCCATTTATGCAAAAGCTCCCACTGGTCTGTGCCCATCAACCAAAAGAGCTCATCTTGCGGGTGGCGTTGTCGCCACACCTCCACAAGTCTCCAGCTCCAACTGGGGGGGGGTAAAATCAAATCCAGGTCAGACACCTCTGCCCAAGCAATTCCTTGTGTGGCGCGGTACAACATATCGAGTCTCTGCTCGGCAGGGAAATATGCCGTTTTACCCGTTTTGAACGGTGAGCAGGCAGCGGGCAGAAATACCACATGCTCGGCCCCCCCTTGCTCCACAGCTGCTTGTGCTATTGCCAGGTGCCCGCTGTGAATCGGGTCAAACGAGCCTCCGAACAAACACGTTTTCATGGATGGATGTAGTGTTATAATCCTTCGGTATCCTTGTACGGCAAGAAGCACCCCACAGGCACTTTTACAAAGGTAATCTCTCTTTTGAGCCTGCGGTAGTGATTAATGAACGAGGTGAGGTCTCCGTAGTTTTTTGCCGTTTTGGGGATACCCTGTTGCCCGCAGTTTGCCAATATATTGTAGTGCAGCTCTGCGTGTAAATGGGCAGGGAACATGCCGTTGTTGGTGCCGATGGTGCCAATTTGGTCGCCACGCCCCACCAGTTGCCCCAGCTTTACATCAATGCGATCCAAGTGCCCGTAAAGCGTTTGGCAGCACAGCACGCGCCCGCTTTTGGGGTCTCGGAAAGCGTGGCGTACAATCACTACCTTGCCCCAACGCCCTTTGGCATCATCGGCATAGGTGACCAGCCCGTGCCCGATGGTGTACACGGGGTCTCCCAAATCAGAGTTGCCGCCGCCGTTGCCGTTCCAGTCCTCACCCAAATGGCGCGGGGCTTTCAAACGCAAGCCTCGTGCTTTGTAATAACCGTCTCCATTGGGCTTACCTACGGGAAAATCAAACCCGTCTGCCAGCGGTACCAAGGCCCATTTGCCATCCTCAGAAAACTTTGCCCACACCGCAGCCTTAGCCTGCTGCAAGCCTATGCCTGCCAATAAAAGTGCCACAACGGTGATGATTTGAAAAAAACGTACCATGGCAACAGTATAACATATGGCATTTTGTCCTAGCAAGAATCAATCTTGCCATGTGCGTTTTTTTACGTAGAAACTTTTCTCTTGTATTGTTGTAGGAATTATGGTATTAAATCAAATCAATGAGATTTCCGGCTTTAGTGATGTTATTAGCATTGGTTATGAATGCCTACGGCGGATCTCGTGTTTCCTTTGATGATGGGTGGGTATTCAAGTACTACGGCAAAGAGGCACCCGCGGTGCAGGCGGATGTAGTAAAAGCAGATAGTGAAGAAGCCGCGAATCCGGCTATCAATGCGGTGGATGGTTTAGCCTTTACCCGTTGGGCAGCCAAAGATGCCAAGCCCGGGCATTATTTGGAGATAACGCCTCGGTTTAAAGAAAGGGTACACACCGTGCGCATATTGTGGGAGAATGATAAGGCTAAAATTGTATCTGTACTGCTGGATTACGGAAAACAAACAGAAACACAAGAGCTTACTACTAAGGGAGCGGTTTCCGAGATAGATGTGGGCGGGCGCAAGCTTCAATCCATAAAAATTACGGTAAAAGGCAAGGGGAACCGGGCAAGTGTACGCGAGGTAGAGTTCAGAAACGCCTCCGGGCGCATACTGCCTTTGCCCCCGGTGTATGCCGAGACTAAGGTGGATTTTGATGCAAGGGGATTCCGCAAAGTTCAGCTCCCGCATGACTGGGCGATAGAAAGCCGATTTTTGCCGGACGAACCTAATGAAACGGGTAAACTCCCGTGGGTGGGCTATGGTTGGTACCGCCGTGAGTTTAACATACCGTCGGCTTTTGATGCAGATAAGGAGCGATATTATTTGGATTTTGACGGCGTTATGTCAAATCCTCAAGTGTTCGTAAACGGTCGTAAGGCAGGGGAATGGGCGTATGGTTACAGCTCTTTCAGGGTGGATATTACCCCATATTTGCGTGGGGGTAAAAAGAATGTGGTGGCTGTGTTGGCAAGCAACAAACCTCAATCTACCCGTTGGTATCCCGGGGCCGGTATCTATCGCCATGTCCGGTTGGAGAAAACTACCCCCGTGCATATAGACCAATGGGGAGTGTATGTAACAACCCCGGAGGTTACAGAAGAGTACGCCTTGTTGAAAGTGCAAACAACTGTACGCAACACCGGTACTACAAAGGTGGATGTTGAATTAACCCAGTATGTAGACGATGTTGTGTCATTTCCCGCCACTCTCTCCGTTCCCCCGGAAAGCGAGAAAACCGTTGAGCAGGAATTGGTGATACCGTATCCTGAACTGTGGAGCTGTGAGGCCCCACACCTGTATGAGCTTGAAACTGTTATGCGGTTGAAGGGGAGACGCTTGGACGCCCGCAAAACAACATTCGGGGTGCGTACCATAGATTGGCGGGCAGATGGCTTTTACCTCAACGGACAACGGGTGCAAATAAAGGGCGTGTGTGAGCACCACGACATGGGCCCGCTCGGCGCGGCTTTTTATGAGCGTGCTTATGAGCGTAAAATTGAAATCCTCAAAAATATGGGCTGCAATGCCATCCGCATGGCTCATAACCCGCCCGCCCCTCAAGTGCTTGACCTGTGTGACAAACACGGCATCCTTGTGGTGAATGAGCTCTTTGATATCTGGAAATACAAAAAATACGACAAAGTAAACGGCTATCATATTTTATGGGCATCGTGGTGGAAAAAAGACGTGCGTCAATTCATGCTCAGGGATCGCAACCACCCCTGCATCATTGCCTGGAGCGGTGGTAATGAAGTGCCCGAAATTACACGCGGAGACGGCGTGCAAATATCATCCGCTCTGCGGGATGAAATGCAACGCTACGACGCTACACGCCCTTATACGGTGGGTACCAATGCCGGGGATGGCGCTTTCAACGGGTTCGGGGATACGCAGGGTGTCTTTGGGTACAATTATAAGCCGTCCCATTATGGCCGCTATGTGAAAAAACGCCCCGGCAGACCTTTTTTCGGTTCAGAAACAGCCTCCTGTGTCGGCACAAGAGATACCTACGTGTTTCCTTTGCGGTGGGATGTAAAAGGCGGGTATACAGGCTCGGGGGCGGAGCCTTTTCAGGTGAGTGCTTACGGGTTATCTGCCCCCGGTTGGGGATATTGCCCGGATGCTGAGTTCACCGCGCAAGATGCCGTGCCGCATGTGGCAGGGGAGTTTGTGTGGACCGGCTTTGATTATTTAGGAGAACCCACCCCTTATAACCAGGATGCCTCTATTGAAAATAACATCAAAGACTTACCGAAAAATAGGCGTAAGGCTATCATGCGAGAGTTCCGCAAGTTAGGTAACAAGGCTCCCTCTCGCAGTTCTTACTTCGGTATCATTGATATGGCCGGGTTCCCCAAGGATACTTATTATCTGTATCGCAGCCGTTGGGCCCCGCAAGAGCGCCATGCACATTTATTACCCCATTGGAATTGGCCGGGGCGCGAGGGGTTGGTGACCCCCGTCATGTGTTTTTCTTCCGGTGATGAGGCTGAGCTTTTCCTTAACGGTAAAAGCCAAGGGGTACGCCGTAAGGGAGAGGGTGCCCATTTTTCCCAAGGCGGTGTTAATATCTGTAAAAACGGGCATCGTTTTGTCTGGGAGGATGTTAAATATCAACCCGGGGAGCTTAAGGTTGTGGTGCGCAAAAACGGGCAACCGTGGGCGCAGGCTTCTCGCTGCACCACTGGTAAGGGGGCTTGCGTATCTGCCACGGCAGATCGCAGAGAAATCATCGGCAACGGGCATGATTTGGTGTTTATCTCTGTGGCGGTAGAAGATAAAAACGGGCATGTTGTGCCCACGGATTGCCGCAAAGTCAGCTTCGAGGTTGAAGGCCCGGCCGTACTCATCGGCGCTTGCAATGGCAATCCTCTTGACCATACCTGCATGCAAAGCCCCCGACAAGAGTTTTTCAACGGGCGCATTGTTGTTGTGCTTCGTGCAGAACGCAAAGGGCGAGGCACGGCTAAACTGACTATCAGAGCAAACGACCTGCCGGACAAAGTTATCTCTGTCCGCGTAAAAGCACCTGCCGATGCCTCCGAATAATGATTCTCTCTTAAAAGATGGTAAACAATAACAATGCGGGTATATTAATAACCACCCATGAAGCCGTTGTAGCTCCAACGGTCATTGCAACATCTGCCACGTACAATACTGCGGTAATAGGTGCCATAGCATAATTTCCCAGCCCTCGCTGAGCAGGCAGCAACTCCTCATTTTTTCCCGGCTTGGATATGTATGAAAGCTTTTCTTTATCAGCAACAATGAGCACTGGTTTTGCGTCCTTAAAATACTCCTGAGTCAGATATTCTTCCCCTGATTGAGGCTCTTTGTAAATAGTATTAGGAAAAAGCTCATCTTGCTCGTAATCTTCCAGAGCACGATACAGATATACCTGCTCCATGCCTTGAACGTATTCAGGGCGACGACTCAAATAAATCTCATACCATTGATTATTCTTGCTGAATATGCCGTAACTGAGCAATGCCCCCCTGGCCGGAGCCTTATAGAAAGCATGTTTCGCATAATAGACTCCATTTCTGCGATATATTTCTATAGAGTCCGCTTGAAGATTACCATAATATGCCTCCTTGCCTACGGCATCAGTCAGGGTGTGGGTGCTAACCCGAGTCCATACACATGAGCTCAGCCCCATAGCCACAAGGCAGAGGGCGGCGGTAGCAAGGATTCTCAGCAATGTGTTCATGAATAAATGAATGATAGCGTTTGTTTTTAATACTTCATGCCGAGATTTTTCAAAAGGAGACGCATTTTTTGCTGATTCGGCACGCGACACGGATTAGAATCGTGGGATATGAGCAATGCTTCATCCTCATTCAATCCGCGCGCAATGTACCACGATTGCTCTCCATCTTCAATATCCAGCAGCGGTGAATTATCCTGAGCATGGCCGGAAATCGCCCCTTCAGCCGTCAGTGTGGGGACTACGTCTCTGTTCAATTTTCGTTCGGTCGAAGAGTCATATAATGTTCTGAGTTCGCGGCGCAGTGCCTCCGCAGCTTCTCCGGTTAAGCGCTTTGTTTCACCATAGGGATAGATACTTATTTCTACCGAGGCTGCGGATAAGGGGGCTACCCGAAACGGTACAGTATACCCTATGTTCTTGGTTCGAAACGACCAGGGGTGTTTCCGAATCAACGTGGCTTTTCCTGTTGTGGGGGTAGTAAAATTCAAATGCCATAGCGAAGAGCCACAACCATCATGCACGTTGAGTATTTTGCTTTCCTCGTAAAACTCTTGTTTGGCGGCATCATAACAGTGATAACGGCGGAACGGGAGCTCCGTGTTTTCTCCCCTCGTCAAACAATATTCATCCCCTTGCGGAAACTCGAAACTCATAGGAGCATCCGGAATCTCTAACACTAATTTTTTACCGCCGAATACTGATGTTTTTTGTGCACAGCCAACCAATGCCAAAACACCTGTAGCCAGAAACAGACCCACCAACAGGTTGACCAGCCAACCGGAAAATCCTGCTTTGTTCCCAATAATGCAGAATCCGTTCTTCATACCGATGTGTTTGTCTTTCATAAGAAACTCTTCTCTCTACACCTATGTTAACACATCTCAGCTACGAATTCGCAGTAAAAAATGGATTTTTTTCAATTTTTTTCAAAAAAAGTGGCGGTTTGCTATGCTGAGAATGATTATATATAATGAGAACTGCATGTTTTATCCATTTTCCAGACGCAATAAACAGCTTCGGCAGGAATGTTCGGGGTGGTTTCTTGCGCACAGGCATTTGCTGATGGGGTTTACCTTGAGGCAAGTGGATAGCATGACAGATGCAGAATACTTGTTATCTGAGGTAATCGGAAAAGTTACCAACTCGTTCCTCAAAGGAAAATTGCCTCAACATGAGTGGTTGCCGTACACATACACAGCCATCCGCAATGCAGCCATCCGGCAAAAGCAAAAGAATATCCGCCGTTTGGAGGCAGAGCGTCGATATGGCGAGACCGAGATGGTTGAGTCTTTTGTGTTTCCGCCGACGGATGCCAATGCACAACATAGGCAGCTTCGGCAGATGCTTGAGGCATTGGCACCGCTTAATCGCCGTATTGTTTTCATGAAAATATGGGATGAATTACCGCTAACAGAGATAGCTAAGCGTCTGAACATGCCGGAATCCACCGTAAGAGCACGTTTGCGTGCCGCGCTGGAACAACTGCGAAACAATTTATCAAGAGAAGATGTATGAAGAAAGAACGCTATACATGTGATGATGTTGAAGCTCTGCTGCATGAGATGGCTGAGCACGACAGACAATGCTGCCGCATGAGCGATGCGTTAACGGAAAGACTGCTCCGTGAAATTGATGGCGTAGCTAATCGCGTGGCGCGTGAACGGTTTTATAGGATATCGGTACAGGTGGTGGCGGCTTGCCTCGTGCTGTCGGGATTTGTGGTGTACGGGTATCTGATGCATAAGGAGCCCGTGGCAAATGAGCTCCATGCAGACAGCGCAGCTACAGACAGTGGGTGCCAACCGAGCATGAATAAGGGAAACAGGGCCTTGCTCAGCCAGCTGGACAGCTCCATGGAAGCCGGATTCAGCCCATTGCCGAGAGAAACATACGTTGCAAAATCGAATCGCAGATACGGGGTCAGTGTTTGTGAACAATTTGAATATACAGCCTGTACGGATTCATTGTAAGGAGATGTGATATGAAGAAGTTTTTAGCAATATTGCTCATAGCTCTGCTGCATTGTTTGGGTGCTCAACCGACAACTCAGCCGGAGCCGTCTATTGCTGAACGGTGGGAAATTGTTACGGATATTTACATAGGTGTACAGACAGAGCAACTTACCGAGGCAGAGCGTCAAAGCTATGGCGCCATGTTACCACGTCACCAAGGGTTGCGTATTAAGCGGGTAATTCCGGGGAGCCCGGCTGAAGAGGCAGGATTGCAGGTGGGTGATTTATTATTGAAGAACAATGGAGCACGCATTGATTCGATGGAAGATTTGCTTCTCAGTGTTCGCAACACTCGCCCGGGAGAATTTATACATTTCGCTATCCTGAGGGATGGACAGAGACTTCCTGTCACGATTAAGGTCGCGGCTCTGCCGGAACCTGTTGTTGTTGCATACGCAACTTGCCGTCAGCGTGATTTGCCCGGTATGGTAAGCATTGTAGAAAATCAACGTCGCATAGCCGGCATACTTGCCGTAGCAGAGCCAAACCTACAGGCCATTTACGATGAGTTTAATGAGATAAATAAGCTGTTCCCCTCCTTGGCCCGTCCGGGACACATTAGATTGTACTATGAAACCGCGTCCGGCTATGCTACCGTAACCGCCTACACAGATAAAATTATCGTGACAGTCCCTCGTGGACAGCAGGTGGACGTATACAACCTGTTGCAACAAGGGGACACCTTGCCCGGGGCCGTAAGGCAACTGTTCAGATGATTAATTATTGTAGCACAAGTGGGCACAATGAGGGGAATGGTAATTTGGGGACCTATAAAAACTCGCCAAATGGCAATTTGTAGGGGATACCCTACGGGCGAATGCCCGCCGAAATCAGAGCCCCGGCGAGGGGCGATATATGGTAGCCCGGTGGTGGAGCCGCGGTAGCGGCGGAACCCCGGGGAACCGGAACAAACAAACCGGAACCCCGGTTGAGGGGT
>SUVJ01000048.1 GCA_015062045.1 Akkermansiaceae bacterium
CCGACCTCTGCGACATCCGCGAGGCTATCTCCTACGGTGTTGTTAAGATGAACATCGACACCGACACCCAGTACGCCTTCTCCAAGCCCATCGTCATGCACATGTGCCAGAACATCGACGGCATGCTTAAGATTGACGGTGAGGTGGGTAACAAGAAGGTATACGACCCCCGCTCCTACCTCAAGAAGGGTGAGCAGGGTATCTGCGAGCGCCTTCAGGTTGCTGCCGATGACCTTCTGTCCAAGGGCAAGACCCTCTTCGGTCAGATCTGATCATCATACCGTATCCTATCCGATTATTTCAACAGGCTCCCGCTATGGGCGCCTGTTTTTTGCTTCCCCCTCTCCCGACATGGTAATGGTATGATTAAATCCTCGCCTCGGGGGGGCTCGGGGGCAAAAATAGATTGACACATGAACCCTGAAATGATATAAGGAACTCGAATACTCGGAATAATCTATAAAGAATCTGCCATGAAACGAAATTCATTTGTCTGCTATACAGCATTTTGTATTGTAGCTTTATTATTGGCTAATTGCAACGATGATTCCCAACCGATTGAAACGAAGCAAAATACAACACGCGTGGATAAAGCCCCGAAAAAAAAGAAAGCCTCTCGCGAATCAAACAAAAAGAAACCACACTCCCACAAAACAACGGATTCCGACACAGAGCAAAACGATGCTATGAGTGAGCTGTCCTTTCAGCAAAAATGCACGCTTTTGCTGAGGTCCGCAAGGGATGGTGATGAAGCCATGCTCCAAAAGCTGATAGAGGCCGGCGCGTATTTAAACTACCAGGATGAAAGACAGGCAACGGCTTTGCATTATGCCACCGCACACCCCGCCTGCTTAAAACGCCTCTTACAAACTGCGGAAATAGACATCAATACTCAGGATAAGTCCGGATTAACCCCGCTTAACTATGCTATATGCAGCAATGAATGCAATATCAAAAGCGTACAGCTACTGCTCGATGCACCGGGCATAGATGTTAATCTACCCGATGACAATAAATACTCCCCCTTGAGCAATGCCATAGTGTTCAAGAAAAAAGAATGTGCCGAACTCTTATTAAACTCTCCTGCTCTGGTAATAGATGCTGCCGACAAGAAGTTCAACACAAGCAGAATAGCAGAAAAGGGCATGCCGGAAATTGCGGAGTTATTAAGGAAAAAACTGGTCGAAAGAGCCAAAGAATGGTTGCCCAAACAATCGAGACATGAGGCCGTTGTTGCTTTAGCCGAAAGGCGGGGCATAAAAAGTGCTGATTATAAAACCTCTATATACCAAGCCATACAGGAAAATGATACGGAATTGTTGTTCCGCTTGATAGCTGCCGAAGCCGATATCAACATCGAAGAAAACGGTAATGTTTCTCCCCTCTATAAAGCGGCGGAACTGGGAAAGGTCGATTGCGTCAGGCTCCTGCTGGCTGCGCCGAGCATTCGCACGCATTCGTGGTCTCCTATCAATCTGGCCATCATTTCGGACAACTCAGAACAATTCAAAGAGCTTTGTACCTCACCCCAAAATGTCAATCAGGCGGATTCCTACGGTGACACACCTCTGCACTGGGCTGCCAACTTAGGTAAACATGATATGTTACAAGCACTGCTGGAGGTCTCCGACCAAGCAGTTAATACGCCGGATGCCATGAAAAACACCCCTCTTCATCTTGCTGCGCAAAATGGGCATGCCAAATGCGTGAGGCTTTTGTTAAACATACCAACCATTAAGGTTAACTCCAAAACAAAATATTCTGAATCAACACCGCTGATGCGTGCAGCAGGTGAGGGGCATGCCGAGTGTGTTCAATTATTGTTAAATTCTCCCGAAATTGACATCAACCAAGTTGACAGCATGAAATACACGGCACTTCATACCGCAGTTGATGAGGGAAGAATAGAATGCGTCCGATTGTTATTAGCGGCACCGAACATAAAAATTAACAAAAGAACAGAGGATGGGTGTACGCCTCTTTCCCTTGCTAAAGAAGCTAATAATGAAGAAATCATAACACTTCTGCAAAATGCAGGGGCAAAGTGATGGCAAACATTTCATGCACCCGCAAAGCGCCCCGGCGTTCAATCTCCAAAAAACTGAGGTTTCTCAAAATCTATATTCTTGACAGCTCAAAGGTTAGAGCGTATAATGCGTGCTCTTGACCGTGAGCAATAAAGTAAAAACAGAGAATTGGAGCAGTAACCTGGGCGTGGTGCTGGCCGTGGCGGGCAGTGCCATAGGGTTCGGTAATTTCTTGCGTTTCCCCGGATTGGCGGCACAATATGGGGGCGGTGCCTTCATGATAGCATATTTTTGTGCCTTTTTGCTGATGGGTATCCCCCTCAGCTGGGTAGAATGGAGCATAGGCCGTAAAGGCGGCAGATTAAACGGGCACAGCGCGGCATCCATCTTTTATTTGATCTCCCGCTCGCGGTATTGGAAGTATCTGGGTTTGACCGGTGTGGTGATACCGCTGTGCATTGCCATGTATTACATCGCCCTGGAGGGCTGGACCCTGGGCTATGCTTGGCATATGGCCGTGGGTGATTTGAACTTCAACAGCTCGGCGGAGTACGGCGAGTTTTTCGGCAACTTTACCGGTGCAAATAAGGATGGAGCCGTGTTTTTCAGTGGTGAAAGCACCTTGCTTATCTTTTTCATCATTGCGCTGATGGCCAATTTTTACCTGTTGTACAGGGGTGTCAGCAAGGGCATAGAGTGGTTCAGCAAGGTGAGCATGCCCATATTGCTGCTCACCGCCATCATTGTATTGGTGAGGGTGCTGACCATGGGCACCCCCGATGAAACATACCCCAACCGCAACGTGAATCAGGGCTTGGGCTACATGTGGAACCCCGATAAAGTGGTGCTGGTAGATACCACGAACATTAACGCCAACACCGGGCAGCCGCAAGTGCTTGATATGGTGCCCGCCGGTGCAACAGAGGCCGAGCAAACGGCTCAGATAACCCGCTTGCAGCAAGAATACCCCAAGGCAGACATTCAACGCCGAGAAATCTCCCTGTGGGAGGGCCTGTGCAACCCCGAGCTGTGGATTGCTGCCGCCGGGCAGATATTCTACTCCCTTTCCATTGGCTACGGTATTGTTTGTACCTATGCCAGTTATGTGAAGCGTGGCAATGATATTGCGCTGGGCTCCCTTACCGCAAACTCTGCTAACGAGGTGGCAGAGGTAGGCCTGGCAGGCATGATGATTATACCCGCAGCGGTATCCCTGCTGGGGGTGGCGGCAGCGGCAGGTGCAGGCACATTCGGTTTGGGTTTCAACGTGTTACCCCAGGTATTCAACAGTATGCCGGGTGGCGACTTCTTCGGCACTTTATTCTTTGTCTTATTGTCCATCGGGGCCATTACGAGTGCTATCTCCATTCTGCAGCCGGCGGTGGCATTTGTGGAGGAGTTTTGGAGCCTGCGGCGCGTGCAGAGCGTATGCTTGGTGGCACTCATGCTGATGGTGGGCACGTTGATTGTCATTTGGTTTACGGGCAACGGCCTGTTGGCGTTGGATACGCTGGACTTTTGGGTGGGCACCATGAGCCTTTATATCAGCTCTGCGCTCTTCCTCTTTATGTTCCGCAACGTGTGGGGCACCCCTGCCGGCTTGGCAGAGCTGCGCAGCGGGGCTGCCATACCCATCGGCCGCAACATTGCCTTCCTTATCAACTGGGTAACACCCTGCATTATGGTTACCATCTTCGGCTCGTGGTTATACCAAAACCTCTTCATTAAACAGAGCAAGCACATAACCAATATAATAGAGGGCAAGGCAGGGGCCATCTTCCCGCTGGTATGGGTGGTATTGGTTACTCTTTTCTTCTGTTTTATAGTCCGTACCTCTCGCCGCTTTAAGCATGGCGAAAATCTGGAAACGAAATACGATCGCGAACCTTTCTCATAAACATACCGTGGCAGAACAAAAAAAATCTGAGAGCTGGAATAGTAACCTCGGCGTCATGCTGGCCGTGGCCGGCAGTGCCGTTGGGTTTGGTAACTTCTTACGCTTCCCCGGTCTGGCAGCACAGTTCGGGGGCGGTGCCTTCATGATTGCGTACTTTATCGGCTTCTTGCTGCTGGGCATTCCCATCAGCTGGGTAGAGTGGAGCATTGGCCGCCGTGGCGGCTCACTGGGCGGGCACAGCACGGCTGCCATCTTCTACCGCCTCTCCGGCTCCCGCGCCTGGAAGTACCTGGGCATAGCCGGTGTGTTGGCTCCCTTGGCACTGTGCATGTATTACATCTACCTGGAGGCCTGGACCCTGGGCTACGCATGGCATACCGCCACGGGCGAGCTCAGTTTCAGCAACGCGGCTCAATACGGGCAGTTTTTTAATGATTATGTAGGCATTGCCGGCAATGGCAGCGTATTTAATGGGCAACAAAACACCTTGGTCTTTTTCGGTATAGTATTAATACTCAATTTTTACCTTATTTACCGCGGGGTCAGCAAGGGCATAGAGTGGTTTTGTAAATGGAGCATGCCGGTGCTGCTGCTTACCTGCATTATCATTTTGGTGAGAGTGCTGACCATGGGCACCCCCGACCCCGCCTACCCCCACCGTAACATTAACGAGGGCTTGGGCTACATGTGGAACCCCGATAAGGTGATGTTGGTGGATGCTACCACCCATAAAACGCTTGATATGGTGCCTGCCGATGCCACGCCGGAGCAAAAAACGCAGCAAATTGCTGCCCTGCAAGCGGCCAACCCGGGTGTGCAGATAGAGGAAAAACACATCAGCCTTTGGCAAGGCCTGCTCAACCCCGATTTGTGGTTGGCTGCCGCCGGGCAGGTCTTCTTTTCGCTCTCCGTCGGTTTTGGCACCGTTTGCACCTATGCCAGCTACGTGCGCCGTCATAAAGATGTGGCACTAGGCTCCCTCACCGCCAATATGGCCAATGCCGCCACCGAAATCGGTTTAGCGGGGCTTATGATTATACCCGCAGCCGTGGGCTTTTTAGGGGTAGCCGCCGCAGCCACCACCAACGTATTCGGGCTGGGGTTCAATACGCTACCCCAAGTGTTTAACAGCATGCCCGGCGGACAATTTTTCGGCACGCTGTTCTTCTTTCTGCTGTTCATCGCCGCCATTACCAGTGCCATCTCCATGCTGCAGCCTGGTATTGCCTTTTTGGAGGAGTTTTGGGGGCTTAAACGCGTGCAGAGCATTACTCTGCTGGGCTTTATTTTGGTGTGCGGTACACTGTTGGTTACGTGGTTTACGCAGGGCCTGCTGGCCATGGATACCATGGATTTTTGGTTCGGCAACCTCAGCCTTTACCTCACCACCGGGCTCTACCTGTACCTCTTCTGTGTGGTATGGGGGCCACACAAAGGCTTGGCAGAGCTGCGGCACGGCTCAAGTATGCTGATACCGCGCCCGATTGCGTTTATTATCACTTGGGTTACCCCCTCATTCATGCTCATCATCTTTGTATCTTGGGCGTACAAGACACTCTTTGTTGAGTCCAATCAACACATTGCCAACCTCATTGCCATGAAACCCGGTGCCGTCTTCCCCTTGGTGTGGATTATGATGGTAGCCCTGTTCATGGCCTTTGTTATCCGTACCTCACCCAGTTTCCATAAAACCCATAAACCAGATTAAAACATCATGACACTTGCCGGCATTATCACCATGGTCCTCTCTTGCGGTATCGCTTGGGGGCTCTTCATCATCTGCTGCGCTCGTTTGGTTAAGAGCGATAAGGAGGATAAACAGTAACCCCCTACGCGTGGGTACAATGAGAGGCCTTCGCTCATATTGACTGATATATTAGTATTTGTCGGGGAGGAGCCCTTCATGTGAGCGAATGCGAACTATCATGCCCCGCTATCATGTAAAACTATCATGCGAGCCGTAGGCGAGCTATCATGCAAGGAGCATAGCGACGCGCCGAAAAAAAATTGCCATAGCTGCAAATTGAAACCCAACTTAACTGTCACCCGTTTCACGGGTTCAAATTTGATTCTTATCGGTACGAGTGGTTTCCGTCTTCGGCAAGCCTACGCCGTGACGAGTCGCTCGCCGTTGGCTCGCTGCACCACTCGCTACTTGAAATGCCGCCCGCTTGAGCGGGCTGAGGCTTCGAGACTCGCCTGTGGCTCGATTTCTACACCCAAACAGGGTAAGATTTGCGCCGCGGGCGAATGCCCGCCGAAATCAGAGCCCCGGCGAGGGGCGGTATAGGGTAGCCCGGCGGTGAAGCCGCGTGAGCGGCGGAACCCCGGGGAACCGGAACAAATAAACAGGAACCCCGTGAGGGGTGACATAATGCGAGGCTTAAATATGGGAGCAAAATACATATAACGCCTCAATTCAATGCACAACATTATGCCACCCCTGCCGGGGTTCGCATTTATTTTTGCATATTTCCCGGGGTTTCGACCCTTCGGGTCTCCACCGCCGGGCTACCATATATCGCCCCTCTCCGGGGCTCAATAGTTTGGCTCGCTAACGCTCGCGGATGCTCTCCCGACAAAAAGTAAATTATTGATATTTTACAAATTCCACAGCTCGTAAAGCTCCGGCGGCAGGGCGGTGAGAAAGCGGGAGGGCGGGCAGAACTGGCTATCGTAACTATGGCCGTTGTAGCGGGGGTAGCTGAGGTAGAGCTGGTCCTCTGCACGGGTGAGGGCCACGTAAAACAGGCGCAGCTCCTCCTCCACGGCAACGGGGTCTGAGCTTTGAATCACGCGGTAATGCGGGAACAAGCCCTCGCCCAGGAAAATCACAAACACTACCTTCCACTCCAGTCCTTTGGCTTGGTGTATAGTGCTTAGGGTCACGCAGTCCGGGTCTACCTCCGTTTGGGTATCATCCTCGCTGAGCAAGGCTACTTGGCTGAGGAAGGCATCCAAATCCGCAGCATCGGACAAAGAGCGGGTGAGCTGAGAGATATCCTCCAGCCTCTCCTCATAGTTTTCGTAAGAGGCGCGCAGGTGCGCATCCATAAAATTTTGCACCTTGTGCACCAGCTCGGCAGGGGTAAGCACTTGGTCTGCCGGGTGCAGGGCATCCATGGAGGCCAGGAACCCGCCCCAATGCGGCCTTGCTGCGGCGGGCACGGTCATTTTGGCAAATACCTCACTGTGCGGGGCGGTAATGCAAGCGGAGTCGGGGTGGGCGGTCAACCAAGCATCTGCCACACTGTACCACGCCTGCCATAATTTGGTGGCAGTGGCCTCGCCCACACGCGGAAAGGTGGAGACAATGCGGCGGAAGGCCACTTCATCCCTGGGGTTGGATAACAGGCGCAGCCAAGCCACAACATCCTTAATATGCGCCTGCTCAAAGAAACGCAAGCCGCTGGTAATGCGGTAGGGAATATGGTTGCGGGTGAGCTCCATCTGCACATCCATACTGTGGAAATGCGCGCGGTAGAGCACTGCAATGTCTTTGCCGGCAATACCTGCGGCCATCAGCTCATCAATGCGTTGGGCAATAAAGCGCGCCTCGGTGCGGTTATCGGGGGCGGGTATAACGGCAGGTTTCATGCGGCCGTTATCTCTTGCGGGGCGCAATACTTTGGCAAATTGGCGTGTGTTGTTGGAGATAGCCGCGTTGGAAATCTCCAGTATGGACGGTACGCTGCGGTAGTTTGTTTCAATTTTAAACACCTCGGCATCGGGGTAGGTGTCCGAGAAACGGAAGATGTGGTCAACATCTGCCCCGCGCCAAGAGTAAATGCTCTGCGCGTCATCCCCCACCACCATGAGCGAGGTTTGCTGCCCGCCTGCCAGCAGCCCCACGATAGAGGCCTGCAGAATGTTGGTGTCCTGGTACTCATCCACCAACACATGCAGGAAACGCCCTTGCAGGTCTGCACGAATATCCTCATGCTCTTGCAATAACTTGAGCAGGTTGGTGAGCAGGTCATCAAAATCCATGGCGTTGCTCTCCATCTTGCGGGTATGGTAGGCATCAAAAATTTTGCCGATGGCCTCCTCATGCTTATCGAGTTGGGCGTAGTCCGTGCGCAGGGTGAGCTGCCAGCTGCGGCCGGTATTAATGGCTAAACTGTGCAGCCCTTGCAGCACCTCTGCCTTGGGAAAACGCTCACTCTTGGCGGTTTTGCCGGCAAATTGTTTGGTAAGGGCGCGGAACAGGGCGCGCTGGTCGTCGCCATCCAATATGGTAAAGCCGGGTTGGTAGCCCAGGCGTGTGGCATGCAGGCGCAAAATGCGGTTAGCGACGGAGTGGAAAGTGCCGCCCCAAATCTGCCCGGCCCCCATGCCGGCCAAGGCTGCCACGCGCTCCAGCATCTCTCTGGCAGCTTTGTTGGTGAAGGTAAGCAGCAAAATGCGCCACGGGGCAACCCCGCACTCCAACAAGCGTGCCACGCGGTAGGTGAGCGTGCGTGTTTTGCCACTGCCTGCGCCGGCTATTACCAGCGCATGGCGAGCATCCGTTGTAACGGCAGCATACTGCTCGGGGTTGAGCTCTGCGGCGTAGTCATGCCCCGTGGCAGTGGGCCTCAGGGTGTAGTTCATGACTCAAAGTCAAGATAAATCTCTGCGCGGCGGTTTTCACCGCGTTTGAAGTCGAGCTGGTCCTCATTGTCGGACTCTGCAATCAACTGGCGCGGCTCGTTCTTGCCAAGGCCCTTGGTGGTAATTTGCTCCGGGGCAACGCCGTTCTTGATGAGCACGTTGCGCACGGACTCCGCACGGCGCTCAGACAACTTGAGGTTGTACTCCTCTGAGCCCAAGTCATCCGTATGCCCGGCAATATCAAGCTTGCCCCGGCTCTCCTTGAGAATATCTGCCACGATTTGCAGCTGACGCTCGGAGCGCGGGGTCAGGTTGGCATCATCAAAATCAAAGTACAGAGCCAAAGATTCGCCACCCTTGGGGTTTTTGACAATGGGGAAGTAGCGGCCACCCTCCTTTTGGGCCCCGGTCAGGTAGATGTCCAACAGGCGGTCCGTGCCCACGCCGGTAACCTGCCAGCCCTCTGCTGTGCGGTTCAGGGTCATGGCAATGTGGTTGGCATCCACCTTGGGGGCATCGGGGTTGTCGGAGGGCACCACATACACCAAATACATGGCAGCCTGCGGGTTAATTACCGTGTTGCGAATAGGTGTTTTGTTGCTCAGCACAAAGGTGCCTTCCTCAAAAATCATGCAAAGGCCGGCCAGCGTGGCGGCAGACACCGTTTTGTTGTTTACCATGGCGCGGGCTTTGCCCATGTTGCCCTCTCTCACGGCTTGTATAAAGCCCTCTGCCACCGTCATGGAGTCGCTGGATGCCAGGAACATCGTCTTGTCGGACGGCGTGGTGGCTGCCGTTGAAATAAAGGGGTTGCGGCCGGATTTGTCCGTGAGCACATCCACCAGCAAATCATTTTTACCGTTGGCGGTGGTAATGCGGTAGCGGTATGTCTTGGTGCCGTCCGCATGGTTGCGGATATCGCCTATCTCCTCCACGCCGGAGGGCTCGTTGCTCTTAAACCAATCGCTGATAACGGCAGCGGCCTCGGGGCTAACCTGTTTTGTATCCACCATTTTCTGAATGGCAGCGGCGGGGTCCTCCGTTTTGAAAGCCTCTACGGCAAGCAGAGCAGCCTTGTGAGCTTCGTTGTTGGGCTTAACGCCCTCGGGCAGCTTGAGCTCCTCTTCCTTCTGCTCGTCAGTCGGGGTGGGGGTGGTGGCGGCAGGTGTGTCCGCATCCTTTACCGGGGTGGTGGTATCAGGCTCCGGCAGCACGAGCGGCAAATCTGTGGGTTGAGCAGGCTTATCCTTCTTCACCTCAGGTTTGTTGGCAGGAGTGGTGGCGGGGGTATCCGCCTTTTGCGTATCCTTTTGCTCTGTGGTGGCAGGCTTCTGCTCTGCTACCGGCTTTTTCGGGGCAGGTGCAGTGCCGCTTGCAGGCATGTGTTGGCTCTTGTAGTAGTAAAAGGAGCCTACCACTCCGGCGGTGACTAAAAAGGTAAGAAGAAAAAGTACGATACTGCGTTTCATAGTTAATACTAAAGGTTAAATGTTATAAAGAACCGGCAGAAAATGCCTCGTTGAGTTTAAGTTTGGCGGCTACATCCCACATGGGGTCCGGGAAAGGCGGGGCAGGGTGCGCGTGTATAAACTCCTGCGGGTTCAGGCGGTTCATGGTGCCTTGCGGGTTGTAGGCGGTTATACCCGCCTCTACGGCGCGGGAGGCTATAATCTCAAAATGCAGGTGTGCTAAGTACACGCCCTCTGCCGTGCCGATGGTGCCTATTTGTTGCCCGCGGCACACGGTGTCTCCGTAGCCCACGTTAACATCCTGCAAATGGGCATACATGCTCTGGTAAACCTTATCATCTCCGGGGAGGCGGTGTGCCAATATCACTACCTTGCCCCAACCGGCAGAGGGGGTGCCGCAATAGACCACCCTGCCGCGTGATGCTGCGCGCACGGTTTCTCCCAAATCCGTATTCTGCCCGCCGATGCCGTTGAGGTCTTGCCCGGAGTGGTAGCCGCCGCGCTTGCCGTTGCGCTCGCCAAATCCTTGGGCATCATACATAAACGCCAGCCCCGGGGCACCTACCGGCCATTGAAACCCATCCGATACCGGTATGCGGGCAATCTGCTCTGCCGTCAATGTTACCATGCCGGGCATCAATTGCTGCGGCAATACGCTGCGGGGGGTATCTGCGGCGTAAACATCCGTCAAATCACCCGGCTCTCCGCCGGTGCAAAAATGCAGGCACAGCGTTACCAGCCCACCCACTAACAGAACAGGGAAGGCAATGCGAAAAATGGTTGTTTTACGGCTCTTACTCACGCGCGAGCGCATTATAGCCCATTGCCAAAAGCAGAGGCAAGAAAAATAGCCGTCATGCAAGCCTCAATTTGTGGCGGTGGGGGAATTTTACTTGCATGGGTAACGTGTTTTTGCTAGAGTTTAGGTGTAATGACTTGTAAAAAACTTTCTCTTGATTGGGTGCAACTGGCAGACCTGCCGGATGCAGAGGGTTACGCAGGCTCCTACGCCGGTGTGAGTAATGGGGCTCTTATTGTTACCGGCGGTGCCAATTTCCCCGAAAAACCGCTGTGGGAGGGCGGCCCCAAACGCTGGACCGACCGCGTGTTTGTGATGCCCGCCGGCAGTGACAGCTGGGTGGAGAGCACCCCGCTGCCCAAACCCCTGGGGTATGGTGCCACGGCCACTTTGCCCCAAGGTGTTATGCTGATTGGCGGCAGCAATGCCAACGGAGCCGTGGCAGATTGCTACCTGCTCACGTGGGATGGCAGCAGCGTGCACTGCAAAGAGCTGCCCCCGCTGCCCACCACCCTTACCGGGCATGCTGCCACAGTGATGGGCGGCAAGGTATATGTGCAGGGTGGCAGTGTTGCCCCCGGCGAGCAAGATGCCGAGAGCCGCATGTGGGTCTACGACCCCGCCGCAGAATCCTGGACCGAGGGCCCCGCCTTGCCTGCACGCGGGCGTTTCCTGCAACAAATGGCAACCGTGGGCGACAGCATCTACGTGCTGGGCGGTATAGGCCTGAAAGATGGTGAGGCCGGCCGCAAGGTGCGAGACATGCTCACCGAGGCCTGGAGCTACAGCGAGGCTGCGGGCTGGCAGCAACTGCCCGAGCTGCCGCACTTCTGCGCAGCAGGCCCCACCCCCGCCCCTGTTATCAACGGGCGCATCTACCTGTTGGGCGGCGATGACGCCACCGTAAAAGGCTTTACCCCGCAAAATCACCCCGGTTTCCACAACTTCACCCTTTGCTACTGCCTCAAGTGCGGGGAATGGAAGGATGCCGGAGAAATGGCCGTGGCACGCGCCGTGCTGCCCTGCGCAGAGTGGAACGGCCTGGCCGTTATCATTAACGGCGAGCAACGCCCCGGCAAACGCTCCAACCAAGTATGGGGGGCTAAATTAAACTAAGCGTATCTGTATGAATCGTTTACTCGTTATATCGGCTTTGACTGCATTCTGCGTCGGCTCCGCCATGGCAGATATTACTTCCGTGGCGTCCGATACATGGTTGCAGATTCCTGATAAAGTAGGGCGTGCCGGCATGGCCGCTGTGTTGATACCTGAAACCGGGGGTATCCTTATGACCGGAGGAGCCAATTTCCCCAATGCCAAACCCGGAGCCAAAACCCCGGCAGAACGAGGAGCCAAGGCGTTTTATGGGGATGTTTGCTTCATGGATTTGAGCAAGGGTTGTACCACACCGCAAGCGGTAACCATAGGCTCCTTGCCCGCCCCCATTGGCTATGCTGCATACGCCGCCTGTGGTAAAAGTATGATTATTGCCGGCGGTTGCAATGCCGATGGTCACTTAGCCACCGTAACCTGCACCGAGCTCAAAGGTAATGAGGCCTCAACCTCCATGCTGCCCGACTTACCCACCACGATAGCCTACCCCGCTTTTGCCGTGATAGGTACCAAATTGTATGTGATGGGCGGGCAGGAAAAGGCAGACTCCGTTACCTGCCTTTCCCGTAGCTTTGTGCTGGATATGGCAGCACCCAACAAAGGCTGGCAAGAGCTTGCACGCATGCCCGAGGCGCGCATGTTAGCTGCAGCCGGTGTGATTGACGGTAAAATATATGTGACGGGCGGTTGCTCTTTGCACCCCGATGCCAAGGGCGCTGCCGAGCGTACCTACCTGCACAGTACATTGTGCTATGAGCCGGAGACCGATACATGGAGCAGCACTGCTCCCATGCCCGAGCCGTTGGTGGGCGCGGCCAACCCGTTGCCGGCCGTTAACGGTAAACTTTACGTCGTTGCGGGAGACCCCGGTAATTTCTACCGTGCTTCCCTCACCGGCAACCCCCCTGCTATCCACCCCGGTCAAAATAAGACCGTCTATTCCTTCACCCCCGCCACCGGGCAGTGGGTTAAGGAGGGTAACAATGCTACCGGCGTTGCTACCTGCCCCGCCGTTCAGTGGGATGACAGCATCTATATCATCTCCGGCGAAACTCATCCCGGTGTTCGTACACCACTTATATCTAATATCCAAATCAACAACTAATCAATTATGATATCCCTAGCTGATACATCTCAAGAATTAGGGCCGATTAAGCAGTTTATGGTGGATTTTCTCCACAGTTGCTCGAATTTGGCTCCCTCCACCATCATTCTCTCCCTTTGCATAGCCGTTGCTGCTATTGTGTTGGGGGTGAAAAACGGCTTCGCAAAGAAAGTAGTCAATATTTCTGAGAAACCCACCAAGTGGGCATGGGCCTGTGTGGCTGTGCTCTGGGTAGTGGTTATGCTCAATTATTTTGACCGCCAGCTGTTGGCTGTGCTCAATCAATCTATTACCGAGGGTAACGACGCCATCGAAATGACCCAGGGTCAATTTGGTACCGTTACTTCCGCATTCCTTATCGTATACGCTGCGCTCAGTCCTGTAGGCGGTTACTTGGCAGACCGCTTCAGCCGCAAGTTCATCATCCTGATGTCCTTGGTTGTATGGTCCGTTGTTACCTATATGACCGGTATGTCCTCCAGCTTTGAGGAGCTTATTTTCTGGCGCGCCCTCATGGGTGTGAGCGAGGCCTTCTACATCCCCGCAGCTTTGGCTCTTATCACGGACTATCACCGTGGCAAAACCCGCTCTATGGCAACAGGCCTGCACATGAGTGGTATTTATGCCGGCCAGATTCTTGCCGGTTATGGTGCTATGATGGCCGGCAATCCCTGCCAGCTCGGTTGGCGTCTTACTTTTGAGACCTTCGGCTTCATCGGTGTAGCCTATGGTCTTATTGTTATCTTCTTCTTGCGTGATCCTGAGGGCGATGCCGTTGCTGCCCCTGCGACTGAGGAGTCAACGACGGAGGATAGCAAGCCTGCCGAAGAAACCTTCGGCGTGGGAGAAGTGCTCAAGAGCTTGTTCTCCGGCCGTGCTTTCATTATGCTGCTGGTAGCGTATGCCATTGCCGGTTTTGCAAACTGGTTCCTCATGGGGTGGTATCCGCGCTTGCTTATTGACATGTTCGGTTTGTCTGAGGCAGATGCAGGCCCCCAAGCCACCACATGGATTAACTTTGCTAAGTATGGTGCCGTTCTTCTTGCGGCCGTAGCTGCCGATGCTTGGTATGCCCGCACCCGTAACCCCAATTGCCGAGCCTTTGTGCCCGGTATCGGTTTCTGCTTGGCTGGCCCCTGTGTGGTTATTGCCATGTTGCCTGCCTTGGGGCTGCCCATCGAGTTCGGTCTCACCGCCACATTAGCATTGGTTGCCATGCAGGGTGTAGCTCAGGGGTCTTTGGACGCCACCCTCATGCCGGTGCTGCGCTCACAGATTGACGAGCGCTTTGCCGCCACGGGCTATGGTATGCTTAACCTTACCTCCGTGGGTGCAGGTGCCCTTATCAGCTGGTTAGGTGGGTACCTGAAAGACGCCAATGTGGGACTCGGTCTCCCGCTGAGCGTTGCCGGTATGCTCATGATTGTTTGTGGCCTTATCTTCTTCTTCCTTCCCCGTAAGAAGGAGGACGCCCAAGCGTAATTAACCGCATAACCCTTCCTTTCAACGGCAGTCGTCCCCCTCATGGTCGGCTGCCGTTTTGTGTATATCGCAGGGTGCCGTACATGGCTGTTCGGCAGGGGGGTGCTGATTCAATCAATTACAAAAAACGCTTGCAAGGTAAAATTTAACATAGAGGTGGCTCAAAAAATATATTTCGGGCTTGCACTGAGGAATGATAGTGGTATAATGAAACCGTTATGAGTACAGACGCAACGAAAACGGAGCTCCCGGCTTCGGTAAAACGATATGCCCTTTACCTGATGGTAATGGCTGGCCTTGGCGGTCTTCTCTACGGTATAGACGTAGGTGTGATTGCTGCGGCTCTTCCGTATATTGAAGAAACCTCCACCTACACGCCGCAGGAGATTTCCCTTGTGGTTGCTGCTGTGCTGGCAGGTTCGGTGCTTTCCTCCCTGTTCGCCGGCATGTTGGCCGAGTGGTTGGGGCGCAAGAAAGTCATCATCATCTCTGCCCTGCTGTTCACGCTGAGCATACCTGTTATCTGCTTCTCGGGTGGTGTATTCGGGTTGCTGATGGCCGGCCGTATTCTTCAGGGTGCATCCGCCGGTTTGGTAGGTGTGGTAGTGCCCATGTACCTGGCAGAATGCTTGGACGCCGACTCCCGCGGTAAGGGTACCGGCATGTTCCAGTTCATGCTCACGGTAGGCTTGGTGTTCGCCGCTCTTATTGGTCTTATCACCACCATGTGTGTGGGTGCTGCTACAGATGTTATGGTGGCAGATACCGACAAGATTATCGCCTGGCAGGTCATCTTCTGGTGCTCCGCCATCCCCGGCATCATCCTCTTCTTCGGTGCCTTCAAGCTCAAGGAATCCCCGCGCTGGCTGTATCGCAACGGCCGTGAGGATGAGGCCTTGCTTGCCCTTGCCGCCAACAACGGTGAGGAGGCCGCCAAAGAGATTCTTGACGAGATGAAGGCCGCAGATGCCAAGGAGGCCGCAGACAAAGCCGCCATGGCAGAGGCCGCCAAGGGCGACACCCTCTTCCAGCGTAAATATGTTATCCCCTTCCTTCTGGCAGTAGTGGTATTGGCCTGCACGCAGGCTACGGGTATTAACTCCGTGCTCAACTACTCCGTTAAGATTTTCCAACAGGCAGGCCTTGAGGGCGAAACCGCCAACTATGCAGACCTTGCCATCAAGATTGTCAACATGCTCATGACCATCGTGGCCGTGACCCTGGTTGACAAAAAAGGCCGCACCTTCCTGCTCAAGATGGGCACGCTGGGTATCATCGTTGGTCTTGCCGGCGTGGGCTCCATGTTCCTCATGGTAGAGAACAACCGTGTGGATGTTACCCCCTATGTAACCAAGCAGCTCAACAAGCAACTCACCGCTGCTAACGAGCAGGGTGCTCAGCTCGCCGTCTCCATTGAGGATGTGGTTAAGAATGCCGCTGCCGATAATGCAGAGCTTGTTAAGGACGGCAAGGTGCTGGACGGCGTACAGCTCATCGTTACCTACAACCAGGGCAGCGACAACCAGGTTGTTGCCGAGTACTACGACCGCGCTGCCGAGCTCAAGAAGCTGGAGGGCGTGCAGGTTAAGGATGCCGCCGGCAATGTTACCCCCCTCGTGTACGAGGATAAGGCTCTGGACGCCGGCTCCGTTGACCTCGCCAAAGCTAAAGAGGCTTTCCTGAAGTCTCAAACCTCCGCCGGTGAGGAGAAAACACTCTCCCTCTCCGACAAGCTGCGCAAGGGTGAGCTTACCCTGGTAGACGAAAGCAAGAAGGACGACATCATCGCCACCATCCAGAAGCTTGAGAAAAACAGCGACCGCGTGATCATCTCCCCCGACTTCGCTGCCGAGCCCAACTTCATTGACAACATATGCTTCTGGCAGGATAAGCCCGAGGTAGGCTCCCTCAAGGAGGTTAAGATTGCCCGCGCAGAGGTAGGCATGAAACCCTCCCCCATCACCGGCTGGGCTGTAACAGGCTTCTTCGTGGTGTTCATCGCCTTCTACGCAGCCGGCCCCGGCGTGTGCGTATGGCTGGCTCTCTCCGAGCTCATGCCCAACCGCATCCGCGCCAACGGCATGGCCATTGCCCTGCTCATCAACCAGACCGTTTCCACCACCATTGCAGGTACCTTCCTGCCCTGGGTAGGTTCCGCCGGTTACTCCGGTGTGTTCTTCTGGCTTGCCGGGTTCACGGTTATCTACTTCATCACGGCCGCCTTCTTCATGCCCGAGACCAAGGGTCGCACGCTTGAGGAAATTGAGCAGTACTTCACCACGGGCAAAATGCCCAAGCGCAAGGATGAAGAGGCAGAAGCTTAATCCCTCTTTTCTCTTATCTCTCTGACTTACACACCAATCCCCGGCTCTCGTATAGAGTGCCGGGGATTTTGGAATTTTGAATTTTGGATTTTTTATTTTGGATGTATTCAACACATGTGTCCTAGCGTAAGCCACTCTCTCTTAAATTGTAAATTGGGGACCTCTAGAAACTCTGGTACCCTCACAAATTGGTAGTTGTGGGGAAGACCCCGCGAGCGTTAGCGAGCCGATTTTTGAGCCCCGCAAAAAAAATATCGTACCCGCGGGCGAATGCCCGCCGAATTTGATAGCCCCCGTATGGGGGCGAAATAGCTTAGGCAGGGGCGTAAGCCCCTGCTAAACGAAAGAAAACACCCCCGAGCCCGAGGCGTCGGCGCGTTAGCGTTGACGACGAGGCCGACAGATGTATATAGCGCAGGGCGTAAGCCCGGAGC
>SUVJ01000049.1 GCA_015062045.1 Akkermansiaceae bacterium
TTTAACATGACTTAAGTGTCACCCGTTTCACGGGTTCCCTTTATAATTAATTAATTCGAGTGGTTGCGCCGCTGCGCGGCTCCACCACTCGCTATTTGAAATGTCGCCCGCTTCACGGGCTCAAAAATTCGGCTCGCTACCGCTCGCGGGTTCTCCCCCGCAACTACCAATTTGTAGGGGCCCCGGAGATCCGTAGGATGCAAGATAAATAGTTTTTGTTGAGTTTTTAGGGATGCCCAAAGTTATAAAAATCATTTAGAATACGCCAATGGGGGTCGAAAGTTTTGTTGCATTGTAAGCGACTTAGGAAGAGTGGGTTAAAAATAAAGTTACAAACGAAAGACAAAATTCAGCTTTTTGTTTTGGGGATTAGGTCGGTAGACTATGAAATACAGACGTTTCGACCTGAGTTGCACAGAGATGTTGAAATCGAAGCCGCCCTGTGGCAGGAAGTCGAAGAAGCCCGAGAAGCCGAACTTGCAGAAGAATTAAACGAGCCCGTGACGTGACGGACGTGGAGCCGACCGCCGAAGCCCCGGCTCAGGAATCCAGCGTTGAGCCCAAAAATCCGGAAACTTCCGAAGTGGTCGAAATCAAGCTGGCCACATACAATCTGAAAAAGGCTGGCCAAGCCACTATAAGTATTACCCTCAATAGCAAAGACATCAAACTGGAACCCGGCGACCAAATGATACGAATCAACAAAGACAAGCTAATAGACCTCATTCATCGCTTTAGAACCGTAGTCCTCAGATGTATAGGGAAAACTACGCCAGCCTCTTCCGTCGAATTTTTGGCGCAATTTTTCCGCTCCGGCACAGCTCGCGTCGCTACGTTCGGGATGCCATGCCAACGCTACAAAATCCCGCTACAATATCACGACAAAAATGGATTGACATAAGGGGGGATAGAATGATATAAGAATCACATGCGCCAGATGAGCACAAGGGAGGGAGCTTAAATGGGCTTCCTCAGTGTCGAAAGAATGGTGCCAGTTTAAACTTATTCACCTCATACCTCGAATTAAACTCATGAAAACTAGTAAGATGCCTCTTTGTAGGGTGGATGGCAAAGTGTTGCAGTTAAGTATTATAAAATTATTCATGATGTTTTTTGTTTTTTCAACACATTGTTTAGGTAGTCCCTTATTTCATCAAGATTATGTTTATCATGACATCGATCGTGAGTTATATGAAATCCATGATAAAACTCCAATATCCGCGAAAGAAGCATATCTGATAGCTAAAGCGTATTTAAAAACAAATGAAATAAAAGAAAGTCTTTATTTTATTTCGTTAAATGGTGAGGAATATTTTTTCATGACTACGCCTGAATCAAAATTTGGTTTTAAAGAGGTCGGAATTTATGTAAATTATAACAATGGCAATGTTAGATTCGTTAATAATTCTAATAAGTATATACGGCCAAAGAAGGTAGAATCTACGGATTATCAATATTATAAAATGGTAAAAAGCCTTTTTTATGAGTGGGAAAATGATAAAATTAACCAGTGAGATTAAACAAAGCTCGCAAAATATATAAAGGGTGTTTTTTCAATGCAATTCTTGTTCGACCTGTCAGGTTGCTTTGTCTGTTTCTTTTTCACCTCTTTTTGCTACATCAGCATTTTACCTTGTCTATGTCTTCTAGTGTCTCGGTTAGCAAGTTCTACTCAATACACTCAGCGGTAAACGTTTGAGTTATAAAGAATAAATAAAATTGGTTATTGTGAAGAATTAACTAGACGAGTCACTAGATGGGAACATTCAGTGATATATTAGTCTAACGTAAAAACAACCTCACAATGAATGCTTTCTGTTTGAGGTTGTTTTTAGGTACAACCGACGCGATATGCGCATTGCTGTGAAAGTTCGCTCGGAGCTTCGAAGAGGAGGAATTCCTGACTTGAAGAACAACTTCGGGGCGGTAATGAACCGTAAAAATGAAGTTCGAGTGGAAAATTCGACTGTACGAATAGAAATTGTAATAAGTCCGGATTGTTCAACAAAATTGCTCAAAGTATTGAAATATGGGTAATTTTTTAGCCATAGCTGCAAATTGAAACCCAACTTAACTGTCATCCGTTTCACGGGTTCTCATCTGTTACTTATCGGTACGAGTGGTTTCTGTCTTCGGCAAGCCTACGCCGTGACGAGTCGCTCGCCGTGGGCTCGCTTTCTATGCCCGCACAGGGTGCGAGTTGCCCTGCGGGCATGGGGCTTCGAGTCTCGCCTGCGGCTCGCTTTCTATGCCCTCACGGGGTGAGATTCGCACTACTGTGCGAGTGATATTACCCCCAATTGCGGGGTAGTGATATTGAAGGGCTATTGCCCTACAGTTAATCAGCCCCACAACCAGCTATTTATCTGTCAATATAAGCCAAGGATTCTAATTGTCCCCACGCGCCGGTTATTGCTACTGTAGCCGTGTAAATAAAAAACAGTCGCAATATACACTTGCGTGCATGGGGGGAATGTGGTAGAATCTCGCCCGTCAGGCGATTAACAGACACAGATATGGATACAAACCTTCGCATCGTCATCGGTTCAGACCACAAGGGTGTGGAACTGAAGGAAGCAGCTGTGGAGCTCCTTACTTCTTGGGGGTACACGGTAGAAGACATCGGCCCGTTCACTAAGGAATCCTGCGATTACTCCGACTATGCCAATGCCATTTGCAAACGCGTGGTGGATGGTCGTGCGGATCGCGGTATTCTTGTGTGCTTCTCCGGCATTGGTATGAGCATTGCCGCTAACCGCTGGAAGGGTATCCGTGCTACTTTGGTGCGCTCCCCGCAGGTGGCAGCGCTTTCTCGTCTTCACAACAATGCTAATGTGATGTGCCTGGCCGCAGCCTTTGTGAATAATGACATGCTGGAGGAGATTCTGACGGCTTGGATGGAGACAGATTTTGAAGGTGGTCGCCATATTCCGCGCTTGCTCAAGGCCTCCGGCTCTCCTCTCTCTGTGACAGACCCCGAGTTGGCAGACCTTATTGAGGAGGAGCGTTGCCGCCAGAATAACAATATCGAGCTTATCGCCTCCGAGAACTTTGCCTCCCCCTCCGTGATGGAGGCGCAGGGCTCCATCCTCACCAACAAATATGCAGAGGGTTATCCCGATAAGCGTTGGTATGGTGGTTGTGAGGTTGTTGATAAGGTGGAGCAGCTGGCAATTGACCGCGCCAAAGCCTTGTTTGGTTGCGAGTTTGCCAACGTGCAGGCTCACTCCGGCTCTCAAGCCAATATGTCTGTGTACCATGCCTGCATTAAGCCCGGGGATACAATCCTTACCATGGATCTTGCCTGCGGTGGTCACCTCTCCCACGGTTTCTTTGCCAATTTCTCCGGTAAGCAATACAACGTTGTTCACTACGGTGTGAACCCCGAGACCGAGTGTATTGACTATGAAGAGCTCGCAAACAAGGCTCGCGAGGTGAAGCCCGCTCTCATTCTTGCCGGTGCTTCTGCTTACTCCCGCACTATCGACTTTGCCCGCATCCGTAAGATTTGTGACGAGGTGGGTGCCATCATGTTTGTGGATATGGCTCACATTGCCGGCTTGGTAGCCGCCGGGGTGCATCCGTCCCCCGTGCCGTATGCAGATTTTGTATCCACCACCACTCACAAGAGCCTTCGCGGCCCGCGCGGTGGTATGGTGCTTTGCAAAGAGAAGTGGGCTAAGAAGCTCAACAGTGCCACGTTCCCCGGCCTGCAAGGTGGCCCCCTCATGCATGTAATTGCCGCCAAGGCCGCTTGCTTGGGTGAGGCTCTCAAGCCCGAGTTCCGCGCCTATGCAGAGCAGGTGGTTAAGAACTCCAAGGCCATGGCTGCCCGCTTGGCCGCCCTTGGGTTCCGCATTGTTGCCGGCGGTACGGATAACCATTGCTTCTTGGTAGACCTCAGCGGCAAGGGCCTTAATGGTGCAGATGCTCAGGTGGCTTTGGATAAAGTGGGTATCACCGTTAACAAGAATGCCATCCCCTACGATAAGGGTACCACCAACAAGCCCTCCGGTATACGCATCGGTACGCCTGCTGTTACCACTCGCGGCATGAAGGAGGAGGATGTCATACGCGTGGCAGATTACATCGGCCGTTGCCTCTCCATTTTGGCTGCTCAAAAGGTATGCGAAACGCCGGATGCTTATGATGCCCTGCGTGCAGAGGTATCTGCATTCAACAAATCTTTCCCCATGCCCTGAGCCGTTAAGCCTATGGCATAAGTCAATTATCGTATGAAAGGTCGCCCCTTCGTGGCGACCTTTCATTCCATAACACATCAGCAGATTTTTTTTATGCAAACAGCATCTACAAAGCAAGAGTTACGGGCCATGTTGGCAGGGCACCGTGGCAAACGCATTGTTTTGGTACCCACCATGGGGGCTTTGCATGAGGGGCACGCCACCCTTATGCGCCAAGCCCGTACCCTTGCCGGTGCAGGGGGCTTTGTGGTGGCCAGCGTGTTCCTTAACCCCGTACAGTTTGATAATGCCGGGGATTTGGCAACCTACCCGCAAACGCCCGAGGCAGACCTGGCCGTGTGCCGTGCTTGCGGGGTGGATGTGGTGTTTATGCCCACGCCAAGTGTCATGTACTGTGCAGACCGCTCTATCACCATGGAGGAGACTCACCTCTCTACCGTGCTTTGCGGGGCAAAGCGCCCCGGGCACTTTGCCGGTGTTTGCTTAGTGGTTAGCAAGCTCTTTAACTTGGTGCAGCCCACGGATGCCGTTTTCGGTAAAAAAGATTACCAACAACTGGCCATTTTGCGCCGCATGGTTAGGGATCTGGATATTCCTGTCACCCTGCATGGGGCTGAGATTGTGAGAGAGTCGGACGGCCTTGCGCTCTCCAGCCGCAACGTGCGCCTTACCCCCGAGCACCGTGCCGCCGCCCCCACTATTCGCCGCGCGTTGCTTGAGGCTCAAGCCGCTTATGAAAACGGGGTATCTGTGGCAGAGGTTTGCCGCTGCGTAGTGAACTCCCTATTCCGCATACCCGGAGTTAAGGTGGATTATGTGGAGCTGGTGGATGCCGAAACCCTGCATGAGCTTAAGGATGAAAGCCGCATGGCCCTTTTGGCCGTTGCTGCTTATTTTGGTGATGTTCGCCTTATCGATAACATTGAACTGACCCGCAAAGCATGATTATTGCAGAAAATTTGCACCGTAGCTACGCCATTGCAAAAAAGAGCATAGAGGTTTTGCATGGGCTCTCCCTGCACATTAAGAAGGGAGAAAAAGTGTTTTTATGTGGCCCCAGCGGGGCCGGTAAAACAACCCTCATGTACACTCTGGCCGGCTTGGAGCCCCCGCAAGAAGGCTCTGTCAAAATCAATGGTACGGATATTTACTCGCTGAGCATGGCCAAGCGAGCTTTGTTCCGCAATAAAACCATGGGCTTCATTTTTCAGAATTACATGCTCATGCCGGAGCTCACCGCCATTGAAAACGCCTCCTTGGCTACAGCCGTTGCCGGTACGGAGGCCACGGCGCGTGTCAAAGCCTTGCTGGAGCGTGTCGGCTTGGGGGACCGCCTGAACCACCTACCCAACGAGCTCTCCGGTGGTGAGCAGCAGCGCGTGGCCATTGCCCGTGCGCTGGCGCATGACCCCTCCATCATCTTTGCTGATGAGCCCACCGGCAACCTCGACTCCCGCAATGGTCGACAAATCCTTGACCTCCTCTTTGAATTAGCGGATGAAGGGGGCAAAACCCTCGTGATGGTCACGCACGACCCCGACATCGCTCGCCTCGGCGACCGCGTGCTGACAATTCGAGACGGTATCGTACAGTAAAGCCTTTTAAGTGAGCCCATTGCGGCTCACTTTTTTGTGCGATTGGGTCAGCTATCAGGGCAAACGCATTAGGAGTATGACACTTTCTTCAGATTGACAATTTACCATTTGGGAATCTCTAAAAACTCGACAAATGGCAATTTGTAGGTGTGAGCATCTCAAGCCGTTGCAGAGGCTTTGCCTACTTCGTATTTTGTATTTCACATTTCGTACTTCTAAGCCCCCTTGTGGGGCGAAATAACATAGGCAGGCGGTCAAGCGTGCACGCAGTGCGCGCGCGACCCCTGCTAACCGAATAAAATAATATAGAGCCCGACGAGCAATGCGAGGAGGCCGACACATTCCCCACGAGGGGTGTTAACCCCGAGTCACGCTCCGCTCCGGGCTTACGCCCTACGCTATACACATCTGTCGGCCTACGCTGCGTCGCTTCGCTCCGTCGCTCCGGGCTCGGGGTTATTATTTCCACGTGCAGGGGCTTACGCCCCTGCCTAAGCTATTTCGCCCCCATGCGGGGGCTATCAAATTCGGCGGGCATTCGCCCGCGGGTACGATATTTTTTCGCCCGCTTCACGGGCTCAAAAATTCGGCTCGCTAACGCTCGCGGACTCTCCCCCACAACTACCAATTTGTGGGGACCCCGGAGTTTTTAGAGGTCCCCCATTTACAATTTACAAAGTTATTGAATTTACAGGCTCTTATATAAATATTCATCAGCTGAAAGTCAAATATAAGGCCCTATCTTTTCCCGGCTACATAGCGAGAGAAACATGTTTTTGCGCAATGCTGAGCCCATAAAACCTCGTGCTGCACTCAGGCCGATGTTTTATTCTAAAATTGTAAATGGTAAATTGTACATTGTAAATAATGGACTTACAGGGTTCATTGTCTAATGCGTTTGCCCTGGGTCAGCTATTATCCTGCTTGACAATAGTTCTTACAGGGAAGGGGATATTGATGCCCTCCTTGTTGAAACGCTCTAAAATGGCCGTTGCCAAACGGTAGCGCAGGCCGTGGTATACCTCTGTTTTGCACCAGGCACCTATGTGCAGGTTCAGCGAGCTATCCCCGAACCCGGAGAACATGACCGTGGGGGCAGGGGAGTCCAGCAACTCCGGCTCTTGCTTAATGACATCCAATATAACGTCCTTTACCTTAGTAAGGTCGCTGCTGTAATCCACCCCCAAATCCATATCAATACGGCGGCGGGGGGAGCCCGTGATATTGGTGACCGGGCTCTTAATCAGTGTCTCGCAGGGTATGCGTACCAAAGAGTTATCCGGCCTGCGCAGGTATACGGAAAGCAGGTTGATGCTCTCCACACTGCCTTCCTCCCCGGCCACGCTGATGTAGTCCCCAAGCTTGAAACTGCGCTCCGACACCAGGAAAATGCCGCTGATAAGGTTACTCAACGATGTTTGTGAGGCAAAGCCAATGGCTACACCCAACACACCCGCTGCACCCAAAATGCTGATTACATCCACCCCCACGGCGCGCAAGCCTTGCACCAACACCAGCACCCATATAATGCTGCGTATGGCTCGTGATAATAGGGTCAACACCTGCTTGGGCAGCTTTTGATTGCTTTCTAACCCCGTAAAAACTCTACCGATGACCGAGGTGATAATGCACCCCGCCAATACATAGAACATGAACTCCACCCAGCCATTCATTACTAAATGAGCCCATGCATATTTACACCATTCCATCCAATCCATGTCATTACTTTACTCAATACCACCACATTTGTCAATGCGTTATTATATTGTATTACAGCCTCCTTTATAAGAGGCGTTTGATACGGCGGCAAACCTCCTGTACATTGGCTCGGCTGTTGAACGCAGAGATACGGAAGAATCCTTCTCCCAGTGAGCCGAAGCCTGCACCCGGAGTTATGACCACAAGAGCCTCGCGGAGCATTTTATCGAAGAAATCCCAACTGTTCATGCCTGCCGGGGTTTGAACCCAGATGTATGGTGCATTGGTGCCCCCCCAAGCCTTCAGCCCGATTGACATACAGGCGGATCTCAGGAGTTCGGCATTGCTGAGGTAGTAGTCAATGAGAGCTCGTGTCTGCTCGAGTCCTTCGTCGGTAAAAAGAGCCGCTGCGCCGCGTTGAACGATATAGCTGGCTCCATTGAATTTGGTGCCGGTACGGCGCTTCCAAAGAGCTGAGACGGAGACGGGGTTCCCCTCTGCATCTCTGCCCATAAGCTCCTTGGGTATTACAACATACCCGCAGCGCACGCCGGTAAAACCACCCTGTTTGGAGAAAGAGCGGAACTCGATAGCGCATTGACGAGCCCCGGGGATAGCGTAGATGGAGGTGGGAATGTTTTTATCTGAGATGAAAGCCTCATAAGCCCCGTCATACAGCAGAATACTATCGTTTGCCAGCGCATAGTTTACCCACTCTTTCAGTTGTTCGTATGTGGCAACGGCTCCTGTGGGATTATTAGGAAAACAAAGGTATATTAAATCTGCATGCTGTGTAGGTACACGAGGCACAAAGTCGTTATCAGGGGTGCACGGCAAGTATATCAGCCCTTCGTAGCTCCCGTCAGAGCGGGCAGCGCCTGTGTTGCCGGCCATCACATTGGTATCCACATACACCGGGTAGACCGGGTCCGGGATAGCGATGGAGTTATTATGGGCAAAGATGTCCAAGATGTTGCCGGTATCACACTTTGCGCCATCTGACACAAAGATTTCATCTGCCGATACCTCAATGCCACGTTGTCTGTAAGAGACTTCTGCAATGGCGTTGCGCAGCCAGGAGTACCCCTGTTCCGGTCCATATCCATGGAACGTCTCATGTTTGCTTTGGTCATCCACTGCCTTGTGCATGGCATCGATGGCGGCTTGTGGGAGCGGTTCTGTCACATCTCCTATGCCGCAGCGAATGATATGGGAGGCTTGCTCCGGGTTGGCTGCGGCAAAGGCGGCTACACGACGTCCGATTTCCGGGAAAAGGTACCCGCTCTGTAGTTTGAGAAAATGATGATTGATATTGGCCATGTTATATAATTGGGTTGATAATGAAAGATTTTTGTGTTATGTAGACGGTACGGAGATTTCCCCACGGAAGACAAGGGTTGCCGGTCCTGTGAGGGTGACATCGGAGAATGACGATTCACCGACTCGGGTATACGCCACCGTGAGGGTATCACCACCTGCACACTCTACCCTGATGGGGCTTGTGGCACCGGTAAGCGCTGCGTGCAGCAGGGCGGACGCCGTTATCCCGGTGCCGCAGGCCAGGGTTTCGCCCTCAACCCCTCGTTCATAGGTGCGCAGCCGGAGGTGATGCTCAGAAAGCACCGTAGCAAAATCCGCATTGGTGCCGGCGGGAGCAAAGGTGTGGTGATAGCGCAGGTACGCCCCCATCTTGTTTAAATCAATCTTCTCCACATCGGGCAAGAATACCACTGCGTGCGGCACCCCGGTGTTCAAAAAATGTACCGGCGCGGGAATAATGCTGCCCGCTTGCATGATATTAAGCTTAAGATTGTTCGGTTCTGTCAGTCGGATGGTGACACTGCCGTCTCGATTCACTTGCCCCTGTACGACTCCTGCCTTGGTTTCAAAGCATAGCGTTGTTGTTTTCCCGCCTGACAAGTGGCAGACGAATGCGGTAAAACAGCGGGCTCCGTTGCCGCACATTTCGGCTTCGCCTCCATCTGCATTATAATAGCGCATGCGCACATTTCCCTTATTTTGAGGCGGCTCGATGGCGATGAGCCCATCTGCCCCGATGCCGAAACGGCGGTTGCACAGCCGGGCAATGTTTTCCCTTGTCAGGATGTGACTGAGGGCGAGGTCGCGGTTATCGACCATGATGAAGTCGTTTCCTGCTCCGCTCATTTTATAGAATGGAATAGTCATAATGTACTTGAGGTTGTCGTGGAATCCTTTTTGTTAGGTGTCGGGATGAGGTGCCTGTGGTATTCCTGAATACTGTATACTTCATATCGGCCAAAGGACATTTTCTCCTCTAACCCGCTGATGGCAGCCACAGCGCCGGAAGCCGTTGTGGTGATGGGGATTCCGGCGGCGACTGCCTGCGAGCGCATCTGCGTTTCATCCAGCATGGGGGATGTGCCTGATTCGGAGGTGTTGATAATCCAGTTGATTTCTCTGTCCCTGATTAAATCCAGCACATTGGGGCGCCCGCGGGATATGCGGTAGACTGCCCGGGTTTTGATACCGGCATTGTACAGCATGGTTGATGTGCCGATGGTGGCGTAAATCGTAAAGCCATAGTGTTGAAGTGTGGCGGCGAGCGGTACAAACAATTCCTTGTCGCTATCCTTGACGGACATGAATACACTGCCGGAGTCGGGTAACTCGGTTCCGGCTGCCATCTGGCTTTTAAGATAGGCCAGCCCCCAATCTCTATCGATGCTCATAACCTCGCCCGTTGATTTCATTTCCGGGCTTAGTGTTACATCTGCCCCGGGGAATTTGATGAAGGGGAAAACGGCCTCTTTAACGGCATAGTAGGGGGGCTTTACCTCTTCCGTGAACCCCAATTGTCGTAATTTTGCGCCTACCATACACATAGCCGCCAGCCCGGCCAGCGACTTACCTATCGATTTGCTCACAAAGGGTACGGTTCTCGATGCCCTGGGATTCACTTCAATCATGTAGAGCTCGCCGTCCTTGACGGCAAGTTGCATGTTCATCAATCCGCATATATGCAGAGCCTTCGCGAAATCGTGGGCAAAGGTGCGCACTTTATCCAGAATTTCATGCGAAATGGTGACCGGCGGTAGTACAGAGGCTGAATCCCCCGAGTGTATGCCGGCGGGCTCCACATGTTCCAGAATCCCGCCGATGACGGTGACCTCACCGTCAGATACACAATCAACATCCAGCTCTACCGCGTTCTCCAGAAATCGGTCTATCAAAATGGGGGAGCCCTCTGACACGATGGTAGCTTGCTCCACAAAGTAACGAAGTTCCGATTCCTTGTAGGCAATCACCATGCCGCGCCCACCCAGCACATACGATGGGCGCACGAGCACCGGGTAACCTATGCGCCGGGCCTCGTACAAGGCCTCATCGACAGTGCAGGCAATGCCGTTTTCCGGCTGACGAATGCCGATTTCTTTTGCCAAGTTGCGGAAAAAGTTTCTGTCCTCTGCCAGCGCGATGTGCTCCGGCGAGGTGCCTATGATGTTAACTCCTGCGGCCTTGAGCTGTTGCGCGAGGTTTAATGGCGTTTGGCCGCCGAACTGAACGATTGCGCCGCAACAATGCTCTCGCTTGTAAATGGGCAGTAAATCTTCAAGTGTCAATGGCTCAAAATATAGCTTGTCAGATGTATCGTAGTCGGTCGAAACGGTTTCGGGGTTGGAGTTAACCATAATTACTTCATAGCCGCTCCGGCGCAGCGCCGCAGCCGCTTGGCAGCAGCAGTAATCAAACTCTATACCTTGCCCGATACGGTTGGGCCCGCCGCCGATTATCATGATGCTTTTCTTATCGTCGGAAACACGCGGTGCCTCCCCCCGCGTGTTGTATGAGCTGTAGTAATAGGGGGTAAGTGCCTCAAATTCTCCGGCGCAGGTATCCACTGCTGCGTATCCCGGCTGTAGGCCTATGCGTTCTCGCGCTGTGCGGACATCTGACTCACTGCAGTGCAAAAGGTATGCAAGCTGCCTGTCGCTGTACCCCATCTCTTTTGCTTGGAGAAAAAGCGGAAAATCTGCCTCTAACCCGGACACTGTGTCTGCTGCTGCTATTTCATCCTCAAAAGCAGCCAGTTCAGCAAGGTGGCGCAGGAAATAGACATCAATCCCGGTAAGTTCCTGCACGCGTTGCACAGACCAGCCCCGGCGGAAAGCCGCCCGAATGTAGAAAATGCGCGTGGCATTCGGGCGGGCTAATTCGGCTTGCAACTGTAAGTCTTCAGCCTGTTCAAAAGCGGCATCCCTACCATCTGCACCGAATCCGAACCTGCCTGTTTCCAAGGATCGCAAGGCCTTTTGCATGCTTTGCTTCAGGTTTCGCCCTATTGCCATAACTTCTCCCACGGATTTCATCTGCGTGCCGAGTGTGGTATCTGCATTGGGGAATTTTTCGAAAGTGAATCTCGGGATTTTGGTGACAACGTAATCCAGCGCCGGTTCAAAGCAAGAGGGAGTGTGACCAGTTATATCGTTCTTCAGTTCCGGCAAGTTATAGCCCACTGCCAGCAATGCTGCAATTTTAGCAATGGGGAATCCGGTGGCTTTGCTGGCAAGCGCGCTCGAGCGACTGACTCGCGGATTCATTTCAATAATGATTCTACGCCCGGTCTCAGGGTGAACTGCCCATTGAACGTTAGCCCCACCGGTCTGAACTCCAATGGTTTTTAATACTCGCAGCGAATCATCGCGCATGGCTTGATACTCTGCGTCGGAAAGCGTTTGAATGGGGGCAATGGTAATGGAATCCCCGGTGTGTACCCCCATGGGATCCAGGTTTTCGATAGAGCAAACAATCACGCTGTTTCCTGCGCTATCCGTCATGACCTCCATCTCAAACTCTTTCCATCCCAGCAGAGATTCTTCGATGAGTACCTCACTGTTCAGGCTGGCATCCAACCCTCGGCGCACAATATCCGCAAACTCCTCCGGCGTTTGAGCAATGCCACCACCCGTGCCGCCCAGGGTGAAACCGGGGCGTATAATAAGAGGCCAGCTCCCAATGGTTCCGGCCACGGCTTCTGCTTCTTGCAGGGTATGTGCGGACCCGGAGCGGGGCATGTCTAGCCCGAGCCCGTTCATGCTTTCTTTGAAAAGTTGCCTGTCCTCCGCGAGGCGTATGGCAACAGCCGACGCCCCGATGAGCTCCACGTTGTAGCGCCTCAGTATACCGCTTTCCTCCAACTCCATGGCAAGGTTGAGTGCCGTTTGCCCGCCTAATGTAGGCAAAAGAGCGTCCGGCCTCTCTCTGCGTATGATTTCATGCACAATACCGGCGGTCAATGGCTCAATGTATGTTCTGTCTGCCATGTCGGGGTCGGTCATGATGGTGGCCGGGTTAGAGTTAATCAACACAACCTCATAGCCATCTTTCCTCAGCGCCTTACATGCCTGAGTACCGGAGTAATCGAACTCACACCCTTGGCCAATGATGATGGGGCCGGAGCCTATGAGTAGAATCTTGTGTATATCTGTTCGTCTGGGCATAAGAATGAATAGTTATTTTTTATGTGGATGCAACAAAATTTGGGAAAGGAAAGAGAGGATGCGGCATTTGCACAATATCCTGCTTGAATTTGTTTTTACGGTACAGCTGCTGCACTTTTGCTTTGAACTCGGTACTGCCTTTATTAAGCCGTATAAGTTGGTCCAACTCTGCATAAGAAAAACCGAGCCGTTCTTCATCTGAGCATTGCTGTAAACCGTCAGCCGGGGTTTTATGAACGATGTGAGCAGGTAGTCCCATCCAATCTCCCAGTGCCTTGACCTCGGTGACTGTCAGGCTCTGTATAGGCGCGTAACAACCGGCATTGTCACCGAACTGGGTTGCGTAGCCCACGATATCCTCTGATAAATTGGAGGTGTTGATGACAAACGCATTGCGCTCGCACTGTGCTATGGCAAACAGGGCTGCCATACGCAGCCTTGCCGGCAGATTGATACGGCATGCTGTGCTGATATGATACCGGGGTATGAGCTCGCTCAGCAGAGCTTCAATGCATGGGTTGATATTGACCTCCAGACTGCGAATGCCCAGGTGGTTCACGATGTCTCGGGCATCTCGGATGTCTCTTTGAGTACCATTGGGCAACATGGCTCCCAGCACGTGTTTCGTGCCGAAAATCCGCGCCAGCAAAGCTGCCACAACGGCAGAATCCTTACCGCCGCTTATACCGACAACAAACTGCTCAGCCCCTACTGCTGCCGCCCAATGCAGCAGCTGAGTTTCTATATGCTGAAATGCCTCTTGCGCATCAAAATGATATGTGGTTGTGGTCATGAGTTTTCAATCAACATTTTAAAATCGCGGAAAAGTGCGCCTGCATCGTGCGGGCCGGGGGCTGCCTCCGGATGGAATTGTACGCTGAATGCCGGTTCCGAGCGGTGCCGTATACCCTCAATGCTGTTATCATTAAGGTTGATATGAGTTAGCTCCAGGCAGGAGGGCAAATCCCACAAGGCAAAATTGTGATTTTGACTGGTAATGTCCACATTCCCGGTGCGCACATTCAGCACCGGGTGATTGCAGCCGTGGTGACCAAAGGTAAGCCTGTGGCATTTTGCACCGCATGCAAGCCCCAACAGCTGGTGCCCCAAGCAGATTCCCATTATGGGGACCCGCCCCAGCAATTCTCTCACCGCCTGTTGTGCGTAGCCCAGGGCCGAGGGGTCGGCAGGGCCATTGGAGAGAAAAACGCCATCCGGCCGCATACGTAAAACCTCTGCTGCGGTAGTATGCGCCGGCACTACCAGCACTTGCATATTCTGCTGCTGCAAGCTCCTCAGTATATTGTATTTGATTCCAAAATCGTACGCCACAATTCTGTATTTTCCCTGCGGATTTATTTCGTATGCGTTGGACGTGGTCACGCGAGATGCGTAATCTTGCCCGTCCAGCCCTTCCCATACCGCGGCAAGTGCAATGGCCGTGGATTCGTCCATGGGGGAGTTGCTGACATGAAGATAGGCCCGTTGGGTACCGTGCGTGCGCAGATGCAAGGTGAGCGCGCGCGTATCCACCCCGGCAATCGCCGGTATACCATGGCGTTGCAGATAGGTTCCCAGCGCTTCTTCCGACCTGAAGTTGGCGGGTGGATTCAGTTCATGTACAACGAGAGCGCTCAGAAAACAGCTTCGGGATTCTGAGTCCTGCTCCGTGCAACCATAGTTTCCGATTTCCGGTGAAGTGAGTGTCACAATCTGCCCGGCATAGGATGGGTCTGTCGTGATTTCCTGATAGCCGGTCATGCCGGTGTTAAAGACCACTTCTCCCGGTGTATCCAAAGGGGCGCCCACTGAGTACCCCCTGAACACCGTGCCGTCTGCCAAGGCAAGAAAAGCGCGCCGTTCTCTTTTTGCTTTCCATCCGTATTCCATATCAATAGGTCCGTTCGTTCTTGTTTTCAATAAAGTTAACTAATGCCCGATTGGCTACCTGATACCCGCCCGGCGTCGGATACCGCCCCGTAAAGTACCAATCCCCGCTGTGGTGGGGGCAGCATTCTCGCAGTGCAGCGCAGCTCTGAAATACAACCTGCACCTCGGCGTGCATATCTTCCGGGGTGAGAAGCCGTGCAATTTCTGCAATCAATTCCTTATCCGGAATGGCGGCGTAAACCATAGCCAGGCAATTTGTCCGGCTCTGCTTTTGTTTCAACTGCTCGCGGGCACAATCATAGGCCTGTATCAGAGTTCGGGTATCATTTCTCTTGCGCAGAATGGATACCGCCGCCCGGAACGCAATTAATTCGCCTGCTGTGGACATGTCGATACCATAACAATCCGGGTATTTGATGGGGGGCGCCGTGCTGGCAACAATGATCTTGACCGGATCCAGGCGGTCAAGCATGGGGAGTATGGCATCTCTCATGGTGTTGCCTCGCACAATGGAATCATCCAATACCACCAGTGTATCTTCTCCCGGTTGCACCAGCCCATAGGTAAGGTCATACACATGCCGGTACAAATCCCGACGACTGACGGCATCTGCGATAAAGGTGCGAAGCTTGGCATCTTTGACGGCTATTTGCCCGGAGCGCATGCAGGTGCCGCGCTCTGCTGCAAGGCGCATAAGCTCCTCTTGCAGGCCGAAAAACCCGACTCTGGCAGAGTTGGGTATGTAACTGAAGAAGGTATGCTCCAAATCATCCTTAACCGCTTGCAGAAGTTGCGGCATGAGGCTGCGGCCCAAATTGCGCCGTTCCCTGTGAATATCCGCGTCGTTCGGTCGTGAAAAATAAATGCGTTCAAAAACGCAGCTGCGGGGTTCCGCCTCGGGTAGGCATTCGCAGACCTCCAGTTGGCCGCTCTGCTTCATCACCACAGCTTTTCCGGGGGGCAGTTCCATAACTTCCCGTGTCGTGCAGTTGAATGCGGCTTGTATGGCAGGGCGTTCACTGGCTACCACAAACACCTCATCATCAAAATAATAATACCCGGGGCGTATGCCATGCGCATCTCGTATGGCAAAAACATCTCCCGCACCTGTCATGCCACATAGCGTGAAAGCACCATCAAGCGGTTGCAGCGCCGCCCGCAACACCCCGGAAAGGTTTACCATTCCGGGGGTGCGGGACTCCTCGCGGTCCAGGTAGTGGGCTATGGTTTGCAACAACAAATACCCATCCGCATGACTGGCCGGGTGATGCCCTGACTCCAGAAACCTCTCATACATTTCTGTATTGGTTGTCAAATTGAAGTTTCCGGCCAGCAAGAGCATACGGCCCAGCTTTGTCGACTCATGCACAAAGGGATAACAGCAACTTATGTCGTAACGCCCGAATGTTGCATAGCGCAGGTGCCCCAACAGCAGCTCACTGTGAAATCTCTCCCCATCGCCGACCTGCCGCAGCACGTCTGCCAGTGGATTATCCGCCGCGGAGCGCACCAGCTGATACGCCGGGTATCCCGGTTCGGGGTGAAGATGCAGTGCTGCCATACCTGCACCGTCCTGACCGCGGTTGTGCTGCTTTTCGAGCAGAAGGATGAGGCGACTGAGCCCGTAATTATCTATACCATATTTGCTTTTATAATATGAGAGCTCTTTTCTCAGTCGCACCATGGCTACGGCGCATTCGTGTTTTAAAGTGTCAGACATAAGTTGATAGAGCGCTAATCAGTATACGAAGAGCATTTCATGATATTTCGGCAACGGCCAGTTTTCATCGGTCACGGTTGCTTCTAACCCGTCTGCAACACCGCGCAGATTCTCCATGGCTGCCAGTATTTCCTCGTGCAATCCGCTCAGCGCCTGTCGCAGTTTATCGCAATAAAGTTGCAGTCTGTCCAGCCCCTCTCCCAGTATGACCGCCTGTGAGCGTAAGGCTTCTACACCGGAGCTCACGCCGGTTTCTTTCGCCAGTTTCAGACTGCGCAAAATCGTTAGATACTGTTGCTGAATACCCGGAACAATCTGACTGGTTGCAATTTCCAGCGCGGTCTTTCCTTCTATGCGTATCTTGCGGTGGTAATCCTCTAACCCGACCTCGAAACGGGATTCCAGTTCGCGACGGCTGAAGACACGGTATTTCTCAAACAACTGTACATTCTCCGGGCTCGTCAGGCACTTGAGCGATTCCATCGTGGTGCGGGTATGCGGCAGGCCGCGGCGCGCCGCCTCCTCCAGCCAGCTCTGCGTGTAGCCATCACCATTGAAAATGACGCGCTTGTGTGCCTTCAGGATGGCTTGCAGGTGGCTCTGCAGCTCCTCATGAAAATCCGCATCCTTCACCCCGGAAAGGAAATCGGACATG
>SUVJ01000050.1 GCA_015062045.1 Akkermansiaceae bacterium
CCACCATTCCGGTGTATATACTGCATCGGTTCCCTGATCGCGGGTGAAGGAGAGAGCGCCCGCTATCATCAAAACAAGGGGCCGAGTTTCATAGGTAGTAAGTTGGAGAAACGGCAGGAGGATTCCTGCCGTTTCTTTATAATCAAAGCTTTATGAGAATGATAAAGCTCAATCTTGATGAGAATTTGTGACAAAATTGTAACGGACTATGGGCTGAATGCATTTTTGATTGCCCCTAATATTGCCCCGATGATAGCACCACCGAAAGCCCTGCCGATTAGAGCGCTGACCTCGTCACTTCTCCCGTTGATTCCCATTCCTTTAGATTCTTATAAAGTGTTTTGTGTTACTTATCTTGAGAAACTACAATCCACCCTCAAGCAAAAAACGCAATTGCCGGCCTATCCTTTATTTGATGATCAGGAGTAGATTGGGGTGGTAATATATTTAAAATTTCTGCGTGAAAATATGATAACACCTATAATTATGCAGGAATTACCAATTCTTCTGTTGAAATCGCCCCTACAGAATCCAACTATCAGCAGATTAAATCTGAAATCGTTTCTAAAGCATTGACAAGTTCGTCTGTTGAAGATGAAAATACAACGGCAGAGGAAGAAAGTTCGTAAAAGGTAACCTGCCACATAGTTACCCTCGCGGATATGGTTATGTCAGAAAAGCCAACCTGGACTCTATATAATAAACCTATGGATGAAGCCATTGTGGAATGGTGTGAAGCCCATGCACGTGTTCTTGAAGTAACGAAACAGTACACGGCTCAACAGGTATATACAAAATTAATTTCTAAAGAATAAAGTATTTTTCTGTGGCGTGGTCAGCTGTTTGTTGCATTGAGCGGTTTGTGAGCAGAGACATCAGCATTCTTAATGCTGTAGCAAGCAAAAAAATCGTAAGAGTATAAAAAAAATACACTTACGACTAATCATTTGAGCACGGAATAAGCGGTGCAAGGAGTGTATTGTAACAATAAGGTATTCTATATCAGAATAATACCCCGCATACAGCATTAAGAATACTGTATGCTGGTGCCAGCAGGTTGGGACAGGTGTCTTCACCTCTCATTGCGCAAGAGAATAGATAACTTGTCACAGACTGCCACAAACATCTAACAATCAATTCTTACTAATCATGAAGAAAACACTTATTACACTCCTCGCTCTTGCTGGTGTGGCTGCTGCCGAGTATAATACCAAGCAGTTATGGTCACTTGATTTGTCAAATGGCTCTTATTCTAGCACCGACTACGCAGCAAGTTTTAATTTCAATACTGAGTGGTCTTCCACAGACTTTACTACAATGTCTGGCTATGTTTCCAATTCTTCAGGTAAAATTTCTATGGAAAATGGCACCAAGGATGCTGGATTGTTGCAGGGTAGTTCCTTTATCGTAACCATGAATTGTAGTCTTACAAGTGTTCCTGCAGGAACACTTGTAGGGACGCTTATAGACCTTGAACAGTCTAATGATAAGCATTTGTATGTATCATACGACACCAGTAACTCAACTATTACTCTTGGAGGTAATTACACTCTTTCCAATCTAAAAACGGAAGGAACTTATACCTTATCTGACATCACCAGTATTACCCTGTGCTATGAAAACATAACTTCTACTACCGCAAATTTATCTGTGTATGTAGGAACGGCTGACGAATACTCTCTTGCAGCTACTGCTGGCGTAAGTGGTCTAAACGATGCGCACTTTTTCAAAAGTGTAGGTTTGTTGAACAAAATGAATGAGAGCGAAAAGGTTATAGGTGGTGTATCTTCCGTAAGCGCATACGCTATCGTCCCCGAGCCCGCCACCGCCACACTTTCTCTGCTGGCTCTCGCTGGTCTGGCTGCACGTCGTCGCCGTCGCTAAAGCTATGGCGTGACAAGCCGCCGTCGGGCTTCTCGCTGATTCGCCCGGACAGGCCGTAAGTAAGGCACAACAACAAGTTCAAGTGGGGTAGCCAAGCCCTGCATCGCGCGACCGCCCTTGGTATTACAGCCTTGGGCGGTAATTTTATAGAGTGGTTATAGCTCCGTCAATAAAAGTTGGTTGAATTTGCCTATGATGGAGCGGAATCTATGCAAATAGGTGTTTGTCGGGGTGCGCATGGGCGCGAATTAATTCGGTTACTTACCGGGGTAAGCGAAAACTCCCTGCGCAGTGGAGACGCAGGGAGTTTTGTAAAAGAGGGTCTTGTGCGGCTGTGAGAAAGCCGGTTGGGAGCATTAGCGCTTGCTGAACTGGAAGCGCTTGCGGGCGCCGGGGCGACCGGCCTTTTTGCGCTCCTTCATGCGGGAGTCACGAGTGAGGAGACCTTGCTCGCGGAGGGCGGCGCGGAACTCTTCATTGAGCATGACAAGGGAGCGAGCGATGGCAAGGCTCATGGCACCGGTCTGACCGTGGATACCACCACCCTTGGAGACGATGCGAACATCGTACTTCTTCATGGTGTTGGTGGCATAGAAGGGCTGCAGGACGACGTTCTGGAGAGCGTCTGTGGGGAGGTACTCCTCAAAGCTGCGGCGGTTGATGGTGATCTTGCCGGACTTACCTTCCTCAACGGGGGTGAGCCAAGCGTGGGCGATAGCCTCCTTGCGGCGGCCGGTAGCGTTGTAAGGGGTGGTAGACATGGTTAGTTAAAATTGGTTAGGCGATTGTAACAGCTTCCGGGGTCTGGGCGGCGTGGGGGTGCTCAGCACCGGCGTACACCTTGAGGCGAACAGCCTGGGCGCGGCCCTGACGAGTGTGGGGAACCATGCCGAGGATGGCATGCTCAACGATTTGCTCCGGGTGCTTGCGGCGGAGCTTGGCGGGGGTTGTTACAACCTGATTGCCAACGTAGCCTGTGTAGCGGGTGTAGATCTTGGCACGCTCTTTGTTGCCGGTGAAGATGGCCTTGTCGGCATTCACAACGATGACATAGTCACCACAGTCAACGTGGGGAGTAAAGATGGTTTTGTTCTTTCCACGCAGCAAGTTAGCGGCCTGAACGGCGAGCTGACCGACAACCACGTTAGCGGCGTCAATCACATACCACTTGCGCTCAATATCCTGGGCTTTGGCAGAGAAGGTTTTCATAATTGCTATATTTGTTCCTGTTTAGGCTTTCGCCGGTCGACCCTCCTAGGTCGGGGTGGGAGATTCTACTCTTATTTTCTGAGTATGTCAACCGCTTTTTGTGATTTCAGGGCTTTTTTTTGAGAATTTTTCGGGAATTTGACAAAAAGCGCTTGCAAAGTAGGCGTTTGCACATTAAACTATGTGCGCGCAGCGCGTACATAGGCGCCCGCACCGCAACAAGAATTAACAGATAATGGCAAATCCTCAGAATAATAATCGCGGCGGCAAGCCGCAGCAGCGTAATAATAATGGTTCCCGCCCGGGAAATAACAACAACGGTCGCCCCGGTATGCGCCCGTCAACAGCTCCTGCCAAGCCCAAAAAGGTGGTGGTAGAGGAGGATAGCGAGAAGGAGATTGAGATGGAGGGTGTGGTGTCTGCTGTGCTTGCGGGGACAATGTTCCGCGTGAAGGTTGCCAGCGGTCATGAGTTTTTGGCCCACATCTCCGGCAAGATGCGCAAGCGTTTTATTCGACTTGTTGTGGGTGACCGCGTGAAGATTGAGGTATCCCCCTACGATATGACAAAGGCCCGCATCACCTTCCGCCTGAACTGATTTTTCACCCAACCACGGCGGGTAACGCCCGCAAGGATAAAAAAGCCGCAGCTGAAAACTGCGGCTTTTTTTGAACCCAACATGCGAGAGGGTACAATTAGGGAATTACCACAAATGTTTTTCGTCTGAGATAAGACCTAATTTATTTTTGGGTTGAGTGGTAAAGGTTTTGGGGTGGCGCAAATAATCATCTTCTCTATTTTTCATTTTTTTGTACATGACCTCGCGCAGACCGCGTTCGTAGTGTTTGTATTCGATTGCTTCCACAACGGAAGGTATGATGGTGGCGCAAAAGCAAAGGCATGATGCTAGTGTAAGAGCGATGAATTTTTTGCGATTGAGGTTGAAAAAGTGAATAAAGAGGTAGCTGCCGGCAATAGACAGTATGAAAATAGCGGGATAGTAGCTCATTTTTCTGGGGATACACCCATATATATAAGATCCGGCGCACAGGAATGAGAGCAAGATAATAGCAAAGCTAGTATACATCACTTTTCTGCGTAAAGCGGGGGCAGTGAACCATACCGTAATGAGTAGGAGTGCCGTGCAGATGAGCAAAGGATAACAGCAGGATATAAAACGCTCCATCAGCTCCGGCAGGTAAAGAGGGCGCAGAATGAGCGGTAAATCTTTTAAATAAAAGTCTACAGTAACTCCTGTAATTTGTGCCATGTTTTCCGGGGAGTGATTGAGAGCAAAGGAGAGAGCCTCGTTGAAAGACAATGAAGATATGTCCAATGTGCTTCGAACTAATTCACGTGTGCCTCTGGCTGCAAGCCCGGGGGAGGAAATTAGCATGAATGCTCCAATTATGAACCCGCAGATACCAGCAAAACAAGAGCGTGGTACATATAGTTTTTTTCTGTATCTAACGACTAGCCAGAGTAATGAAAATGGCAGCAAGAATAATGTAATGCATTCCAAAGACCAGCCACAATAAATGCCTAGTAATGCTAGGAATACTGTTCGGAGTTTAGAATCGGAGTTTGTGTTCCATAAATCGGCTCTAAAAAAAGATAAAAAGAAGCATATGATAGTACAAGGCCAAATATAATTAATAGCAGCAGCGAAATCATAATAATTTCTCCATGGTGTAGTGTTAACGGAGATGGCTATGATGGTTATATAGAAGAGAATAAAAAAGAAAGCGTTTGAGCTGAAAAAATGCTGTTCTTCCTTAGGCTTGACTAATAAGAAAACTGCTAAAGGTGCACTTACAACGAGAAAGGGTGTTAGCAATATATGCTGCCAACGGTTAAGTGACAGTCCTATTATTGAACCTACCATGTCACCCATTCTTCCGTTGAGCTGAAGCCATCTGTTGATGATTATATGAATCCTCTCTTTAATGGTGTAATCACTGATGAAAGCCCATTCGTCTGCTTTAAACCAACTTGTTGATATAATGAATGCAAATAGAATATAGAGGCTAATACACAAAAGTATAACTCTAATAACCCACTTTTTGGGGATGGGGAGATGTGTTGGCTTTGGGGTAAAAGAGGGCAGGGGTTGTTTCCTTATATGGTAATGAAGAATTAAAACTACTAAAAAGGTGATTAATAAACAGAATTTGATAAAAAACGCAATCATTTTATATAAATTTTATAGAAAATACGGCTGAATTGTATCTCATTATAAATGAGATGTCAACGATATTATCTGATTTTTAGTTGATTTGAGTGAAGTATCTTTTGAACGAAAAACCTTAAAATAAAGGGATTGAGATATATAACGTAATGAATAATAACTTGTTATAATGGTATCTCATTTATAATGAGATGCACAACTTATATGAAGGGTGGCTGGCAGAATGCACGGAGAAGGTCGTCATTGCATCCATTATTACACATTAATGTGCGCCAGGTATAGGATGCTGAGCAGGAGCCCCCAAAGCACCAGTGCCAGGCTCAGGCCGTGGGGACCGTAGTTGAGGTGGTAGGCAACGGCGGTGTGAAAGTCCGCGAAGTGCCAGTGTTTGAAAAGGAGGGCGGCGGTTGCATTAATCAGGCCGATACCGAGTGTGGCTGCCAGCATGTAAAAGGCAAAGCTGCCGGCGGCAGCGTTTCCCCACGGGTATGGCGGGCAGGGCATGCAGATAACCCAAAATAAAAGAGCGATGAGGAATAGCAGGTAGAGCAGCACCATGGCCCCGGCAATGTTTTTGTAGGGGGAGATACGGCGCTGCAGTGCCTCTTGAGCAGAGACGGAGAGTTTTTTGGGGGCGTCGAAGCTGAGTAAGCTTTCCACTAATTCTTGCAGAATGTCATCTATCATGGGGTGATTGGGGCTACAGCAAGAAATCAAAATCTCGCAGCGTTTAGCTGCGAGATTTGATGCCCATGAGCATTTGAGAATTGGTGGAGAATTTCTTGAGGAAGAAGAGCAGGCGCTCCATAGCCTCGGGCGGGCGGTGGCCGGCGAGGGCACGGCGTATGATGTGGATTTTCTCCTTTTGCCACTCGGGGAGAATGAGCTCCTCTCTGCGGGTGCCGCTGCGCAGAATATCTACGGCGGGGTAGATATACATCTCTGCAATGCGGCGGTTGAGTACAAGCTCCATGTTGCCGGTGCCCTTGAACTCTTGGAAAATGAGCTCATCCATACGGGAGTTGGTTTCAATGAGGGCGGTGGCCAGTATGGTGAGGGAGCCTGCGGTGCGGGTGTTGCGGGCTGCGGCAAAGAGTCTGCGCGGGGTTTCGAGGGCTTTGGCGTCTATACCGCCGCTCATGGTGCGGCCGCTGCCGCGCTCTGCATTGTTGTAGGCGCGGGCAAGGCGGGTGATGGAGTCCATGAGGATGAGCACGTGTTTGCCGTTTTCTACCAGGCGCTTGGCACGCTCAATGCACATCTCTGAGATGCGGCAGTGCTCTTTCACCCCGCTGTCATTGCTGGAGGCAAAAATCTCTGCCTCGGGCAGGGCGCGGCGAAACTCCGTTACCTCCTCGGGGCGCTCATCCACCAGCAGTACCATGAGGTGCAGCTCCTCTGCATAGTTGCGCAGTGCGGCTTGGGCAATGTGCATAAGCAGGGTGGTTTTGCCGGTGCGGGGCGGTGCTACAATGAGGCCGCGTTGGCCGCGTGCCACGGGGGCAACCAAATCCAGCGTGCGGGTGGTATAGCGGGTGGGGGAGGTTTCAAAGACGAGTCGGTGATCCGGGTTAACGGCTTTGAGGTCGTCAAAATGGGGGGCATCTGCCGCCACCTCGGGCGGCATGCCGTTTACGGCGGTAACGGTGGTGAGCTGGTGACCGCGCTCGTAACGCTGTGCCATGCCGGTAACCTGCACGTAGGGGCGCAGTTTGTGGGTGGCTATCAAATCTGCCGGCACGTATACGGCCTCATCAGAGGGAGCCCAGTTGTTGGCTGCCGTGCGTATAAAGCCAAACCCCTTGGCTGTAATCTCCAGCAGGCCTGTGAGCTCCTCCGGCTCTCCCACGGGTACATAGGCTCGGCCTGTTTTGGGGATGGGTTTGGGTTTTACGAAAGTTCTTTTGCGCGGTGCGGTCGGTTTGGGTTTATTGTAATTGTTGTAATGGCGCGGGCCGTTGTTGTGGTAATTATTGTCGTTATTATTATAGTTATTGCCGTGGTTGTAGCCGTTGTTGTTGTTGCCGTTGCGCTCAAAGCGGTTGGTATGGCGTTGCATGGATTGCGGGCGGTCGCTGTAATAGTCTCGGTTGTCGGAATTGAAGCGGGCCGAACCGGGGTATGTGCGGCGCTGCATGCGCGGGCGCGGCGTATACGGGGTGGAATCGTTATCACTCATGTGGCTCATGGTGCGTGGGGGCGTAACAAATAATAATACGGAAGAGGAAAAAACGGTGGCGGGCGGTGTATAATCAAAAAGAGGTAACCGCCCGCCTTATAAGGAGTACTGCGGGCTCCTGTGTGTGGAGCAGTTTTCAGAGCTGCTCCAATATGGAGTCGTCAATTTCGAAGTTGGAGAACACGTTCATGGTGTCATCGTAGTCATCCAAACGCTCGAAAAGGCGCATGATTTTTTGTGCCGTGGCAACGTCCGTAATATCCGTGGGGTTTTGTGCAATGGACACCAGCTTCATGCCGGTAACGTTGCGACCGGCTGCGGTGAGTGCCTCGGACACGGCGCTGAGGTCCGTGGGGCCGCAAATGAAGGCCCACTCACCCTCGTTCTCGCCCTCCTCAAACTCATCTGCACCGCAATCCATGGCAAGCTCCATGGCGGTATCTTCATCAAGCTCGGGGGCGTTGATGGTTACTTGCCCCTTGCGGTCGAACTGGTAAGCAACGGATCCGGGGGTGCCCATGTTGCCGCCGTTTTTGGAGAAAATGGTGCGAATCTCGGAGGAGCAGCGGTTGGTGTTATCTGTGGCAACCTCAACAATGAAGGCTGTGCCGGCGGGGCCGTAGCCCTCGTAAGTGACCTCCTGAATGGTTTCGCCCTGGAGCTCGCCGGTGCCTTTTTTGACGGCGCGGTCAATGTTGTCTTTGGGCATGGAGGCCGCCTTGGCTCCTTCAATGGCGGCACGCAGGCGGGGGTTGGTATCTACATCTCCACCGCCGCTCTTGGCTGCAAGTGTGATTTCGTGAGAGTAACGGGCAAAGATTTTGCCTTTTTTCGCGTCGGCAGCTGCCTTCGTGAACTTAATTTTGGACCATTTGTTGTGACCGGACATAGTCTTATTGTGGTATGTGGTGTGAGATATAGGAAAAAGCTCTCTCGGGGGGTGGGGTTGTGTGCGCGTATGGCAACCGCGGTACATGTGTTGCATGGGCGCGCTTTACCCCTGTTGTTTCCGGGGGGGTATCGGCCCTTTGCGTTCATTTTGCTTTCCCTATATCAAGGGAGGAAATGCACCGGGCCGGGTGCCGTGTGCTGGAGCCGCGCCAAGCGTGCGCCGGATTCCGATTCAGCTGCCGCTTGGTGGGCGGCACCCCGAAATACAAATTGAGTCGAGCTGACAGGATTCGAACCTGCGACCTCTTCGTCCCGAACGAAGCGCGCTACCAGACTGCGCTACAGCTCGATGTCATGGTGATGACGAGGGGATTTTACAGTAAAAATCAGGATTTGCAAGTATAAAGTGATATTTTTTCTGACATGATAGTGTATTTTTGCCGCCGACAATGGGGGAGATGGTATAAAACGGCCGCTTTGCCCCGGGCAAAGCGGCCGTGAATGGAAGGAAGGGTGGATGAGAGAGAGATCTTTAGTCCTCCAGCTCCATGCGCTTGGCATGTTTGGCGGTGGAGGAGGCGTTTTTGAGCTCGTTTTCCTTAATCTCATTGCGAACGCGTTCTACCTGAGCCGCGAGCTTGTTGTGGCGTTGGCTGTTGTGGGTTTTATTGCACTCTGCTTCAATGTCGTTGAGGATGGCATCAATCCAGTCATGGTATTCCTTACAGTTAGCCAAGTTCTTGATGACTTTCTCTTTTTGTCTGAATACGCGGTCGAGCTTGTCGTACTCTGCCTGCAGGGTGGCATCGTCAGGATTTTCATCCAGTTTGATGAGCGCATCTTGCATGCCGGAGGTGTCGGTCCAGAAATCATCGTATGCCAAGTTAAGCAGAGCTTTGGCATCTTCTACACTGCGAGGGCGGTCTTGTGTGAGCACTTTCATGAGCATGCTGTCTACAGTGTTGGACAGTTTTTCATCATCGCCACACATGGGTGCCAGCTCTTTATTGATGTAGGCTGCAATCTCGTCCTCCTGCCAGTTGCCGATGAAGTAGCCGTATTTCTTCCAGTTTTTGGTATCTGCCATTTTGCCCTTGTAGTACTCCAGAGCCTCGGGGGTGCAGGAGAACGCGAGCATGCGCATGATGTTTTGGGTGCCGAGTTTATCTTCATCATCCTTGACAATATCCCAAATTTGTTTACCGATGGCCTGCCTATCCTCCATCTTGTCCATCTTCTTGAATAGGGAGAGCATGTAGGCGCGCATGGCGTTGTTGAGGTCAGCGTCAACGTCTTTGAGTTTAATGATGTCAAGCACTTTGTCTACGTCCTTTTTGGTGGCGAGACGCTCTTTATAGGTCCAGATAACGGTGAGTACAGAGGCGTCGTCCTTGGGGTTGAGCGGCTTGGCAAGTGCGTTGAGTTTCTTGTTCAAGCCTTTGATATTGGTTTTGGTGAGGCGGTCCAGCAGCTCATCAAGTAGTTCGGGGTGCATCTTGGTGGCGTTGTCTGCCAAGGTTTTGAATACCATGTTGCAGATGTCTGCACTTTGCTCAGAGGCAATGCCGAGCAATACGCAGGCGTTCATGGCGGTGCCTACGGTGTCCGGTCCCCAGCACAGGCCGTTTTCATCTCTCTCATCGTGGTTGATGATAACATGCAGCAGTAGCTCTGCATCTTGCTTGCTGCATTTGATGTTGACACCCTTAGCCTTGGCATCCTCCATCGTGAAGACTTCTTTTTGATTGATTTCAATGGCGCGGTTGAGCACGGAGGCTGCAGCTTTGCGCTTGGCTTCGATGGCTGCCACGGCATCTTCAGAGGATTGTACGGTAAGGATGGCTGCAATGGCACCCACCAAGAGTACGCCGCACGCCACGAAGAAAATGGGTTTCTTGTGGAAGGGGGTCTTGTTGGCCTCTGCCTGCAGCAGCTCGTAGTAGGCGTTCTGCTGTTCGATCTCAGCATCCGTCATCTGCGGGGCCTCTTGCTCGTATTCGGCAGCGGGCTCTTCTATGGGGGCAGGGGGCGGCGGTGTGCCGGGGGGCAGTGCCGTGCCGGCGGTGGGGGCGGGTTTAGCTGCGGGTTTGGCAACGCCGAGCTTGGGCACACCGGCTGCCGGCTTGGCGGTTGCGGGCTTAGCAACGCCGAGCTTGGGCGCCCCGGCTGTCGGTTTGGCGGCTGCGGGCTTAGCAATGCCAAGCTTGGGTGCACCTGCGGCGGGTTTGGCACCTGCGGGTTTAGCAACGCTGAGTTTGGGCCCTGCTACCGGCTTGGGTACGGCAATGGGGGTGGGGGCTTCTACAAGGGTGGCTGTTTCCTCTTGCTTTGCTGCCGCGGCTGCAGCCTCTGCCTCTGCCTTTGCACGGGCGGCAGCTTCTGCCTCTGCTTTGGCGCGTGCCTCGGCCTCTGCGGCGGCAGCGGCCTCAGCTTCCGCTTTTTGTTGAGCCTCATACTCTGCCATTTGGCGGTTGTATTCCTCCATCTGGCGGTTATATTCTTCCATTTGGCGCTCGTATTCCTGTTGAGCGAGGAGAGCTGCTTCATCTACAGCGGGTTCCGGTGCAACCACGGGCTCTTGAGCAGGCGCGGGTGTAGGGGCCGCGGCGGGAGCCGGAGATTTCGGGGCGATGGAGCGGCCATCTGCGCCCTTGAGGGTGACACGACGAGTGGGAACGGCACCGGTGTTAAGGAGTACACGGCGGGGAGCCCCGGCGGGGGAAACAGTTTTAAGTTTTGGATCTGCCATAAAAAAAAGAGAGATGGTGTTAAGCTACTGCACCTATTCTATCTTTTTTTATGGCAGAATGCAACCACAGAATGCGCGGGAGTGATAAAAATTACTGATTTTCTTTGCGGTGGCGGTGGCAGAGTAGCCGCAAAATGAGCAGCCCCGCCGTGCAAAGAAGTGTTATGCCGTATACTGTGGCGGCGGGTGTGGTGGGCAGGGTGCCTATTAAAGCGGCATCCAGGGGGGAGGCAATGGCATACCAGTTGTAAAGCAATACGGAGAGGATGCCGAGCCCGCCCGCCGTGCAGCGTGCACATATATTGCGCCGCAGGGGGCGTATTAACAGCATTACCAAGGTGGCAAGCAGCAGGCTGTTGGCGGTGAACTTAAGGGTGAGCCAGCCTGTGCTTTGGTCTATTGGCCCCGTGGGGTAGCTGACGATGAGCTGCGAGAACCCGGTGGCATATAATGCTATGGCGGCAGCTAAGATGCCGAGCCAGGTAAAGGGGGTGTCTGTGCTGCTGCGGTGCAGGCACAGTAGGGTGCAAACCGGCAACAGGAGTGACAGGGCTAAAAAGTCTACGGGGAGCCCGTTCCACCAAAATTGCCCGGCACCCAAGCCTACGGCGGCGCTCATCAGCGTGGCCCATAAACCGTGTTTGCGGGGTAAAAAGGTGTTGAAGAGCCTTACGGCAATCATGGTGCCCAAGCCTATCAACATGAGCATGCGGTAGTTCTCAGCGGTATAAAGTGTGTGGCCCCCCATGGTGCTGATCCACGGGTAAATGCAGGGGAGCGCGGCATAGCAGGTGCCGGCGATAACCCAGCCGCACCACAAACCGGCATCTGCCAAGGCGGTGAGGCGGTGTGTGGGTACCCAATCTGCCCCGCAAATGGGCAGCACAGCGCGCCAAAACTCTGCCCCCACACCCAGCATAATGCCTATGATGCCTGCCGCGAAAATACCCGCAGGCAGGGCAAACACCATGTCTGTAAGGGGGACAATGCCCAACATTTTACCGCTTGTAAACGGGGTGCTGCTCAGGACATGTTGTATGGCGGTGGAGGCCAGCAAGGCCACCAATAGTAATAATACCAGAAAAGCTCGTTTCATTTGTTTTGTATATGGTTGAGGATGTATGGTATGAGGGAGTCTGCCTCTTGATTGTTGAGGCGGTTACGGAATGCGGGCATGGCCCCGCGCCCGTGCAGGAGGGAGTGTTTGAGCTCCGCAGGTGTTTTGTTGAGAGTGCTGAGGTTGCCGACCGTGGGCATGCCGTTGTAGGCGGCAACATAGCTTTGCCCCGTGCCGTTGTTGTCATGGCAAGCGGCACAGTGATAGAGAAAAAGGCGGTCTGCGGCGAGAGGCGGGCGAGGCTCCCCGAACGGTACAACCCCTGCGGGCGGGGCTTGCTGCCGGTGGGTGGGGGCAAATGCCATGTCTTGTACCAGCTGCACGGGCTCTTGCCGTGTGCCGGTAAATTGCAACACCAACAGTATGCTCAGCAGTAGTATGAGTGCTAACGCAACAATGGTAAGAGCTTTTCTCATGACTTGCGGGTGTTTTTGATATAGTTGATAAAGACACCCAGCCCTGCCCCTAACAGCCCGAGGACGAGTAATGCCGGTATGTAATAAAGTACCCCACGGGGGCTGCTGCCTGCGGCACCTGCGGTGTCTGCCCATTGTGTGGCGGCTGCCCAAAGGGCGGCGGTGAGTACAAGTGTGCCGCTGCCGATAATGGCTGCCTTGCGCGGGGTGGTGGGGGGAGGCGTGGTCAGGTAGCGCCGCGGGTCGAGGCTCTCTTGCGGTAATTGAGATTTTATACAGAAGAAGAGGGCCAGGAAAAGCCCTATGCTGCCCGCCGCCATGGCTATGTCGACCCCGCTGGGGGTGTATGTCCCGTTTGTAAGCTTGATGGAGCGTTCTATAATGATATGTACGCGCTCTTGCCACATGCCCCAAAGGATGCCCAGGCTGACAGCCCCAACCGCCAAACGGTTGAAGCGCATTTTACGGATGCTTAGTACAGCTAAGGGAATTATGGTGTTGAATATGAGCATGGTGGCATAGGTGTTGCCCCATAGAGAAGGCTCGGCGAGCAGTTCATAACAGTAAAACACCCCCATTGCCCCGCCCAGTGCCGCTGTGAGCTGTGCCATTTTAGCAATGACGCCGATGCGGCACCCCGTGCACAAAGCGATGAGTTGCACGGCTGCCATGCCGGACAACAATGCCCCGCATACAAAATACGGCGGTATGATGACGCTTTGCCAACGCAGGGTGAGGGCAAAATCACTGCCTACAATGCTGTGTACCATGACAACCAATGGGGTGAGGATACCCGCCATCAGCAGGCAACTGTGTGCCCAAAGCCTGCGGTATTGAGCTTGCCGGGGGTGCTCCCCCCTTATACCCATGCAGAAAAAGAGGATGCTGAGCAGCAGGTAGGAGGAGATGGCGGCGGCATCCCACACCAGGGCAGAAGCCAGCTCCGGCCACACGCCGCCGGGCAGAGGCAGGGGAGCCATTTGCCACAGCATCCACGCCCGCCCTACATGCACCAGCGGAAAAACGGCGGCCGTGCATACGGCACACAGGGTCATCAACTCTGCCTGCCGGGCAATGCTGCACCGCCAATGTTTGCCACTCAGTAATAGTATGGCGGATATGAGCGTGCCTGCATGCCCCAGACCAATCCAAAAAACGAAGAGCACGATATCCCACCCCCAAGGTACGGCATTATTTACCCCCAGCACGCCTACGCCCTCTGTGGCAATGCGTATGGCGCTCCACCCCAGCCCCCAGGCAGCCAAGAGCACGCACAGCAACACCGGCAACCATGGCAGGTGGTGTGGGGGGGCTGGCAGTGCGGTTTGGCTCATACGCGCAGTATTGTATCAAACGCGGGGCGGTTCCGCAAGTATCAAAAGCCACTTGTTTTTGAAGGGTTCATGCCATGGAGTGTCTGTACTGCATGAGGCGATTTGTAATGCTTTTATTGGTGAGTACACTTGGGATGAGTGCGTGCAAGCGTGATGTAGCCCCGGCTGCAGAGGCTTTACCCGTGTATACGGTTACGGCCGGGCACCCCACTGTGGGTAATGTTACGGTGTACCGAGAATGGATTGGTCACTTGGAGGCCGATGTAGCTGCCGAGGTGTTGCCGCGTGTGGAGGGCTATGTGCTGGAGCGTTTGTTTACCAATGGGCAGACGCTTGAAAAAGGGCAGGTGATTTATAAGCTGGATGATACGTTGTATGCGGAGGCTTTGCAGCAAGCGCAACAGCAGGAGGCTCAGGCAGCGGCCAACGCGCAGGAGGCTGAGCAAAATGTGGAGTATTACCGCCCGCTGGTTAAGGATGGCTCTGTTGCCCGCCAAACGTTTACAGAGGCGCAGCGCAAAGCGGAGGCTGCACAGGCTGCTTTACAGGCTGCCCGTGCAGCGGTGGCGCAGGCAAAATCTAATGTGGAGTACTGTACCTTGCGCTCCCCCTTGAGCGGAATAGCCGGGTTTGCGCGGGCGGATGTAGGCAGTTTTGTATCCCCGGGTGGTGCGCCGATGGTGACGGTGAGCAGTGTGCAGCCCATCAGGGTTAGCTTCAGCATCAGCGAGCAGGATTGGCTTAACCAGGGTGGCGTAAATGGTACCTTGCGCCCCGGGGCAGAGGTGCAGGTTCAAACGGCCAATGGCTCTGTATACCCGTATTCTGCCCGCATTACCGGGGTGGATAATGAGGTGTCTTCCACCATGGGCACGTTGCAGATGGATGCTTTGCTGGAGAACCCGCAAGCCCTGTTGCGCCCGGGTATGTATGTAACAGTACGCGCTGCCGTGGCTGAGTTGAAAGATGCCTTGCTGGTGCCGCAGGCTGCCATTGTCTCCGAGCAGGGTCAGCAATTTGTGCTTAGCTTGGATTCCGCAAGTAAAGTGAGTATGGTGCCCGTCACTACGGGAGCTTTGCAAGGGGAGAATATTGTGGTGCAGGGGGCTATCTCCCCGCAATCTCTCATCGTGACCTCCGGCACACAACAGGCCATGATGGCGGCCGCCGGCCGCGCTGTGCTTAAGGTGGAAAAGTAAATTAATGAGCGAGTGCGCAGAGCCCCGCGTTTATTCCCCATGGTGGTTTACTGCCCAAAGCTCGCCGAGTTTGTGGGAGGAGGCTATGGCGCGGGTGATGTATTGCAGGGAGAGCTCTACGGCTTGCACTAAGTCGTGCCCGTGCGCTAAATGCGCGGCAATGGCAGAGGAAAGGGTGCAGCCTGTGCCGTGGGTGGAGATGCCGAGGGTGCGCGGGTGAGCCCAGCTGTGGGTGGTACCGTCTTTTTGCACCAAAATATCCGTGCAGGTGTTGCCACCCAGGTGCCCGCCTTTGGCCAGTACGGCGCAGTTGTAGCGGCGGGTGAGTTGCAGGGCGGCTTGTTGCAGGTCATCCGCCGTGGAGATGGGCTGTGTTGTGCCGAGCAGCTTGATGAGCTCATCCAGATTAGGGGTGAGCAGGGTGGTGCGTGGCATGAGGTTTTGCTCATACACGCTGATGGCTGCTTGCAGCATGAGCGCCTCGCCTGCGGTGGCTATCATGACGGGGTCCACCACAAGGGGACCGTTATAGCCCGCCAGCACGGTTGTGACGGCTTGCACAATCTCCGGGCTGTAAAGCATGCCTGTTTTGATGGCTGCCACGGGGAAGTTTTGCAGGCAAATGCGCACTTGGTCTGCCACGAATTGTGGCTCCATGGCTACAATGCCCTCCACCTTGCCGGGTACCTCGCTCACCACGCAGGTGACTGCGGTTAGGGGGTAACACCCCAAGGCAAACCCGGCTTTGAGGTCTGCCTGCAAGCCTGCACCTGCAGAGCAGTCAGAACCGGCGATGCTGAGGTAGACGGGGGTCATGACAGGGCGGTTTCCAAGGCGGAGGCTACGCGCAGCAGGTCTGCCTCTGCAAAGTGTTTGCCGAGCAGCTGGATGCCGACGGGCAGGGCTCCCTCTTGCGGTGTGGGTATGGAGATACCGGGTAAGCCGGCCAAGTTGGCGGGGATGGTGTAAATATCTGCCAAGTACACTTGCAGGGGGCTCATGTTTGTGTCGTGGAGCAGGGGGGCTGCCGTGGGGGCCACGGGGCCGAGGATGAAGTCCACCTTATCAAAGGCATTGGCAAAATCCTGCGCTACCAGGGCACGCACTTTTTGGGCTTTGGCGTAGTAGGCATCATAGAAACCGCTGGAGAGCACATAGGTGCCGAGGATGATGCGGCGTTTGACTTCTGCGCCGAAGCCCTCTGCACGGGAGCGGCTGTAGAGGTCATCCAACCCGTTGGTGTTTTCTGCGCGGTAGCCGTAGCGGATGCCGTCGAAACGGGAGAGGTTGCTGGAGGCCTCTGCACAGGCTATAATATAATAGGCTGCTACAACGGCCTCTGAGTGGGGCAGGGAGACCTCCACAATTTCTGCCCCAAGCTCGGTGAGTTTTTGAACGGCCAGATTAATGGCGGCGGTTACCTGCGGGGAGTTGCCGCTGCTGAGGTACTCTTTGGGTAACCCGATGCGCACCCCGGCAATGCTTTGCCCGAGCTTGGCGGTGAAATCCTCTGTAGCGTGGGTGGATGAGGTGGAGTCCTTGGCATCATGCCCGCACAGGGCGTTGAGGAGCAGGGCTGCGTCTTCCACATTTTGTGTGAGCGGGCCGATTTGATCCAGCGAGGAAGCGAAGGCTACCAAGCCATAGCGGGAGATACGACCATAGGTGGGTTTCATGCCCACGATGCCACAGTGAGAGGCCGGCTGGCGGATGGAGCCGCCGGTGTCTGACCCAAGGGCTGCAATTGCCATGCCGCC
>SUVJ01000051.1 GCA_015062045.1 Akkermansiaceae bacterium
CGCCGCTGACGCGGCTCCACCGCCGGGCTACCATATATCGCCCCTCGCCGGGGCTCTGATTTCGGCGGGCATTCGTCCGCAGGGTATCCCCTACAAATTGCCATTTGGCGAGTTTTTCGAGGTCCCCTCTGTTGTATTTTTTAACAGGCTATTGATCAATTTTCTGTCCGGGGAGGCCATTGGGGTGGCGGCGAGGGCTGCGGGGGGTATAAATACCTCTTCTCCCTGCGGTTGGGCAGAAGGTGCCTCGTAGAGATAGCGGGTAACCTTGTAACGGGTGACACTGTATTTTTGAGTGGAAAGCAGGGGTAACCCCACTAGGTGAGCTTTAGGGCGTTGGGGGAGGCGGTACATGCCTTCGTGGCGTTTGCCGTCTGCTTGCTTTTCCATTAAAAGCCCGTTTGCTGTTAGGCACCATACGTCGTGGTGCTCTGTATGCAGTACCTCTTTTTTAGGTAATTTGACGGGGAGTGATGCAGGGGCTGTTGCTGTGCAAAAGCGGCGTATGGGGCAAAGCAGGCACGTGGGCTCACCGGTTGTGCAGATGGTTTGGCCCAGCTCCATCAGGGCAGAGTTGTAGGCCCTCGGGTTGGTAGTGTGTACCAGTTCTGCTGCTAACTGCCAATGTTTTTTGCGCCCTGCGGGGGAGTCTATGGGGGTGGCGTCATTAAATACCCTTGCAAATACGCGGGATACGTTGGCATCCACCAAGGGGGCAGGGTGATTGTAGGCAAAGCTTAAAATGGCACCAACGGTATAGTCTCCGATACCGGGCAGGGCGCGTATGGCGGCTTCATCTGCGGGAAACACGCCCCCGTGTTGCTCTGTAATGGCTATGGCGGCAGCACGCAAAGCGCGCACTCGGCGGTAATAGCCCAGCCCCTCCCAAGAGCGCAGGGCTGTTTGTTCATCTGCCGCTGCCAGGTGAGCCGCTGTGGGAAACTGTTGCAACCACGCCTCATAGCGGCCCAATACGGTGGGTATGGTGGTTTGTTGCAGCATGATTTCGCTCACCAAAATAGCCCAAGGGTCCGTGGTTCTGCGCCAGGGGTAATCTCGCCCGTTGGCGGTAAACCAATCTGCCAAGGTCTGTGCAAAATCCTGATACTGCTCTGCTTGCATGTAAGCTTATGCCGGTTTTGCCGTTTCTGTGGTGTAAATGGAGATATCTGCCTGCTGAGACCCCAGTAGTTTTTGCGCACGTTTAAGAGCGTAGCGGGTGGAGATGTTGGGATTTTTCGGCTCAAAGAGGAAGATGTTGCTCTCACCCTCGGCACAAGATTCTTGCAGCACGCGCAGTACACCGCTCTTTTTAAGGATTCTGTATACCTCTCGGCCCGCGCCGGAGATAATGAGGTGGCGCCCTTTTTCACGCGTGAACTTGATGAGCTCCTCCAGCGCACATACGGAGGTAGCGTCCAAATTGCGGGCATTGCGCATGCGCAGAACAATGACCGCCAGTGAGGGATCCTCTGCAATGCGGGCTACCTGTTTGCGGAACAAATCTGCCGCGCCGAAGAAGAGGTCGCCCTCCACGTGTACGATAGAAATTTGCGGCAGGCGGGTGGCGTTTTCATTGACCTCCAGCAGGGTGCCTTTGTCGTCAAAAGTGTACTCCACCAGCTCGGGCTTGGAGGCCTTGCGCAAGAAAATGGATACGGAGATGATAACACCCACGAATATGGCCACATGTAACGGCAGTAACAGGGCTGCTATAAAGGTGATGATGAGCACGGCGGCATCCCCCGGGGTGGAGCGAAAGCAGATACGCAGCAGCTTGCGGTCATACAATGATACAGCGTTTGCCAGCACCAATGCTGCCAGTACACTGTGCGGTATTTTGGAAATGAGCGGAAAACTTGCCAGCACGAAGGTGATACCCAAGCACATTAACCCACAGTATATTCCCGAAAAGCGGGATGCCGCCCCGGCCGTGTAATTGAGCATGGAGCGCGTGAGCGATGCCGAGCAGGGCAAGGATGTGGTGAAAGCTGAGCCTATGTTGGCCATGCCTACGGCAAAGGTGTCTTGGTTCAGGTTGACGGCTTCTCCCGTTTTGGCAGATATGGTTTTGCTCATCACGGTTTGCTCCAGGGTGGAGAGGAAGGCAATACCGATGACAACGGGAAACAGCTCTGCAAAGTTGCCGGCAATGGCGGTGATATCCGGCGGGCGGCAGGTGAGGTCGCTCATGGTGAAGTCTTTGAGCATGCGTACATCCGTAAATGCGGCACCCGCCCACGGCATACACAGTAGCGCATTGAGTATGCTCATGGTCAGCAGAATGATGGCAAAGGTGGGCAAAAATTTAAAATGTTTTTTGAGCGGTATGAACATCAGGAACGACAGCACGCCCAGCACAATGGGTTGCCATTGCACCATGTGTAAGTTGTTCAGAATAGCCGCACTCATGGTAAAGAATGAGCTGCCGGCATTTACATCATTTATACCCAGCACATAACGCAGTTGAGAGGCAATGATGAGTGTGGCAGCCCCCGTAATATAACCCACCAACACACTGCGGCTTACGAATTGCAGCATCTCCGTTGCTTTTACGAAAGCCCCTATCACACAGGTGACACCCGCCAAGAAAACAATCAATGGTACAAAAATACCCGGGTGCGCCTGTATATGCGGGGAGGATGCCAGGAAAAAGCTGGCTAACATGAACGCCGTGGCGTTGCTGGGCCCACTCACCGTTAAACTGCAACGTGTAAATAGGGGCGCAATGAAGGTGCCAACCGTTGCTGCCATGATGCCGTATATGCTGTCAAGCCCGGCCATGGCGGCAAAGGCCATGCCCTGTGGTAAGCCAACCAAGGCAACATCCAGCGCGGCCTTCATGTCTCGCCCCGCTTTGGTGGGGGTATAGCCTTTCAATGCGTGCCGCACGGGCAGGGGATCCACCATTCCCTGCGAGATAAAATTGCGGATTCCTTTCCATCCCAGCCGTAACCGATGTGCAAATGCTCCCATGCGCCTTATAATCTAGCATACCCCGTGCTTACGTGCAAGAAAAAATCGCCCGTTTTGCGTTTTATCGTGCCCGCTTGTGCATAAAATATGCCGTAATTAATCAAGATTAGGCTTGCTAATTCGGGGGGAGAGGAGTAGTATTTTCGCCCATGAAAGCGCTCGTCAAAACCAAGGCTGATAAAGGGCTCGAACTGATGGAGGTGCCAATGCCTGAAGTCGGCCCTAATGATGTTCTCATAAAGATTTATCGCACAGCCATTTGCGGTACGGATTTACACATCTGGAACTGGGATGCCTGGGCACAGCAGACCATTCCCGTCGGTATGCATGTGGGTCATGAGTTCTGTGGTGTGATTGAGCGCGTGGGTTCCGCCGTGACGGAGTTTAAGCCCGGCGAGGTCGTCTCCGGCGAGGGGCACATTGTATGTGGGCATTGCCGTAACTGCCGCCGTGGCATGTTCCACCTTTGCCCCAATACCATGGGTGTTGGCGTGAACCGCCCGGGTTGCTTTGCAGAGTACCTTTCCATCCCCCAATCTAATGTCATCCGTATTCACAAGGATATGCCCATGGAGATTGCCTCCATTCTTGACCCCTTGGGTAATGCTACGCATACTGCCCTTTCTTGGGATTTGGTGGGTGAGGATGTCCTCATCACCGGTGCCGGCCTCATCGGCTCTATGGCTGCTGCCGTATGTAAAAAGGCAGGTGCCCGCACCGTTACCATTACAGATGTGAGCGATTACAAGCTCGACTTAGCCAAGACTATGGGGGCTGACCGCACGGTGAATGTGATTGGTGGTGACTCCATTGCTGCAGCCCGTGAGGATTTGGGCATTGATGAGGGCTATGGCGTATGCCTTGAGATGAGCGGTGCCCCTGCCTGCCTTAAGGATATTATTAACCACTCTGCCTATGGTGCCAATATCTCCCTGTTGGGTATTCAGCCCGGTGGCTCTGGTATCGACTGGAATACCTTTGTATGGAAGGGCCTTAAGATGAAGGGTATTTACGGTCGCGAGATGTACTCCACCTGGCAAAAGATGGATGCCATGCTGCGCTCCGGGTTGGATGTCTCCCCCATCATCACGCACCGTATGCATTATACGGACTTTGAAGAGGGCTTCAATGTCATGAACTCCGGTAAATCCGGTAAGGTGGTGCTCTCTTGGGCTGATTAATGATCAATCTGCCAATGTTATTGTTTTGACAATTAAAGTTGGTTGCGTTTTCGAACGTTGGGGCGGCATCCATGTAAATTGGTGTGTACCGAGGAGATTCTGCGAGCGTTAGCGAGCCTAATTTCAAAGAGCCCCGCCCACCGGCAGGGCGGTAGCCCGGTAGCCCTGAGCAAGTCGCGTCAGCGACGCTACTCCGGGTGTTGTAAATCAATGAATCGGTGCCCGACGAACATCGTGAGGAGACCGATAGCTGCGTGGCTAGCCTTGACTGTTATGCTTTCTCCTCGCCGTTGGCGAGACTCATAACATACCGCTCGTCTGCTGCATGCAGGTTGCCCCTCAAATTGTCATTTGGCCCTATCTAGTATAACGTTCGGTAATTAGTCAGACCTACAAATTGAGGACCTCTAAAAACTCGACAAATGGCAATTTGTAGGGATGCCTTGCGGGCGGATGCCCGCCGAAATCAGAGCCCCTCGCCGGGGCTCAATAATTCGGCTCGCATACGGACACAAAACAGTCTATTTATTTGTCGGACACTAGACGCTAGGCCTCCATCTATTATTGCCGAAGTAATATATTCCCCTCCCGTAGGATGTTGATATTCGGCGAGCTCAAATTAGCAGTTTGTTGCTCCTGTTATCGCTATAACGTAGTAAAGGTGAGGAGTAGTGATAGCCGCGGAATTTTTGCTAAGTACGGATAAAATAAATCCCCTTCAAGCATGCGCATGGGGGGATCTGTTTTACTTTATCTGCAAAGGCTTATGCCCCTGCTTCAAAAATTAATGTTCGTTTCTGTTTTTGACTACACCAAGGTAGATGTTTTTTGAGGCAGAAAACAATAATAATAATTGTTAATTAATAGGTCTTTTGGATTTCCTGTCGGCGACGGCGACGCATACTTAACGTAACTAATGCAAGTAAGCTCAGCGTGGCAGTTGTTGGTTCCGGAATGCCTTTATTAATGTTGTTGAGGTATCGTACGGACGTGCTCCCGTTTGTTCCTACAAGTGTAATGGTTACAGAATCGTCTATTGTTGTATCTGATAAATTTGTAAAGAAATCATTCTTATCAATTATTGTAGAGTCACTGACGATGCCGTCGATATTAAGGAACAGCTCTGTGTCATATAAATCACATGCGTATTCTTGCATGTTAATACTACCGTCGAGAGAGAAAACAATTTTTGCTGAATCTGAGTATAGCCATTCGTTCATTGTTACATTCCCTTCAATTTTGAGAGAGCCCCCATATAAATCTATTCCTTTAAAGGTAGCTCCGTCTAAGGCTGTTATGCTTCCGCTGTTTGATGTCACTACACCATCTATTTCTCCACTGTTAATGAGTTGCCCTTGACCAATGATGTTGATTAAATCATATGATGCTCCATTATCAGATATAGTCCCTTCATTGGTTAATTTGCCGGTGTCATTAATAATCATACCGGCAGTCGCCATTTCTGATTCTGTATCAATGTGAATACTTGCCGTGCTGCCACTATTTGTACCGGATTTCCCAAGTGATACATGGCTTGTTTCAAAAGTTAATTTGCTGCCACTTGTAACATTAATTTCTGTTTTGCTGTTGGCACCATATCTGCCGAGGTATACATATACATCTTCAGATTGATTGCCTACAACTTCCGGATGGTCAGCCGTGGTTTCTCTGAAAATTATTTCAGAATTATCGCTAATATTGATATTTGTTGTAGAATTGTTGCCGTAATTTGTTGTGAATTCTTTTGTTTGAACGTAAAGTTTTGCGTTATTTGCCAAGTTTATGTCGGCAGTGCTGTTATTATTAAGGTTGATTAAGGCTCTATTGGCAATAAGACCTCCAATGGTTGCCGTGGAATCATCAATATTAAGAGAACCTTCACTCATGTAAAAATTCATGCCGATATCAAGTACTGATTTGCTTTTAATATTGATCTCTCCTCTACCGAATTCTGCACCACTGCCATTTGCGGCTGTATTGTGTATTCCTTGGTAACGGGTTGAGCTTTCCGGTGATTCCGTTGTGAAGTTGCCGTACACATACTCATTATCTGTATCTGTACTTTCACCGATGATAACATGTGAAGCTCCTCCAAACTTGATATAGGACCCGTTTTCTGCGGTTAGAGTACCGTTTCCGTCGCAACTACCTATGGTGTTAAAGTAGTAAGAGCTGTTGGCAATTAAGGTTCCGTTATTAACCTTCACGTTGGCGTTTTTTCCTGCTATGCTGATTCCCACACGATTACTACCCGCCGGTCCATTAATATTAAGAGTGTGCGCTGTATTGTTTTCTCCTGTGCCATTGCCGATTTCTATGGTACCCTCTCTAACATAAAGTGTAGTATTTAGTACCACGTTGTCTGTTACTGTTGCTGTGTATTCACCGTCTTTTACCGTAGCACTATACGTGTTCGGACTGTTAGAGTCAGAAACTAATTTTATGGTGTCATTTCCTTCCTCCGGTTGGGGGAGTGTATAGTCGGGTTGAACGTCAGCATACACGTGGTGGATGAGTATGCATGAAAGCATTGTAAGTAAAGTTTTAGAAAATCTTGTTTTCATTTTTTTGTTGAAGTTGAGTGATTTATGCGGTTGTTGTGTTCGCCGTCCGTTATGTATATCTCATTTTGAATGAGATTTACTCTTTACCATATGGACTTCAAGCATTCGCTTCAATGTGTAAGTAAAAACAGAAAATAGTTTATATATGTGCGTAAGGTTGTGTCAATTATATAATTTTTTGAATATCAGCACATTTTTCGATGTTTATGCTTGACATCTCATTCAAAAAGAGTTTTGCAACTCTGTTGAGTAGGACTCTTCTCAGATGGAGGATGTAAAGAGGATAAATGTAGAATTACGCTGGTGCCCCTTATTAAAACTGTATAGGCGAGACAATGCTCAGCCGGCGGGGGCGGTAGTATCACTTTCCTCCGCAAGATGATAATTTGTAAATACAGTAAGAAACGCGGTAGTCTACCCGGGGCTGTTTGATTTCAGCATTTGAAGAAGTGCTGCCGGGTCTGAAAAATAGGTGTTGATGAAATGCCGGGTATCGGCGGCCTCCTTCTCCGGCAGCAGGGGGAGCAGCTGTTCAAACATTTTGCGGGCGGCTTGAATATCCTCAACTGTTTCGGCAGTAGCTAAAGCATGCTGGCAAAGCTCTTGCAAAATGACAAGCCGATTGGAGGGGTAGGCCTCCTTAAGCTGTTGCTGCAGTAATGCCCCCATGGCCGGGGAGCTGATGTGGTGAGCATTCCGTTGTTGCAGAAACCTCCTAGCCTGCTCTTGTGCAGCTGCGTGGTCATGAATGCCGGTCTCGTTGTTCGGGTCCGCCTTCATGATTTCGCTTTTAAGTTGCTCATTTGCCTTTGCAAATGTTTTGGATGCAGGGAATTGGCGGTACACTTGCATGAGGGTGCGGGCCTTGGCGGTGCCGCTTTGGCGGGATGCCTCCTGTAATAACCCGGCTGCTACTCTGGCGTTATCCAGCGCGCTTATGGCTTCTTTTTGAGTAATTGCCCCTTCAAAACCTCCTACAACCTCCCCTTGTGGGTTCAGTACCAATACAGACGGATATCCTGCCACATGGTATTGCTTGGCCAGGGCCTCGTTGCGGGCACGCAATTTCGGGTCAAAGCTTTTGCGTTGCGGCAGGTCTACCTCCATAAACACAAAATGCTCTGCTGCGTATTGACGAAAATCTGCCGCATCCAGCACGGTTTTGCGCAGTTTGATGCAGGCGGAGCACCAGTCTGACCCGGTAAAATCTACCAGCACGAGCTTGTGCTCTTGCTTGGCTTCCTTAAGGGCAACCGTAAGGTCTGTATGCCACCCCTCTGCTGCCAAAGTTGTTGAGGATAACGCTACTGTGGCAGCCATGCAGTGGCTTATGAATGTAGAATCAAATCTCATGCTTACATTCTAGTAAATAAGGAATGATATGACAAGCAAAATCCCGATTTAACGATTTGGGAATACGTTAAATCGGGAAAAGAAGTCAGGTAAAGTTTTTATCAGAATGCTTTCTTGAAGCGAGAGACGGCATAGCGCAGAGTAGCAGATTTTCCGGCATCATTGCCGCTGATGTGTTTTTCTCCTTCTGTCAGTTTTTTGCGAGCCTCATCGCGGCGTTTTGACATTTCCTCTTTGTACTTATCATATTCTTCGTTGGTCATATCAGCCTCTTCGTCCTCAATAACGAATCGATCTTTGCGGCGAGCCTCTGCCAAGGCTTCTAAGTCATCAGCAATGGAGTGAATGTCGTCTGCTGCATCAAAAGCATCCTCCCAAGTTTTACAGTCCATAAGAATTTCTGCAACTTTTTCAGCTTTATCGCAGGCGTTGTTATTGTAATCTACTGCGGTATCAGAGCATGCGCTAAGTGCGAAACCGGCTGCTATAGTGGCGAAAATGTGACGAGTTTTCATATAGTCGAAAATTTGTTTAGTGGGTTAGTTTTCTAAGGGAAAAAGTGCTTTTTTTAATTCATGTATGGCTTTGTTGATTTCCTCACATTTTGCTCCCTCAATTTTGTTTACATGGTACACGCCATCTTCAAGCAGGGCTGCGGCTTTAAGCGTCTCCTTGACGAGTTTTTTTTCCAATTCTTCGGATTCACGGCGGGTCATTTGCTTTATCTCTTCTTCCATTTTGAGCTTATCGCTTTTGGCGTCAGAGCTGATCTCTTCTGCTTTTTTGGTTAGCTCATTAATCTCTTTAACTGCATCGTTGATGTCATCTTGATCCTTACAGTCAAGCAGTAGTTCCGCTGTTTCCGTGGTGATGTCATTTATCTCGGTGGCATATTGCTCTGTTTTGCTATCACATGCGGAGAAACAGAAGCAAATAGCCGATATGGCGATGAATATATTGTGCTTTTTCATTTGTTTGAATGTGTTACATGGATCTAAGATGATGCCGAGTTTATGATGAATAACTCAAGCCTGCTTTAAAATAACATTTTTTTATTCACCTGTCGAGAAAATTTTTCTGATTGGGTATTAAAGATAAAAGGTGGGGCTGAAGCCCCACCCTACGATATAGTCAAATTGGTATAGCCCGCTTTTTCTGAGATACCCGATTTGCGTGACTAAAAAATCAGTCGTATTGCGTTTCGACAAGCTCTACACTGCGGCGTGTGGCACCGGAGTGTACGCTGAGGGCGCGGTAGGCCCGTTCCTTGCGTGCGGAGGCTTCTGCCTTATCCGTGAGTATTTTGGCAAGGGTGGCGGCCAGCTCCTCTTTTTCACATTGCCATACACTGTTTTCTGCATTAAGCAAGGTGACGAGGTCTGCAAAGTTGGTCATATCCGGCCCGAATACAACGGGTACACGTGCAGCAATGGCCTCCACCGGGTTTTGCCCGCCACGCGCAAGGAAGCTCTTGCCGATAACGGCTGCATCTGCCAGGGCGGTCCAGTCTCTCAGCTCGCCCGTGGTGTCTGCTACATAGCACAGGTTGGGGGGCAGGGGGGCGGGAAACTTCTTCTCCGTTCTCAATACAGGGTGGAATCCCGCAGCGGTGAGGTCTTTCACCACATCTGCGCGGCGCTCTGCATGGCGGGGTACAATGAGGGGGAAGGCCCCGGCTTCTCTTACGGCGGTGGCAATGAGGGCTTCCTCCCCGGCATGGGTGGAAGCCGCCAGCACAACGGGTTTGCCGCCGGAGATTGTGCGCAGCAGATCTTTAAACTCTGCACGGGGGGCTGCGGGGGTGTCCCCCAGTACGTCGAACTTGATACTGCCGGTAACGGTGATGATGTCTTCATTAACGCCGATGCCGGCAAAACGCCCCTTGTCCTTCTCATTCTGGGCTCCCAAGGCTGTGAGGCGAGAGAAAAGCAGGCTTGTAATGCCGCGTACCTTGCGGTAGCGCCCCTCGCTGCGGGGGGATAAGCGGGCATTGAGCATCAGCATGGGGATGCGGCGGCGGTGGCACGCCTCTGCAAAGTTGGGCCAAAGCTCGGCCTCTATCAATACAACAGCCTTGGGGTTAAAGCGTGAGAGGCAGCGGCCGGAGAGCCCCGGTACATCCAACGGTGAGTAGAGAGCGCGCACGCCCGGCAGCGCGGCATCCCTCACTACTTGGTGCCCTGTTGCCGTGCTGGTAGCCAGCACAACCGGTTCTTGGTGGGTTTTACGCCACTCTCGTATGAACTTGAGGGCAATGAATACCTCTCCCACACTTACGGCGTGAACATAGAGCCCGCCCTGCGGTTCCTCCGATTTGGGGCGTTTATAGATGCCGAATCGCTCCGACAACCCGGTGCCGAATCCACCCCTCTTTTTCATTTTGATGAGGTAGCCCGGTATGGAGATTATCAGAAAGATAGGCAGAAACAGATTGTAGAGAAGAAGAAAGAGAAAGCGTTTCATGACTGTTGTTTGCGGTAGAAAAGAATGGTGTTTTTGCCGTAGGTGCGCTCGTCTGCAAGCTCCCAGCCGGGGAACTCGCGGGTATGGATATCTCCCACCCCGTAGCCTACTTGTGCCTCTGCTATAAAGTAGCCGTCATCCGTCAGCAGTTCATGCAGGCGGTCGGTCATCAGCTCGGCTATCATATCGCGGTCTCCGGCGGCTTTAGCGTAGGGTGGGTCTGCGAAAATAATGTCGTACTTGCCGGCATCTCGCTTAACAAATTGAAGACAATCGCTCTGCACGACGCTGCCACCCGTGAGTTTGCTTTTTTCGAGATTCTTGCGCGCCATGGCGCAGGATTGATTCGATGCATCCACCATGCGAACGGATGCAGCCCCGCGACTGAGAGCCTCCAGCCCCACGGAGCCGGAGCCACAGAAGAGATCCAGTATACGTGCCCCGCCGATAATGGGATGCAGTATATTGAACAGTGCCTCGCGCACGCGGTCTTGCGTGGGGCGTACTTCTCCCTGCGGTACTTGGATGCTGTAGCCTTTTGCCTTGCCTGCAATGATTCTCATAACGAAAAGGGGAGCCTATGGCATTGCACAGACTCCCGATAAATTGTTTAGTCTCAGGTTATCAGCGGGTGCCGGGTGCGCCGATGTCGAGTTTAGCCTGCTTAATGGGGAAAAGAAGCGTGTAGCTTTGGTTAGAGAGAACAGCGCCGGTGATTTTTGATACCTCCACAGATTGGTAGGTTATGAACGTGGCCTTGTTATCCGTTGTTTTGGAGATACGCAGCATTTGCACAGTCTTGGCAAAGCTATCTTCTTTCTCCAGTTTCCACTCTGTACCGGTCTGTGCTTTGAAGATGTAATCATCCGTGGTTTTGAACTCCTTGGCAGTCAGCTCGCCGTGGGAGGAGGTCCAAACATTCTTGGCCGGGTCGTAGTTAAGCCCGCTGATGGATACCGGGGCTTTTTGCCCGGTGTTAGCCACATTGGTGATGGCGTAGAAACGGTAAAGCCCGTTGCCGGTCTCCTGCACAGAAAGGGCAACCTCTGCTGCAGCCTGCATGCCTGTATTGCCCCACTCTTTCTTATATTCTGCATAGGCGGCTTGGTCTGCCCACAACTCTTCGTTGTAGGGTAAAACGTAGTCCAAGTTGAGGTCTTTTGCATAAGCCACGCGCTTCTCTTCATCCCAGCTGTTAATTTTGCTGATGATATCCTTTTGCAACTCTTGGAATTTAGCTGAGAAAGCGGGGGCTACAGCGTAGCCTATTTTAGCTTGATCGCCTGTGGGCAAATCGTAACCTGCCAAGGCCCCGGGGGCATCTGCTGCTTGAGCTGTCATGCAAAGAACCGGAGCTGTTAAAAGAGAAAAAAATGTGTAACTGGTTTTCATATCGCTCTGCATGACTCTATCATTTTTTTTTTTACTTGGCAAGCCATAATTTTTCTGCTAATGTCATACGCGAATGATAGCTCGTATCTTCAAAAACGTCGTGAAAATCGGGGCTGTTACATTGGCTGCTGCTATGGTGGGGGCTTGTGTGACAACTCCGGCGGATCGTATCGCTGAAAATCCGGCTGCGTTTCAATCTTTACCCCCTCAACAACAACTGTTGGTGCAACAGGGGCGGATAGAGCAGGGTATGTCTGCCGATGCTGTTTTATTGGCATGGGGGGCTCCTAACTCTGCCCCGGTGTATGGGGAGAAGGATGGACGCAAGACGGAGCGGTGGATTTATAGAGGATATGAGCCTGTTACCGTTATGTCAGATTGGGGCTCCCCCCATTATGGCCCATACGGATGGTATGACCCTTTGTACCCGACAAGCTCTACGGCCTATATACCAACTCAAGATGCTTATGTTGAGTTTGTAAACGGTAAGGTGACTTCTTGGGAGAAAAAGGGTAATTAAACACATAGGAATCATTAACATTCAACAATCTAAATCATATTATGAAAAAAACAATAGTCGCACTCGTATTGGCAGCAGGTCTTCTTGCTGTGCCTTCCTGCAAAAACCTCGGTTCTCTTGACACTGTCAGCGCTAATCAAGCCGGCGCAGTGGGCGAGGTAATCAGCGGAACCGTTGTTAACGCACGCAATGTAACGATTGACTCTGACTCCTCCACCAAGAACATGGGCACGCTTATCGGTGCTGCTGTTGGTGCCGGTGCCGGTCAGTTGCTGGGTGGCGGTAGTGGCCGTGTTGCTTCGACTGTAGGTTTTGGCGCTTTGGGTGCCATGGCCGGCCGTGGTGCAGCCAAATATGGTGACCAAACCCAAGGCCAGGTGCTTACCATTAAGGCAGATGGCAAAAATGGCAAAACCTACAATGTAACCCAGCCTGTGTATGATGGTGTTGGCTACATCCCCGTGGGTACGCACGGCACCCTTCAGTTGGGTGGTGGCGGCAAGTTCTTGCCCGATGGTTTCTAATATCCATTAAGTATAATCGTTCTTTTCGATTATGCATTTCGGTAAAACATCTCAGGGAGAAGACATGGAGGTCTTCTCCCTCCTTTCTTCTCGCTTGCAGGTGCGTATCACCAACTATGGTGCGCGTATTTTGAGTGTAGTGCATGAGGGGGTAGATTTGCTCTATGGCCCCAAAACGGCAGAGGAGTTAATGGCAGATACCTGCTACTGCGGTGCAATATGCGGCCGTGTTGCCAACCGTATTGCCGGTGGTGTGTTTGAGTTGGGGGGTAAAGAATACCACTTGGCTACCAACAATGGCCCGAACCACCTGCACGGCGGCATTTGCGGGTTCAGCGATAAGGTGTGGGCGGTAGAGTCTGCAACGGAGTCTCGCTTGGTGCTTGCTCTGGAGTCTCCGCACCGGGAGGAGGGCTACCCCGGTAATGTGAGCGTAAAAGCTACCTATGAGCTTGTGGATGACACGTTGAGCTTGTATATGGAGGCGCATACGGATGCCCCCACGCTGCTTAACCTGACTAACCATGCCTATTGGAACCTCAATGGCTGTGGCACGATGGATGACCACTTGTTGCAGGTGAATGCAACGGCGTATACTCCCATGGTGGCTAATATACCCACAGGTGTTATCATGCCTGTTGCAGGTACATTGTATGATTTGAATCAACCTGCATGTATTGGCGAGCGTAATGCCGCAGATGCTATCAGCGGCGGGTATGATGATAACTATGTGCTGCCCGCAGTAGAGGGGCTAAAGACGGCGGCTATTCTTACGAATGGCAAGGTATCTTTAACCGTTACCACAGATGCCCCCGGTATACAGGTGTATACCGGCGATTACCTGCCGTTTAAACGCGGTGGTGTTGCTCTTGAGGCGCAGAACTACCCGGACTCCCCCCACCATGCTCACTTCCCCTCCATTGAGCTGAGGCCCGGGGCTGTCTACCGGCGCACCATCTCTTGGCAGGTGAGGTAATGATTTATCCACAAAAAAACGGTCATTGTTAACCAATGACCGTTTTTTTGTGCAGTTTAAAAGTCTTTTAGAAGAAATTAATGGGTAAGGCAGAGCCCGTTTCCCCAAGGGTGAAGGAGATACCGAACCCGGTTTCCTTTTTGCCGCCGTTATCTCGCAAGAACAACGTGGCTCCTGTATACCAAGCTCCTGTTTTGCGGAAAATGGAATACTGTTGAATCGGTAACCTGCCGTGCTCAATATCCCAGTTCCATCGGCATGCCATGCTGTAGCGGTCGTTGAATCTCAGGTTAGCCTGAGCATACATTTGAGAGGTGTCTTCCTGGATGGGGTGATTATTGATGGCACGGTGCCCCACAATACCCTCAAGGTACGCGGTCGGTTGGTAGGCTATGTAGGTATTGTATTGAGAGAACCCATCACCGTCTTTTATGGTTGGTGTTTGAGTCTCCAGTGTGAGGCTGAGTCGGCGGGTCGGGTTAAACCTGAGGTAGGAATACACGTTGGAGTATTTGTTGTCAGAGTTCGGGTTCTCTTCATTAATATCCACAAATATATTCCAATTTAAGATGGTTCTGTTTTCACCATCCACCGTAGTGGTGAGGGTGTTTTGCATGCCGATTCTCCATATGGTCCAATTGCCCCAGCCGTCTATGCCGCTGAAGCCCATCAAATCCAAACACATGGGGCTGGATGTGCTGTTGCCGTATAAGGTGGACCAATTATCGACTCTGGGCACTAAGGGATTAGAGGATGATATGCTGCAGTGAGACAATGTAGTATAGGGGCGCAGTACATGTGTTAACCCCTTGTAGCCTAAATAAGGTAAGCGGAAGTTGGGCATGCTCTTGTGCAGTTTGAAGCTGAAATCTACACCCGCATATCCCAAAAAACGGTTATCTGCCCCTACGCCGTCTACACCGTAGTAGCCACTGTAGCCTACACCCACTTTCGGTACTATGTTAAGGAAACCCAATGCCTTATAGTTTGCAGTAAGCTCGTGTGTGGAGTTGGCTCTCAAATAGGCAGAGGTGTTCAGGAGCCGCTCATAATAATGGCGCACCTCGGGGGCGTGCGTTGTGTCGAGGGCTGCGCGGTACATGAACATTTCATGCGGGGGAATCTCCTGCCGCATGGTGCCGAAACTGTTGCGTGTTTCGTAATTGATGCCTGTGTTGCCTATTGCGGTTCTGGTGCGGTAGTAGGAGAGCTCTATGCGCTCGTCCGTCGTGTAATAGTCATTGGGGGCAAAGCGAGTCCACAGCATGGCTTCGCTACGCTTGTCCCGGCGCGTGAGCCTTACGGTATTATCCGGGCGTTCATTGATATGCCCTTCATTTTCAAAGTAGTCTCTGAGCATGTAGCGGTCACTCAGCACTTCTATATTTGTGCCCAGGGTCCAATCTCCGCTTGTGTCATTGCTCGGCTTCGGGAGCTTCCAAAGCGTGCTCATTTTTGCTGAATAGCGATTATGCTTGGTATGCTCGCGCGGCAGATCCGTCGGGTTAATCATGGGGTCTTTATCTGCTGCATAGTACAGGCGCAAACCTGTCATATCTTTGTATTTCTTTTGCATCAGCAAATCCTCAAAATCAATGCCCGTGGCGAGCCCCCTGCGGGTGCGGTAATCCAAATGGGTTGTCAGTAAATAATCTGCCGTAGGAATACTGTTCTCCACCCTCCTGTTGCCGATGAGGAATCCGTATTGATTCAGCAGGTATGCCCCCCATATGGATTTAGCACCAAGGTTAGGCAGGTACCCCTCCCTTGGGTTGAGTGAGTGAGAGAAGGTAAACCAGCCGATAATGGGTATGGCCACATCATGCCCCCCGCCGGCTACGCTTAATCGGGTTACGCGTCCATAGTCTCCGGGGTACACTGTCAGTTGGCCGGCACCCACCCAAGTGTCCGGTTTTTCAGAGTCATCTGTTGATACATAAGCATCATCAATTTGCAGGTATTGTCTGCCCTCTGCATCCTTATCGTATAAAATGCGGGAGCCTCTTACAATAATGCCTGAAACCTTGGCTCTTGCCCCCTTTATTTCAACCCGCATGTTGTTCCAGTCGTAGGTGCCGCTCTCTGCCTTGGTGAGCGTGTCTCCCAAATAGACTGTCAGCGGCCCCTGCATTTCGGCTGTCTTTTTATCCAAGTCAACCTTAACGCTTTGAGCCTGCACATCTATGCCGGAATCCGTTTTGAGGTGTACGGGGGTGCCGCGCCCCGTGTAGGTGATAATGCGGTTATTGTTGTGGTATGTAATTTCCCCGCCCTCGTTTTCTATGAGCAAAGATTCCGGTAGCTCCGGGGTTATCATATCCCCGGTTGCTCGTATGGCTTGGTTTGTTAAATCCATAACCGGGTTAGGCTTTGCTGTGTTTGCAGGCTCCCCGGGTAAAGGTACAAAATCTTGAGCCGCTGAGCTGTAGGCAATGCCGATTGCCAATACCCCTGCTACCATGCCGGCTACTTTTTTGCTGTTGCTGCGCGTTGCGTTTCCCATTACGAAAATCAGTTTGCCTTAATTGTTCAGTTTTGTCAAGCATCTTTCTGCCTGTTTTGTCGCGTGCGCGCATAAAATTGCCTTGGAGACGCTCTGAAATTTACCAAAGATACTTCAAAAAAATCCGTGCATGGCAAAAAATGGTGAATTTTCGTGTTGCAAGTTACCGCATATCGTGCTATTTTATTGGCACCATGATTACAGGTACTACACATAAGAAGGCTGCCGAGTGGGTGGAGCAAATCCGCCAGCTCTGCAAACCCGATTCCGTCTACTGGTGCGACGGTTCCGAGGAAGAGAACACCAAGCTGTGCGACATGCTGGTAGAAAAAGGCACC
>SUVJ01000052.1 GCA_015062045.1 Akkermansiaceae bacterium
CCATATCGTCACGTTTAATAAAAGAGAGATGAACCAAAATTTTCCTATCTTAATATACCAGACCACGGATGGTCTGACAAAGGTGAATGTAACCTTTGAAGAGGATACTGTCTGGCTGACGCAGGAGCAGATGGCAGAGCTATTCCAGCGCAATCGCTCTGTGATTACTAAGCATATTAAGAATGTTTTTGAGGAGGGTGAGTTACAGAGAGAAAGCAATGTGCAAATTTTGCACATTGCAAATTCTGATAAGCCGGTATCTTTTTATAGTCTAGATGTTATCATATCTGTGGGATATCGCGTAAAATCCCAGCGCGGTGTACAATTCCGCTTGTGGGCTTCCGGTATCATCAAGGAGTACATGCGCAAGGGCTTTGCCATGGATGATGCTCGGTTGAAAGAGCTGGGCGGTGGCGGTTATTTCAAGGAGCTGCTGGCGCGTATTCGCGATATCCGCGCGTCGGAGAAAGTATTTTACCGACAGGTGCTGGAAATTTACGCCACGAGCATAGATTATGACCCGAGGGCTGAGATTTCCATGGAGTTTTTCAAGAAAGTGCAGAACAAAATTCACTACGCCGTGCATGGTGAGACGGCAGCAGAAGTGATTTACCACCGCGCTGATGCCGAAAAAGAGTTCATGGGGCTGATGAATTTTGCCGGGAGTCAACCGACGTTGGTGGAGGCCAAGGTGGCGAAGAATTACCTGAACGAGAAAGAGCTGCGGGCGATGGGGCAGATTGTATCCGGGTATTTGGATTTTGCGGAACGCCAGGCAGAGCGTGAGCAGCCGATGACCATGCGGGACTGGGCGGTTCACCTTGACCGTATGCTGACCATGAGTGGGGAGCAGTTATTGCTGGATGTCGGCAGTATCAGCCACGAACAGGCCATGAAAAAAGCAACAGAGGAATACAAGAAGTACAAAGCTCGGACCCTCAGCAGCGTGGAGCAGGATTACCTGCTCTGTATGAAAGATTTGCAGAACAAAAGCAAGGAGTTAAAATAAGCCATGAATCCCATCAGCTTCGATACCTACATACGCCGGGATGCTAACCGAAACGACTGGGATAATTGCGAGCCGGATGCAGAGGAGATAGTCATATTTTCATCATATTGCTGACGTCAGCAATATGATGAAATCGACACATCATCAATAGATAAATGAAAATAGAAAAAATACAGAAACTGAAAGAACGCTTTGACCAACATGCCCAGTGGTGGGATGATATGCACACCGTGGAAATATGGAAAGCTCGAGATTTGATGGAGTTACTGGGTTACGATCAGTGGAGAAACTTTGAGTCTGCCATTAAAAGAGCCATGGAAGCCTGCAAAAATGCCGGGGTAGAAATATCCTTGCACTTTCAGGCATCGACAGAAACAGTAGTATTAGGCAAAGGTGCAGAACGCGAGATTGATGACTATATATTGACACGTTATGCTTGTTACCTAGTGGCACAGAATGGCGATCCCCGCAAGGAAGAAATCGCCTTTGCTCAAAGTTATTTTGCCATTCAGACCCGACGAACAGAATTGATACAGGAGCGTTTGGGGTATGTAGAGAGAGCCGTGGCGCGGTATCGTTTGCGAGAATCAGAAAAACAACTTTCGCAGAACATCTATGAGCGAGATGTAGATGATGAAGGTTTTGGGCGCATTCGCTCAAAAGGTGATACTGCCCTTTTCGGCATGTCTACGGCAGAAATGAAAAATAAACTCAACATGCCGCCGTCTCGCCCTCTGGCAGACTTCCTTCCAACGCTGACGATTGCGGCAAAAAATCTTGCCACAGAGATGACGAATTACAACGTAGAGGAGCGGGATTTATATGGAGAACAATCCATAACAGATGAACATGTTCAAAATAATACCTCTGTACGCAATATGTTACTGGAACGCAACATCGTTCCGGAAAATCTTCCTCCTGCGGAAGACTTCCAGAAAGCAGAGCGTAAGGCAAAGAGATTGGAAAAGAAACTCGCTGCCTCTGTTCCCGGTCTAGAGAACAATCCCGCCATGCTGACGGTATCGGCGGAAGAAATACCCACAAAAGATAGCACAAGGGAGCGTATTGTTTCTTATTTGGCAGAACATGTGGAGGCCACATCATCGGAATTAGCTATTCAACTGGGAGTCAGCGCAGCCACAATCTCTCGATACACAAAAGCGCTTGCTGAACAAGGCATCATCTACGCCACTACACAAGGAAAAACGCGCATTTGGCATCAATCCGAAAGAGACAGTAATACGAATATCTGACTAGTAAAAGGCAATCATGAATCCCATCAGCTTCGATACCTACATACGCCGGGATGCTTACCGGAACGGCTGGGATAACTGCGAGCCGGATGCTGAGGGAGCCGGGCGTTGGTTGAGCTCTACCGCACACGAGGGCCTGCTGCATGTGTTCCCGGAGGGGGATTTGTTTGTGATAGTGCCGACTTATCAGCCTATCTGCCGTGTATCGTTGGCGGAGCTGGCGAACACCCTGCGCGAGCTTTTTCAGACGGATACAGCACCGAAGGGAGAGCCCCCGCTGCGCACGGAGCGCCAGCAGATAGTGACCACCCGCACGGCACAACACCGCTACCGCTCTGGGTTGGAAAAGCTGTGGGGTGGTAAATGTCCGTTGACTGGGGTAGGTGTACCGGCGCTGTTACGTGCCAGCCATGCTAAGCCGTGGAAGACTGCACAGATGCTGAGCGCGTAGATCCTTACAATGGTTTTTTATTCGAAGCGCGTATGGATGCCTTGTTTGACCAAGGATACATCAGCTTTGCAGATGGTGGAGAGTTACTGGTCTCCGATATTTTAGGAGATGCGGAAATTGAGCGACTCGGGTTGAGAGCTATACAACGTTTACCATGGATTACCCCACAGCATATACCCTATTTGCAATGGCATCGTGAGCAAGTGTTTAAAGGCAAAGAGAATATATGATGAGCCTGCAAACTGAGTTTAGCGGGCTTATCGCCATGCGGGTGAAGCATCATGCGCATGCCATGAGAAGACGGGATTTGCAGGGCAAACGCATTAGGAGTATGACACTTTCTTCAGATTGACAATTTACCATTTACAATTTACAAAGTTATTGAATTTACAAGCTCTTATATAAATATTCATCAGCTGAAAGCCAAATATAAGACCTTATCTTTTCCCTGCCTCATAGCGAGAGAAACATGTTTTTGCGCAATGCTGATCCCATAAAACCTCGTGCTGCACTCAGGCCGATGTTTTATTCTAAAATTGTAAATGGTAAATTGTACATTGTAAATAATGCACTTACAGGGTTCATTGTCTAATGCGTTTGCCCTGACGGGATTTGTGCTTGCCTTGGCGGGGTGGGGGCTGGTATGCTGGTGTATATGAAGAGATTGGTATTGTTACTGCTGCTGATGCTGGGTACAATGATGGCACAGGCCTGGCACCCGGTGAATGAGAATGCGCCGGAGCCTGCGCGGGAGTTTCGCGCGGTGTGGGTAACAACGGTGTTTAATCTGGACTGGCCGTCCAAGGCGGGTTTGTCTGCTGCGCAGCAAAAGCAGGAGATGCTCCATATCCTCAACACGGCGGTAAAGCTTAAGTTCAATGCCATTATCTTGCAGGTGCGCCCCAATGCGGATGCCATATATCAATCATCCCTGGAGCCGTGGAGCTGCTGGCTGAGCGGGGCAGGGGTCAACCCGGGGTATGATCCGCTGGCGTTTACCATTGCCGAGGCGCATAAGCGCGGGCTGGAGGTGCATGCGTGGTTTAACCCGTTTCGGGCAACTATCAGCGGTAAGGCAGTAGGCAGAAACCACATCTCGCGCCGCAACCCCGGCTTGCTGAAAAAAGCGGGCAGCACGCAGATTTTGAACCCCTCCAGCAGCACGGCGCAGGGGCATGTGCTTAAGGTGATTTTGGATGTTGTGCGCCGTTATGATATTGATGGTGTGCATTTGGATGACTATTTTTACCCTTACCCCCCGAATCATAACATTGCGGATGGCAAGACACCCGCCCAACGCCGCGCGGCAATAGACTCTTTTGTGAGCAAGTTGTACAGCAGTGTAAAGGCTGTTAAGCCTTGGGTGCGTGTAGGTATAAGCCCCTTTGGTATTTGGCAGCCGGGCTACCCGAGCGGTGTGGAGGCCGGGGTGAATGCCTACGAGCATTTGGCTTGCGATGCCCGCAAGTGGCTCTCTAAGGGCTGGGTGGATTACCTGGCACCCCAGTTGTATTGGCGCATTGCCGGGCCACAGAGCTTTACTGCGCTCATGCAGTGGTGGAGCGGTATCAACCCGCGCCGCCCCGTTTGGCCGGGTATTGCCAGTGTGCGCATTAACAGCGATGAGGACCCCGGCCGCCCGGCATCCGAGATTGGGGCGCAGTTGGATGCCTCCCGCAAGTTGGCACGCCAAAGCTGTGGGCAAATTTTTTGGAGCTGGCGCTCCATAGGCACCAACCGTGGTGGTGTACACAAGGAGATTGCCAAACGCTACACCGGCTATGCCGTGCCGCCTGCCATGACCTGGTGCAAGGACTCCGTGCCCGCGCGCCCTGCGGTGTCTGCGGCAGAGGGCGGCGGCAAGGTGGTACTCAACTGGCAGGCACCCGATAAATTGGCGCGTAAATGGGTGGTGCAGGCCGGTACGGCACGTGGCTGGTACACGGTATGTGTACTGCCGGGGGGGCAGCGCAAAGTGACACTGCCGTCTTCTTTCTTCAAGAACGCCTCACGCATCGCCATTCGCCCCATTTCCGCCTGCGGCCAAGCCGGCACCCCCGGCGTGTTAGCACGCTGAGTCAGGTGCCGGGGTACAAATCCCCCGCCCCCCGAGGGATAAAAGCCGCCCTGTATCGAGGTTCCTGAATTGTCAATTATGGTGCGGTGGGTTTGGAGGATACCTTGAATGGTGTGGGGGCGGAGAGGCCGTGGATATACGGCTCGTACATGAGCTGAGCGGAGGCGGGGGGAGCCGTGGCGGTGCCGCTGTATACAACACGTGCGCGGTATTGCAGGGGGATGTAACTTGAAGAGTCCGCAAAGTCCGAGTCCTCATTCACGAATGCGCGCACGCTGCGCTCCGTGAATTCGTGGTAATCGAAGTATGAGGAATCGTCCTCATTAAGAGAACTTTGAATGGGTTTCATACAGGCGGGCAGGTAATCCTCTATGACCAGGTATTGGTAAGGGGCTTTGTTCACTTTGCAAGTGACGGTAACACGCACCTCATCCCCCACGTGTAGAGAGTCAGCAGGCTGCCAAAGGCCGTGCTCTGCTCTGACTTCATACCGGCGCTGAATCTCTATACCCCGTTCAGAAACTGCGGTGCAGGAGCCGGGTTTTTGTTGGGAAACAGCGTACACTTTAATGTAGGCGGAGCCCTCCACACAGCGCAAGGATTCAGTTTGCAGAGTCACGGCATTCATGCCGATTTGGATGCGTTCTCCGTTATCGAGCTCCAGCGTGGCCCGGCCAACAGTTTGTTTTTTGAGGCGCAAATAATGGTGGAGCACCACAAAAGACCAACCGGTATCCCAGGTGGAGAGGTATTTCTGCTTTTGCACCTTTTGCAACCAGTCGCAGAATATTGATTCTGCCTGCGGGGCGTTCTCCTGCAAAGCCTGCAATACCTGCAAAGCCCCTACAGATATGGTGGTATGTTCCCAAGAAAGATCATTGGCGGTGGCAGATGCTGCCTCTTTGATGATACTTTGCAGCGCCTGTGTGTCTTGCAGGGCATACGCCATGGAGTAACGGGTAAAATGGTTAAGGTTATCTGTATCATCCGCATGGCTGCGCAGATAGCAGCGCAGGGCATCCATGGCGGCAGGTGGTACTTGGTACCCGCGCTCTTGCGCAATGGTAAGCACCATGGCCGCATGGGCAGATGCCCAAAGGCAGGATTCCTCCTCACCATCCCAGTAAGATAAACCGCCATCCTCACATTGGCGGGCAAGCAAGGTGTTAATGGTGGCATATACGGCGTTCTCCACCGCCTCCGTGGATACTTTTTGCATGGCGGGGCAAATGGGGGCCAGCTCCTTGCAGAGCAGCCACGGCATGAGGGTGGAGGAGCGCTGCTCCGTACAACCATACGGGTATTTGAGCGCGTAGTCCACAACGTTTTTCACCTGTAGCAAGGGGTTGCCTGATGCTTCTATTTGTATGGTGAGTTTGTCTCCCTGTTTTACTTTGTCAGACAATGGCTCTGCCACGTGTATGGCGGGGGCACCGGCAGGTAATAGGCTGCTATATTGCTCTTGTAAAGCCGGGGCAGGTAAATACACGTTGAATGAGCCCTGCACGGCGTCCCCCGCCGCAGTACCCACGGCTTGCCATTGCAGGGTTTTCTCGCCCTCGGCATCGGCCGTTATGGTAAAGTAGAGCGTTTTGCTTTCTGCCGGCTGCAAAGTGACCTCTTGCGGGGTATCTGCACCGTGAAGGCTCACTTGCCAAGTGCCGGGGGCCGCAGAGTTGTTGGTAACGGTGAGCGGCAGGCGCAGGGAATCTCCCACGCTCATGAAGAAGGGTAAGCCTGCGCTGAGCATCAGGGGTTGATTCACGGTGAACTCTGCCTCTGCCCGCCCGGAGGCGCGGCCATCTGCACTCAAGGCCACGGCATACGCGGTGTAGGTGGTAAGGGTGTCTGCCACTGTGGCATCCACGCAAAAATAACCCTCGGCATCGGTGCGTACATCGGGCAGCCAAATGGGGGTGGGTGTAAAGTCTGCCCGGCAGTATAGGGCCGTTTTGCTCAGGGTGATATCCGTGCTCTCTTCTTCTGCCTCCTCACCCCACTCGTCCCATCCCAAGCCGTCCCCCAAATCACCGCTCCCGAAATCACAGTCCGACTCAGTACCTATTGGTACAGCAATGCCCTCCAATATGTCGTCATCTGCGTAGTCGGTTGCGCAGGCTTCCTCTTGTATGCAATTTTCATAAGGGGCGGCAGGGGCCATGGTTATGTACTGAGCCCACAACAAATGAGGCGGAACCAGCGTATAATGCATGGATAAATGGTCATGCGGTGTTCTCAGCTGTTCATTATGCCGCACGCATTTCAGGTAATGAAACCAATGATAATGCCCCTGCAAGACATGCAGCAAAGGCAAATTATGCATTTGTCGATACGTGGTCACATAGCAGTCAGGCAAACAGGAGAGTTCGCTGAGTTGAATGAATGGCAGTAAGGTATAGTTAAAATGGTAACGGCTAAGGCTTTGCATACCTTTATCCACCGCAAAAAGGCACACTTGGGCGTGGGCCGCGGGCGAGGTATCCGGCCATAAAACGCGGCCTTTAAGCTGCACTTTGCCGTGCGGGCGCACGGGTTGCTGCGGGGTATCCAGCTGCACTTGCAATTGCGGGGTATCAAGTGGCAGGGTTACGCGCGTTACATACAGCTGCATGTTGTCATAGAGTTTCGACTCGGAGCAGGATACCACCTTGCAGGCAATAAGCACCTCCCTGCCGTAATCTTTTGGTTGCAAAAAGATGCGCAGTTGTTGGGAGGAGGCCTCGTATTCCGTAACGATTAAACGGCCATTCGGCCTGCGGCAGGTGGCCACCAAGTGGTCGGGATTTGCCGGCTGCGGTAATTGCAAGATGAGGTAATCCTGCTGTACGCCAAGCAAACGCGGTTTAAGTGTCGGTGCGGAATCTGCCGCTTTTTTGATGGATGGCTCATCCTTTTGGAGAGAGTGGTTGAGTTGCACCGCATTACCGTCGGCATCTGTGGTGGTCAGCTCAACCACGGCTTCATTTTCCTGTATTTGCGCGGAGTAGGCCGCGGCCCAATCTTGCGCAGAAAAAGCAATGCCTTGAGCTGCATTAGCCGGAATCACCAGAGTTTGCTCTGCAAGACAAACGGTTGGCCGTGCTACTATAACAATGCCATTGGCCAATGTTTTATACTCATTTTGCCGTGTCAGCAAACGCGCGGTTACTTTCTGCTCGGTAGCCACGGGGGCTCCGGTGCGGGGATCCGTGCAGCGCAGGGAGCCGGCTTCTGCATGCAACTGCACGGCTGCCGTATGGTAGTGCAGTATCATCGTCTCCGCATATACTGTCTCTTCGCGGTCGTTGCATACCCACACATCTGCATACATGTCATCTCCATAGTCATGCGTATTCCACGGCAGGCGGAAGATGGCCTGCCCCGCAGAATCCGTTTTGCCCTCAAGGTGCGCATCATTTACCTCCACATGAGCTGTTGCGCCCACTAGCGGCAGCCCGTTAAAATCCCGTGCCTGCACGCAGAGCACTGCATGGGTAGAGCGTGGTGGGGTGGGTTGCTCCCGGGCTTTTACCTCAAAAGTATTACGTTGCACGGTGGTGCAGCTTAGGGGTAAGGTGTATTGGGCGTTTTGCGTGGCACTGAGCTGCAAGGTCATTTCGCTCAGGATAAACCGTGAATCTCGCGGTATATCAATGTCCGCATAAAATGCCCCGTATTCATTTAAGCTGAGGGTTAAGCGGGTTACTTTATCTCCCTTGGCATCCGTCAATACGGCCTCAATTTCGGTATCTTGAGCTACCGGCTCTACCATGCCGTCGGGTGTTTTATGGCGCAAGGTGCCGAAAAGGTGAATCGTATCCCCCGGGCGGTACAGGTTGCGGTCCGTAAAGGCCTGCAAAATCATATTTTGGTTCAGCGCGGGGGTCTCTGTTTTCGGGGTAGCCTCTCCGCGCACAACGGCATAATCATCCCCGCTCATGACCAAGGCCGTGTATGTTTTTTCATGGGGGTGCAGAGTAACGGCGCAAATACCCGTGCGCAGGGTTTCTCGGCCTGTGCGGGTAGTCTGAGCATACATTTTGTCCATGTGGGTCATGACATCCACTTTTGCCAAATCCAGCGGCGTGCCATCCGATAAACGTGTGGCCAGCACAATGTTGCCTGCCGTGGCTAAGTGTATATCCGTGATATGCAGGCTATAGAAAAACTCTCGGGTGGAGGTTATGTTTTGCGCCGTCGGTTTGGCGGCAGATTCCGCACAAACGTGCAGCACATACACACCGGGTTTACCGGGGGTACCTGCCAGGGCATCTGCCTTGAGGCGGCACACCTGAGTACGCCAATTACCTTTAGGCAGCTCTGTTACCGTCTCCTCACCGGATTCAGCGAGCAAGCGGCGCAATTGCTCCGTGTTTCTGTTACGCTCATCATCATTTACGGATTCCAAAATGGGGCGCAACTGCCAATAGCGGAGGGCATCCAAGCGCAGAGCCCGTACCCGCAAGCGCTCTGCACCTATGGTTGGCAGCTCTACTGTACCATTGGCAGAGGGCGGAACAAATATGGGTGTGTAGGTACTTTGCTTGTATGGCTCCGGCAGGGCAAGCTCGGGGGCATTAATATTTGCCTTGCAGGTGATGGCATGGGGGGCTGTTAAACCACGCGCTGCCTGAGTACCCGCCGGTAGGGTCACCTCTACACTCAGCGGCAGGTGTTGCAGCCCTTCCAGGCGTATCACCATGTGGTCCGCCGTTGAGGTGGGGAACATGGCGTGTGTGTCTGTGTGCTCATGCAATACCAAGGTAATCTCCTGCCCGTCGATGACTATTTTTTTGCTAAGCTCACCCTCCGTATTCTGTGCTTTTACACCGTTGCAGCATATCTCCATGGTGCGGAAAATTTCTGCTGCATGCTCCAAGGCTATGGGAGCATTGAACAATACCCCCAGGCACAAAATTTCTTGTCCGTTGTGCTCTGCGTATCGGGCAGCCAGCTCGGCCTTAAGCTCATTTTCAATATAAAATTCGGTATAATCCTGCCATTCAAAAGCGTTGTCCAACGGGGTACCACGCAAGTACCATTTATCCTCCAACGGCTCTTGAGCCACCACCAGTAAATAGCCCGGTACAATGGTATCCGGGGTCAGGGCGGCTAACTCTGCCTCCGTAGCATTTTTATAGATTTGTGCCAATGTATGGGGGCGCAAATCTTTTACCCGCACGTGGAGTGTATCTGCCTGCACACATTTACCGTTACGCCTGTTAACAAACTCAAAGCTCATGCTTAGTTGCGCAAGGTGCGGTATACCCGCGTTTTTGGCGCATTTCACCATCACGGCTCCATTGGGGTGGCCCTCTATCCGGCTGTGCTCCTCCGCCAATTCAAGCGGGCAGGCGGGTGCCCGGAACTCGAACTCTGAGCATACCATGGGCTGCCCGTTGAGGTAATAGCTATCCTGTGGTCTAAAGGATAATTGATACAGTGTGCCCGGCACGGTTTTCGGGTCAAAATAAATGTGTAATTCCCGCTCGTTCTCCCATTTCGATACCGGTAGCGGCCCCTCACCCGTAATTTGCGGTTCCAGCGTCTCCGTATCTACATCCTCTGCAAATTGAATGCAGTATACCGGGTATGCTTCATACGGGGAATCGCTCACCCACTCCATGGAGCGCTGCATTAATTCCCCTGCCCATGCCAAGGGGGTCAGCATGCTTAACAGAATATATACTAAAAGGCATTTCATGGCAGTATGTGTTATGATTTACCCCGGTATCATAACGCTTTATCACCTCTTTTTCAAGTAAAGAAGTGTTACATGTTTGTTACATGTATGCAAGTTGTGTAAGATAATTTTCTGTGTACAGGGGCAACATAATTCTTGCATCTGCATGGTAGATAAGCTAGAATGCAGCCCGAACTTATTATGTTAGCGAAGCGAATCATACCGTGTTTGGATGTCACGAACGGGCGCGTGGTGAAAGGTACCAACTTTGTGAACCTGAGGGATGCCGGCGACCCGGTGGAGTGTGCTATTGCATATGACCGCCAACAGGCAGATGAGCTCGTCTTTTTGGATATTACCGCCAGTAGTGACCACCGCGCCACGATGGTGGATGTTGTGCAACGAACAGCTGCACAATGTTTTATGCCGCTTACGGTGGGTGGTGGTATACGCGCGGTGGAGGATATGCGGCGCATGTTGCATGCCGGGGCAGACAAGGTATCCGTCAACACGGCGGCTATACACCGCCCGCAGTTGATAAGCGAGGGGGCCAACGCCTTCGGCAGCCAATGTGTGGTGGTGGCTATAGATGCCAAACGGTGGAGCGACACGCAATGGCGGGTATCCACCCACGGCGGGCGCCAATTTGTGGAGCTGGATGCCATAGAATGGGCGCGAGAGGTAGAGCGCCTGGGCGCAGGGGAGATTCTGCTGACCAGTATGGATGCCGATGGCTCTAAAAACGGCTATGACTTAGAGCTGACCCGCCGTGTGAGCGAGGCGGTTAAAATACCTGTGATTGCCAGTGGTGGTGCCGGTAATTTGGACCACATGGTGCAGGTGCTTAAAGAGGGCAGGGCAGATGCCGTGTTGGCGGCGTCCATCTTCCATTTCGGTGAGTACACCGTGGCGCAGGCCAAAGAGTATTTTGCCCGCCATGGCATACCCGTGCGCCCCATAGTATAATTTTTACACCCATGTTGAAGCGTACTTTTATAGCGGCCTGTGCCTGCATAGCAGCTGTATTACCGGCGAATGCCGCAGAGTGGATGACTGATTTTGAGGCGGCCAAGGCCAAAGCCAAGGCAGAAAACAAGACCGTGTTGGTGGATTTTACGGGGTCCGACTGGTGCCATTTTTGCATCGTATTGCGCCGCCGCGTGTTAGATACCCCCGCTTTTGAGGCTTGGGGGGCAGATAAGTTTGTGTATCTGGAGGTGGACTTACCGCGCCGCACGCGTTTGCCGGAGGCGTTGCTTGCGCAAAACAATGCACTGGTGAAACAATACCGCGTGGGCGGGTTTCCCACGGTGCTGGTGGTGGATGCAGAGGGGCACGCCTTGGGTGGTTTTACGGGTGGCATGACCCGCTTGGCAGATGTGCAGAAAGCCCTGCAACCCGCCTTGCAGGTTCACCGCCTTATGCAGGCGGCTGCCAATAGCCGGGCACCTGCCCGCGCTGCTTATATGGCACAGGCCTACGCAGCTTACCCGGAAAATTACCGACGTTTCAACACCTGGCTGCGCGAGTGCTTGGAGCAGGAGGACCCCACAGATACTACCGGCTGGCGCACCACCTATGCCGCAGAGCTGCAAATGGAAGCTCTGGAGGCCGAGTTGACCCGCTATGTGATGAATCGGGCGGATATGCTGGCCTGCTACGACCGCTACTTGGCTGAGGCTGTACCGGGTAACCGCCCGCGCATTCTGCGCCTTAAGGACCATTACCTTACCGGCCTGGCCTCCATTAAATTACAGCATGCCCGCACGGTAGAGGATATTCTGGAGGCGCGTAACCTGCAAATTCAAGCAGCAGATTGCGCCGAGGAGCCGGGCGAGCGTGCAGAGCGCATACGCCGTGTGCATGAGGTTTATGCAGACCCTGCCGCCATGTTGCAGGATATGAAAGGGCGTTACCGCCGCCGCTAATATTGCACCGCCATGAGCCGCCCCGCCCTCACTAACCCCAATTTATTGCATCTGCCCGCGGATTTGGTGGCCGAGGTAGATGCCCTGTGTGAGGCCAATCTCATTAAACGTACGGATTTTATCATTCTTGCCATCAAGTTGTATTTGGAGCTGCACGGTTACCCCTACACCACCGGCTCAAGCTATGCCCCGCCCCGCCGGCACAAGCCCATGGCTGCAGATGATGATGACGAACCCGTGCTTTTTGCAGCTGAGGATGACTAATCTGTACCGGCTTAATTATCAATTTTTTTTACCGGTATAACGAATTTTTTTATAAATAAGGCTTGCATTTTGGGTGGATATATGGCATATATCTGCAAGTTTACACTGTACCATGCCTAAAGACACGTCTATCAAGAAGATATTGGTCATCGGTTCGGGCCCCATTATTATCGGGCAGGGTTGTGAGTTTGACTACTCCGGCACCCAAGCCTGTAAGACATTGAAAGAAGAGGGCTACGAGGTAGTGCTTGTCAATTCCAACCCCGCCACCATCATGACGGACCCGGAGACAGCCCCCCGCACCTACATTGAACCGCTCACTCCCGAGTACATCGAAAAAATTATTGCTCGTGAGAAACCGGACGCTCTTCTGCCCACGTTGGGTGGTCAGACGGCTCTGAACGCCGCCATGGAGCTGCACCGCCAAGGAATTCTTGAGAAATACGGTGTGCGTGTTATCGGTGCAGATGCCGACGCTATCGACAAGGGCGAGGACCGCCAGCGTTTCAAGGATGCCATGATTAAGATCGGGCTGGATGTTCCGGCCTCCGGCGTGGCTCACAACATGGCAGAGGCATGGGATATCGCCAAAAACGTCATCGGCAACTACCCCATGATTATTCGCCCCGCCTTCACCTTGGGTGGCACGGGCGGCGGTATTGCCTACAACAAGACAGAGTTTGAAGAGATTGTGCTGCGCGGGCTCGACCTCTCCCCGGTGCATGAGGTGCTCATTGAAGAGTCTCTGCTGGGGTGGAAAGAGATTGAGATGGAGGTAATGCGCGACAGCAAGGACAACTGTATCACCATTTGCTCCATTGAGAACCTGGACCCCATGGGCGTGCACACCGGTGACTCCATCACCGTTGCCCCGGCCATGACGCTTAACGCCCGCGAGTACGCCATCCTTAAAGAGGCATCCTTCGCCATTATCCGCGAGATTGGTGTAAAGAGCGGTGGCTCCAACATTCAGTTTGCCATTTGCCCGCGCACGGGGCGCCAGGTGGTTATTGAGATGAACCCGCGTGTGAGCCGCTCCTCTGCACTGGCCTCCAAAGCCACGGGTTTCCCCATTGCCAAGTTCTCTGCCAAGCTGGCCATTGGTTACACCTTGGATGAGCTGCTCAACGACATCACCCACAGCACCCCGGCCTCCTTTGAGCCCACCATTGACTACGTGGTGTGCAAGGTGCCGCGCTTCACCTTCGAGAAGTTCAAGAAGGCAGATGAGCGCCTCACCACTGCCATGAAGAGCGTGGGCGAGGTAATGAGCATTGGTACCACCTTCAAAGAATCCCTGCAAAAGGCCCTGCGCTCCCTCGAAACCGGCCGCTGGGGATTCGGCTTTGACGCTAAGGATCCCAAGAACCCCTCTCGCAAGGAGATTGCCGCCAAGCTCTCTGTACCCAATGCAGACCGCATTTTCTGGATTCAGACGGCATTTGTCAACGGCTTTACGGCTGAGGAGATTCATGACCTTACACAAATTGACCCCTGGTTTATTGACCAACTGCAAGAGCTGGCAGAAGCCGGCATGAAGCTGGCCGAGCTGGACCTGCTTGAGGCCAAGAAATTGGGCTTCTCAGACCGCCAGATAGCCTTGGCCCGTGGCTGCAGCGAGGATGACGTGCGCGCCGAGCGCAAGGCCAAGGGCATTATCCCCACCTACCACTTGGTAGACACCTGCGGTGGTGAGTTTGTGGCCCGCAACCCGTACTACTACTCCACCTATGGTCTGCACAACGAGGCCCGCATCAGCGACCGCAAGAAGATTATGATTCTGGGTGGTGGCCCCAACCGCATCGGCCAGGGTATTGAATTTGACTATTGCTGCGTGCATGCCTCCTTTGCTCTTAAAGAGTTGGGGTATGAGACCATCATGGTCAACTCTAACCCCGAGACGGTTTCCACAGACTATGATACATCCGACAAGCTCTACTTTGAGCCGCTCACCCTTGAGGATGTGCTCAACATTTGCGATGTAGAGCAACCCTGCGGCGTTATCGTGCAGTTTGGTGGTCAAACCCCGCTGAACCTTGCCGCTGCCCTGGCAGAGCGTGGCGTGCCCATCATCGGCACCAGCCCCCGCAGCATCGAGCTGGCAGAGGACCGCAAGTACTTCTCTGCCCTGTTGGATGAAATCGGCCTGCGCCAGGCAGAGGCCGGCACCGCCACCAATGAGGAAGAAGCGGTGGAGGTAGCCAAGCGCATCGGTTTCCCGGTGCTGGTACGCCCCTCCTTTGTGCTGGGTGGCCGCGCTATGATGATTGTGTATGATGAGGCAGAGCTGCGCACCTACATGCGTGAGGCGGTGGATGCCTCCCCCGAGCGTCCCGTGCTGGTGGACCGTTTCCTGCAAAATGCGCTCGAGATTGACGTGGACGTGATTGCCGATGGCGAAACCAGCGTGGTGGGTGCCATTATGCAGCACGTGGAGCCCGCCGGTATTCACTCCGGTGACTCCGCCTGTATGATTCCGCCCAACAAGGTGAGCGATGCCATGCACGCCGAGATGATGCGCGCCGCCAAAGAGCTGGCCGCCAAGCTCAATGTGAAGGGGCTCATGAATTGCCAGTTCGCCATTAAGGATGAACAACTTTATGTCATTGAGGTAAATCCCCGTGCCTCTCGTACGGTTCCCTTTGTCTCCAAATCCATCGGCGTGCCGCTGGCCAAGCTGGCTGCCAAGGTGATGAGCGGCATGAAATTGGCCGAGCTTGGCTTCACCAAAGAGGTTATCCCCCCCTACTACACCATCAAGGAGGCCGTGTTCCCCTGGAACCGCTTCCCCGGTATAGACGTGGTGCTCGGGCCCGAGATGCACTCCACCGGTGAGGTTATGGGTATTGATACAGACCCCGACCTCGCCTACATGAAGAGCCAAATCTCCGCCTTCAACCCGTTGCCGGACAAGGGCTTGGTGTTCATCTCCGTGAATGATCGCGACAAGGAGCACGTGCTCCCCATCGCTCAAGAGATTGCCGCCGCCGGTTTCGATATTTGTGCCACCAAGGGCACCATGATTTACCTGTTGCAAAACGGTATTGAGTGTGAGCGTGCCTACAAGGTGCTTGAGGGCCGCCGCCCCAACATTGTGGACCGCATTAAAAACGGCGATATCGTGTTTGTAATCAACACCCCGGGCTCTCACGACGCCCGTGAAGACGAGGTGGCCATCCGCGCCGCTACCGTCAACAACAAGGTGTCTTACACCACGGATCTCTCCTCTGCCAAGGCCTGCTCTGCCGCTATTCTTCATAACATGAATAAAGTGGCCACTGTACGCACCTTGCAAGAGTACCACGCCTCCAATTAATTCTTCTTACAGAACTGATTACACAACAGCACGCAGAGCCGCCTCTGCGTGCTGTTGTGCTAAGTTGCAAATTGAAACCCAACTTAACTGTCACCCGTTTCACGGGTTCCGTTTGTTTTGGTATTGTACGAGTGGTTTCCGTCTTCGGCAAGCCTACGCCGTGACGAGTCGCTCGCCGTAGGCTCGCTGCACCACTCGCTACTTGAAATGCCGCCCGCTTGCGCGGGCTGGGGGAAATAAAGGCGGCTACGCCCTCACAGGGTGAGATTTGCCCTGTGGGGTAGTGATATTGAAGGGCTATCGCCCTTCATGTGAGCAAATGCGAACTATCATGCCCCGCTATCATGTACAACTATCATGCGAGCCGTAGGTGAGCTATCATGCAAGGAGCATAGCGACGCGCCGAAAAAAAAAGATTTTTGCCATAGCTGCAAATTGAAACCCAACTTAACTATCACCCGTTTCACGGGTTCAAATTTATTTTTTATCGGTTCGAGTGGTTTCCGTCTTCGGCAAGCCTACGCCGTGACGAGTCGCTCGCCGTAGGCTCGCTGCACCACTCGCTAAATAAAATGACGCCCCGCAGAGCGGGGCTTACAAAATTCCGCTCGCCTGCGGCTCGCTACTCCTACAAATTGGGGACCTCGAAAAACTCGCCAAATGGCAATTTGTAGGGGATACCCTGCGGGCGAATGCCCGCCGAAATCAGAGCCCCGGCGAGGGGCGATATATGGTAGCCCGGTGGTGGAGCCGCGGTAGCGGCGGAACCCCGGGGAACCGGAACAAACAAAC
>SUVJ01000125.1 GCA_015062045.1 Akkermansiaceae bacterium
AATCTCACTGTTGCGCCTCGGCGCAACAATCTCACTTGAGCTTCCGCTCAAATCTCACTGCGGCGCAGCCGCAATCTCACTTCGCCCCGCATGGGGCGAACCATCAACGCCGTCAGGCGTTCTTCATCGCGGGCTCCTGCCCGCCTATATCACAAGCCCGCTTGCCTACGGCATGACAAAGTGCGGGCAGAAAGAATGAATTTACGGATTGCCATAGGCGGGATAATGCGCTATGATACGGGCATGAAGTACGATTTGATAGTCATTGGCGGGGGGCCTGCCGGTTATGTGGGTGCTATACGTGCTGCGCAATTGGGCAAGAGCGTAGTGTGTATTGAAAAAGAGCGCGTAGGCGGCACATGCCTCAACTGGGGCTGCATACCCACCAAGGCTTTGCTTAAGAATGCAGAGGTGTACAACACCATGGCTAAGCATGCGGCAGAGTTCGGTATCTCTTGCGGGGAGGTCAGCGTAGACTGGCCTGCGGTAATTGCCCGCTCCCGTGCTATCAGTGAGCGACTTTCCAACGGTATTGCTTTCCTTTTCAAAAAGAACAAAATCAGCTCTGTAAGCGGCACGGCTGCCATTACAGCCCCCGGTAAGGTGCAGGTGACGGCAGAGGACGGCACTGTGAGCGAGATTGAGGGCGACAACATTCTTATAGCCACCGGTGCCCGCACCCGAGAGGTACCCGTGTTCCCCTTCAACGGCAAGACCATCATCGGCAGTAAAGATGCCCTGGTGATGGAGAAACGCCCCGAGAGTATGATTGTCATCGGCTCCGGGGCTATCGGCACAGAGCTTTCCTACGTATACCACAGCTTTGGTACCAAAGTGACTCTGATTGAGGCTCTGCCGCGTATTCTGCCCAATGAGGATAACGATGTGTGCACCGCTGTGGAGCGCTCCTTCAAAAAGCAGGGCATTACCTGCATGGCCGGGGCTAAGGTGGAGAGCCTTACAGACCACGGCGACAGCGTTACCGCCCTTGTTACCGCTAAAAACGGTAAACAGCAGGAGATTACGGCAGATGTGTGCTTGGTATCCATCGGCGTGGTACCCGTTGTACCCCAAGCAGAGGGGCTGGAGCTCACGGAGCGCGGCTTTATCAAGGTGAATGAGCGTTATGCCACCAACCTGCCCGGTGTGTATGCCGTGGGCGACTGCATTGGCGGCATTATGCTGGCTCACACTGCCAGCTTTGAGGCAGAGCAAGCCGTGGAGGGCATGTTTGAGCCCGGCCACACCCCGCAGCAAGCCACCTTGGTGCCCGGCTGCACCTATTGCCATCCGCAGGTTGCCAGTGTGGGTAAGCGCGAGCGCGAGCTTAAGGAGGCAGGTGTGGAGTACACCGTCGGTAAATTCGCATTCCAAGCCATCGGCAAGGCTGTGGCCTCCGGCGAGACGGAGGGCTTTGTAAAGCTCATTTTCGGCAAAGAGCACGGTGAGCTCTTGGGGGCTCACATGGTTGGTGAGTGCGCTACAGAGATGATTGCCCACCCCGAGCTTGCCATGAGCAGCGAGCTGACGCTGGAGGACCTCAACGCCATGATCTACGCCCACCCCACCCTCTCTGAGGCGATTCATGAAGCTGTGCTGGCCTCCCAAGGGCGCGCCATCCATGCGTAATCCCCACCCCTGTATTGACCTGTGGCCCGCAAGTTTTACTACGATGCAGATGGTGAAAAGCTCGGCCCCGTAACGGGGCAAGAGCTGCTGTACCTGCGCGCGGAGGGCAGAATAGGGGATAACACTTGGGTGCGTGCGGAGGATTCTCAAACGTGGCGTCCGTTCTCCGCTGTCAACCTGAATGAGGAGCGCCGCCAAGAGGCGGCTGCCGGGCCGTGGCGCCGCATGCTGCGTGCCGCCTCCCCCCGCACGCTGTTGTTGGGCGGGCTGGTGATGGTTTCTCTGCTGGTATTTGTAGCAATAGCTGTTGTTTTTGCGTGGCCCCTCATTTTGTGCGGACTGGCTTTTCTTATGGTTATGGCCTTGATGAAGATGAAATGATAAGTATAGCCAACAGCTTGCAGGAGGTGAAGAGTTTTGACGAGCACCTCCTTTTTTATTTATGCTGCACCTTCGGTACGGTAGTGGGTGCGTTGGCGGGGGCATCTGCCTCAAGCCGTGTGCGTATGGATATGTTCGGCATTATTGCCTGCGGTAGTGTGGCTGCCTTGGGCGGCGGCACGGTGAGGGATATTCTGCTCTCCGGCATGACTCGCCCCAATGGTGAGCCTGTTACCGTTTTTTGGATGACCGGCGGGGATATCGATTTCTTTTACCAAGCCATCATTACCTCTTTGTCGGTTTTCTTTATTACACGTTTTATTAAACCGCCTGTGGGTACTATTCGTGTGGCAGATGCCTTTGCCATGGCCTTTTTTACCCTGCTGGGCACGGCCAAGGCTTATTGGATAGGGTGCGACCCCGCTATTTGCATTGCCATGGGTGTATGCACCGGTGTGGCAGGCGGTGCCCTCAGAGACGTGCTCACCGGCAACGTGCCTTATGTTTTTCGCCCCGGGGAAATTTATGCCACGGCCTCCTTTGTGGGCAGTGCTCTTTTTGTGCTGCTCATGTATTTTGATTTGCCGTATGGCATGGCCTACATTGCCTGCACGGCCGTGGTATTCGTACTGCGCATGGCGGCTGTTTACCACAACTGGCGCCTCCCCTCTTACCGCCCGCTTATTGACACCGTGGTCCACCACGAGGATGAGGAAAAATGAGCTGAAGTACGAGATACGAAGTACAAGGTGGGAATCTCTAAAAACTCGCCAAATGGCAATTTGTAAATACGAATTACGATATACGAAATACGAATTTTCAGAGTTAGGCGCCTGCGGCGCAATGTTGCAAAGCCTTGCATAAGTTACTGGTGTAATTACGGCAGTAAGCGTTGA
>SUVJ01000126.1 GCA_015062045.1 Akkermansiaceae bacterium
GGGGGATATATAACGGCGCGTCGCTTCCGTCTGCGACGAGACGCTCCTTGCATGATAGCTCGCATGCGCTTGCATGATAGTTTTACATGATAGCAGGGCATGATAGTTCGCCCTTGCGGGCGAACATGAGAAGGAGACAAGAGCCATTTACTTTGTAAATGGCGCATCATACTTCTTCATGCTCAGCTAATGGGGTGGGTGGCACACTTGGGCAGAGGCCGCGCGGGGTCTGCCTTATGGGCCAGCCAGGCATCTGCATAGCGCAGGGAGGCATCCACCACCAAATGCATATCCAAATAACGGTAGCAGCCCAAACGGCCAATGAATGATACGCCCTGCTCTGCCTCCATGAGGGGGAGGTACGCGGCAAGCATCTTCAAATCCGCCGGCATGCGTTTGGGGTAAAAGGCGTCATCCCCCCGCCCGGCCTCGCGGCTGTATTCATAGAGCAGCACGCTTTTATCATGTTGCTCCCACGGGGAGAAGTATTTGTGCTCGTGCGCACGCGTAAAAGGCACGCTCATATCAGTATAATTCAGCCAGCTGCAGCCCTGCAAATCCCCCACACCGCGCTCGTAGCGAAAATCTACGGTGCGGTAACCCAGCTCACCCTCGGCATAGTCAAAGTAGGCATCCAACGGGCCGCTGTAAAACACGTGGGCAAACTCGGTATTCATCGCCCGCTCGTAGGGGGTGTTCAACTTCACCTCAATAAGCGGGTGGTCGAGCATACTTTGCACCAAAGCGGTATAACCATGCATGGGGTAGCCCTGGTACTTATCAAAGAAATAGTTGTTGTCGTAGTTAAACCGCACGGGAATGCGCTTTACAATATCCGCAGAGAGCTCACGAGGGCTCACGCCCCATTGTTTGATGGTGTAGTCGCGGAAAAAGGTTTCGTAAATCTCACTCCCCACAAAGCGCAGCAACTGCTCCTCTGCATTGGCGGGGGTGGTAATGCTTTTATCTTGCAGGGATTCGATATGGGCACGAGCCTCTGCCGGGGAGAAACGCTTGCCGAAAAGCTGATTAATGGTATGCAGGTTAATGGGCAGGCAGAATACCCCGCGAGCATTGGTACACATGGCGCGCGCCACGCAGCTGTACCACGTGTCAAAACGCTGCATAAACTGCCACACGCGCTCATTGCTTGTATGGAAGGTATGCGGGCCGAAGCGGTGTACATCCACCCCGGTTTCGGGGTCTCGGGAGGAGTAGCACATGCCGGCTACATGCTCGCGGCGGTCTATCACCAAACTTGCCACCCCGGCATCTGCCAGCGCACGCGCCAACACGCTGCCGGCTAAACCGGCCCCCACTATCAATACCCTTTTCTGCATTGCCATACCCATTTGTAATAGAATAAGGGGGAGAGGCGAACATGCGGTTCTGCCTCTCCCCCAACCCCTGTTAAAAATCGGTTTTACTCATCAGTTCAGGTGCATGGGCATGAGCACATACAAGAACTCATCTGCCACACGCATGACACCCGGGCTGGAGGAGTCGATGAGATCCAGAGCAATCTCACCATCGCCCACGGCCTTGAGCGGGGCCAAAATGTAGTCCGCATTGAAGGTGATGGACAGCTCGCGGCCATCGTAATCAATGGGCACCTCTTCATTAGCTTCACCCAAGTTGGCTGCGCTGGAGAGCACCTCCATCACACCGGGGGCAAAGCGGAAACGCACGGTGTTGGTCTTCTCGGCAGAGAGCAGAGCCACGCGGCGTACGGTCTCATTAAGGTCTGCAGCGGGCATCACAATGCGCTCATTGTAACGGCCGGGGATCACCTGGCGGTAGTTCGGGTAATTACCGTCAATCAGCTTGGTTACCAAGAGGGTATCGCCAAAGTCAAAGGAGGCCAAGTTGCTGGTGATGCGCACCATCACATCGCCGGCGTCGCCCAGCAAACGGTGTACCTCTGCCACGGCGCGGCTGGGGATGTCGATAGCAACCTGCTGGGATTCGGGGAACTCCAGCTCATTCTCAAACAAGGCCAAACGGCGACCATCCGTCGCAACGAGGGTCAACTTGCCATCCTGGAAGCAGGTGTATATACCGTTGAGCAGGTAGCGCGTGTTGTCGTTGGAGATAGCAAACTCCGTATAGCGGAAACCACGGTTGAGCATGGCCTGCGGCACTTTGAACTCGCGGGCTTCTTTGAACACGGGCAAACTGGGAAACTCCTCCGCAGCCAAACCATTGAGCTTGAACTGGGCGCGGTTGCAGCGAATCGTTGCTACGCTGCCCTTGGTATCCACACTCACCTCGCCATCGCGCAGCTCACGGATGATGCTCTGCAGCTTCTTGGCAGGCAGAGTAATGGCACCGGGGGTTTCCACCAAGCAGGGCACCTTGGCCAATATGGTAAGCTCCATGTTTGTGGTGGTCAGCTTCAGCTCGCCCTCCGCTGCCTCCAGCAGCACGTTAGAGAGTATGGGCATGCTCGGGCGCGTGGACACCACGCCCGCCACCTTGTTCAACCCATCGAGCAATACTTGTTTGGCTAATGCTATCTTCATCGTTGACTCCTTGTGTTTGCCATCATTTTACAGACTTTTTACCCACCTTGCAAGTAAAAATATGCAAAAATCCAACATTTTCTATCATTTTTTTGAGTGCTATACCACATATTGCGCTTTTGTTACCTATTACCCCTTTATTTGCTATATACCCCCTCTGCTTATATTTAAGAAAAGTTTAACATCTATACGCAAGTATACTATTATCAGCCGAATTACCTATTGCTGAACTGTAATATCTCCAATTATAATACGGGGACCTCTAAAAACTCGGTTTAATCCATTTATTTTGAATTTTGCGAGCGTAAGCGAGCCAAACTATTGAGCCCCGGTGAGGGGCGCCATAAAATAGCCCGGGCGTGGAGCCGCGCCAGCGGCGGA
>SUVJ01000053.1 GCA_015062045.1 Akkermansiaceae bacterium
CCATCGCTCCGAAACCCCACAGGGTTTCATCTCGGCGCAGGCCACGGCACGCGTCACGACCTTTTCCTTCCCTCTCTTTATCCTCTCTGATGCTCCACCCGGAAGGTTGTAATCCGGTGGCGAGTTTTGCAACTCAGCCGCAGCATCCGGAAAGTCAGTAAACTTAAAAACTGCCTCGCCCGGCCTTACCTCGCCTTGCTCGTTCGAGCCGCTCGGCCTTTCGGGCGTCACCGTGACGGTGTGCCGAGAATCTTACCAGAATCGATGCCGCACGTCAAGCCAATTTTTGCAAAAAAATGAAGAAAAATTTCACATTTTTTGTAAACGCTTGATAATACAACGCAAAAATTTGACATTTTTCTGCACAAAAATGCACATTTCCCGAAATCGGGCGAGAATTCGGCAAGAAAAGTGAAAGAAAAGGCGCGTTTATGCAGATTTTCTCAAGCGAGCAACCAAGTAATAGCAAAACGGGATAAAAAACACACCGATGAACGTAGCCACGCACATGCCGCCAATAACAGTGATGCCAACGGATTGACGAGCGGCAGCCCCGGGGCCGGTAGCGAGTGCCAGCGGCACACAGCCAAGGATGAAGGCAAGGGATGTCATGAGAATGGGGCGCAGGCGAGCCTCTGCCCCGGCCAGGGTAGCTTGCAGCAAGGGCATGCCCTCCGCATAGCGATCTTGCGCAAACTCCACAACTAAAATGGCATTTTTAGCAGCCAGGCCTATCAGCATAATGAGGCCGATTTCTGCGTACAAATCCAAGGGCATGCGGGTAAGCCACAAGGTAACCAAAGCCCCTACAATAGCTAACGGCACAGAGAGAGCGATAGAGAGCGGCAAGCTCCAGCTCTCATACAATGAGGCCAGTAATAAGAAGGTAAAGAGGCCGGAAATGGCAAAAATGCCACCCAAGCTCACGCCCTGTGCAGCTTTTTGCTCCTGATAGCTCATGCCGGTGTAGGAGTACCCCATATCATTGGGCATGGTGCGGGCAAAGGCGGACTCCAGTGCTGACATGACTTGGGCAGACGTATAGCCGGGGGCGGCGGAAACATTGAGCATGGAGGCATTGTACATATTCTGCCGCAAGATAAACTCCGGCCCGTAAGTGAAGCTGACATCTACCAAGGCATCCAGCGGGACGGAGGAGGCATCTGCCCCGGGCAGGTAGAATTTACCCAGCTCATGAATGCTCATGCGGTTGGCGGCATCTGCCTGCATATACACTTGGTATTGGTAGCCGAAAGAGTTAAAGTAATTGATAAATGCACTGCCGAGGAATGTTTGCAGGGTTTCAAACGCGGCATCGGGGTTCACACCTTGGGCAAGCGCTTTTTGAACATTGAAGCGCAGGAAATACTGCGGGGTATCTGCCGCCATGAGGTTTTGCACGGCAGCGACCTCGGGGCAGGCGGAGGCCGCTTTTACAAAAGCAGCCGTTTGCTGAGCCAGGTACTCCGTGCCGCGGCCTGCGCGATCCTCCAGCATGAACGACACATCGGATGAAGCCCCTACGCCGGGGATAGGCGGCGGGGTCATGGCAAAGGCTATGCCGCCGGTATTGATGGAGCGCAGCTCTGCACTGAGGGCAGCTGCCAGGGCGGCTGTGCTTTGCGAGGCATCTTTGCGGGCATCCCACGGCTTGAGAGCCACGAAAAAGAAGGCATTGTTAGGGCTTTGAACCCCGGTGAGCAGGTTAAAACCATTTACCATCAGCACGCCATCCACAGCGGGATTTTTTTTGAGCAGTTTGATGATTTGAGCAGAACCTTGCTCCGTAACCCCTAATGCCACACCATGGGGCAATTGCAGGGAACCGTAAAAATACCCTTCGTCCTCATTCGGTAAAAAGGCGGTAGGCACTTGGCGCAGCAAGGGATACAGGCACAACACGGCCACCAGTAACAGACCGAAGGTGAGCACCCCACGGCGAATCATACCGCCCGCCACCCCGGCAAACACTTTGCGCACCTTATCAAGCCCGCGGTTAAAGGAATTACCGGCACGTGCCAGCATGCCCCCATTTGCTTGCCGGGGTTTTAACAACAGCGCAGACAACGCCGGGCTGAGGCTCAGTGCCGTAAAGGCAGATATAAGAATGGACACGCCTATTGTCACGGAAAACTGCGCAAACAGCCGCCCTGTAACCCCGGGCAACAGCATGCAGGGAAAAAACACTGCTGCCAGCACCAAGGCTGTGGCTACTACCGGGCCGGCTACCTCTCTCATGGCGGCCAGGGTGGCTGCCTGCGGGGGGGCTCCGGCATCCAGATGAGTCTGCACGGCCTCTACCACCACAATGGCGTCATCCACCACCAAGCCAATGGCCAGCACCAGGCCCATCAGGCAAATGGTGTTGACCTCCATACCGAACAAGGGGAAAAAGATAAATGTGCCCACCACACTCACCGGCACGGCAGTAAGCGGTATCAACGTGGCCCGCCAACCTTGCAAAAAGATAAACACCACCAGCATGACCAAAAGCAAAGCCACCCCCAGTGTCACCAAAATATCCTGAATACCCAGGCTGACACCTGCCGTGGTGTTCAAGGCTTGCCGCAGCTCCAAACCGGGTGCAAGAGAGAGACCTGCCAGGGTCTTTTCTACAGCCTGCACAGTTTTGAGCGCATTGCTGCCGGGGCTTTGAGATATAGCGATAATGGCGCAGGCCTCTCCGTTGTAAGATGAGCTCATGTTGTAGGATTGGCAGCCCAGCTCCACACGCGCCACATCTCTGAGCCGCACCAGAGAATCGGGGTCTGCACGCAGGATGATATTCCTGAAATCCTCTGCACTTTTCAAACGGCCTTGAGTACGGACGGTGTAGGTGGACTGCTGCCCCGGCAGGGAGGGAGCCGCACCGATTTTGCCGATGGGATTCACGCGGTTTTGCTGCTGCACGGCATTTTGCACCTGTTGCACCGTGATACCCAAAGCCGCCATTTTTTGAGGGTTGAGCCAAATGCGCATGGCGTACTCCCCTGCCCCGAATACCTGCACATTGCCCACCCCGGGAGTGCGCAGCAGGGGATTCACGAAATTGATGTAGGCATAGTTGCTGAGCCACACGGCATCGTAATCTCCCTGCGGGGCGCGCAACACATACATTAACATAGGCGGGCCACTCAGGGAGCGCATGGTTACACCCATTTGCTGCACCTCTGCCGGCAACTGAGCAGAGGCCTGTGCATAGCGCAGGTATGAGAGCACTTGATCCATATCTGCCGAGCTACCAATATCAAACAGAACAGACATGCTCATGCTCCCCTCATTGGTGGAGGTGGATGTCATATACTCCATGCCCTCCACCCCGCTCATTTGCTGCTCTATGGGGGATGCCACGGAGTCCACCACCGTTTGGCAATCCGCCCCGGGAAAGGAGGTGGAGATTTGCACCTCTGCCGGCACAATGTCGGGGTACTGCGCCACAGGCAAGGATAACGCCGTAATCAACCCGCCCAGCACCAGCATCAACGCCACACAAATAGCCACCACAGGCCGCCGTATGAAAAAGGAATACATTTCAACGGAGTCTGACGCCACACCGGCCGTTTTCTCTCAAAAACAGTTGCAGAGGCAAGCGCAGGGCAAACGCATTAGACAATGAACCCTGTAAGTCCATTATTTACAATGTACAATTTACCATTTACAATTTTCTAATAAATCATCGGCCTGAGTGAAGCACGATGTTCTATGGCCTCTGCATTGCGCAAAAATATGTTTCTCTCGCTATGTGGCCGGGAAAAGATAAGACCTTATGTTTTGCTTTCAGTTGATGAACATTTATATAAGAGCTTGTAAATTAAATAACTTTGTAAATTGTAAATGGTAAATTGTCAATCTGAAGAAAGTGTCATAATCCTAATGCGTTTGCCCTGAAAGCAAGTGTTTTCTGCTTGACTTGGGGTGGGGGCTGATTTAGAATGGCAGAACGCATATGTCCGCCCAAGATACCAGCAATGTATATCGCCCCGGCATTCATGCCATTTTGCACGGGCACGAGCAAAAAAGCGCATGGCTGTTTTTTACCGTCATGAGTTATTTGCTCATGAGCTACACACCGTTAAGCGAACCGTTTCGCACGGAGTTTCAAGTGGGGGATTTAGCCGGGCCGCTCTCCACGCCGGAGTGGTATATCGGGCTTATGTGGGGATACGGGCACCACACCCTGTTGTTGGCCTTGCATAGCATCCTCATCGGGTTTTGGTTACTGTATTGCCTCAAGACAGCCGCCTTGTTCGTAAGGCGCAGCACAGCCTGGGCCATTACGGGGCTCATGTTCCTGTTTTGCCCGGAGTTTTGCTGTAAAGCGGCAGAGCTGCCCATGGTTATGCAAACCGTGTGCATGTACCACGTGTTGATATGGGCCAGAGGCAAGAGAGAGCGTTTCTGCCCCCGCCACTTTTTTATAGAGGGTGCGGGCATAGGGGTAGCCCTGCTCACCACTTTGAGCCAAATGGTATTTTGGGTGCCGTTGTTGGTATTGATGCTGTGGGTTAATAGTGGGGAGCGGCTCAAAAGTATAGCCTTTACCATAGCGGGTATGCTATTGCCCATAGCATGTTGCCTGCCGTTTGCTGCAAAAATTACGCCCCATATTGAATGGCGGCTTGCGGAGCTGAGCGGGGGCTTTGACGGCAGCCTGCTGATGACCGACCCGCTGCGCATCTTTAATTGCGTGTTACCGAGTTTTGCGCAAGGGGTGTTCCCGGGGGCAATAGCCCTGATACCGGGGCACATCTTGCTGTTTATGTGGATGCGCCCGTTCCGCCGCATACGGCCGGAGCGCAAAGTTGCCATTAACGCCACGTTGGGTACAGCTTTTGCGCTGTGTTTCTGGCTTTGTTTCTGCACCTCCTCAAGCATGCAGCAATATACTTTACCGACCCTGAGATATACCTTACCGGCCCTGAGCTTCAACTATTTTATACCCTTTGTATTAGTGAGCCTCATCGGCAGCATTTTGGTAGTACGGCGGTGGATACTCAACCGCCGCGCAAAAAGAGTATTGCGAGGCATAGGGCTGATGATTCCCTTCATCACGCTGGTGATTCTGCTCCTTATCCCCGTTATCCGCACAGCCATGGGGCAATAAGTAAAAAAGCCGGGGCGAATACCACCCCGGCCTGTATAGAAATTGGTAAAAAGCTACCTTACGGCAGAGCAATGAACTTAGCCTTGGGCATGTTGCACAGCGGGCACTTGTCGGGCGCGGTTTCTGCCGGGAAGGTATCGCCGCACAGCGGGCAAATCACGTAGCCTGAGGGCAGGTTGAGGGGCTCGCCGCTCTCCAGTTGGCGGATTGCCTCTGCATACATGGCTGCATGCACTTTCTCTGCCTCCAGGGCCCAACTGAAGCTGCGCAGGGCATCTTTAGCCCCCTCTGCCTCTGCTTGGGCCACCATAGGCGGGTACATCTCGGTATACTCATAGGTTTCACCCTTAAGGGCCTCTTTCAGGTTCTCAAGCGTAGTCCCCACGTGCCAGCTCATATCATACTCAATGGGCTGCTCACCCATCTTCACCAAAGCCTTGGTGTGGTTAGCAGCATGAATACGCTCCGTGGCGGAGGTAGCTTCAAACAATTTAGCAATGAGCGGGTAGCCCTCTTGCAAAGCTTTGCTTGCAAAAGAAGCATACATGGCGCATGCCGTACTCTCGCCGATAATGGCGGTCTTTAAATTTTCAATAGTTGTTGCCATACACCTTCTTCTATACCTTTTTTTTAATGTTAGCAAGAAAAAATACACCGAATAATCAAATTTTGGGGCATTTTACCCGTATAACGGGCAAGAAAAATAGCTGTAAATAGTCTAACACTGCAATTTTTGGCTTCACAAAAGGTGGAGTATGGTGTAGAATACAACCGTATTATGGCTATTCAGATGCAGAGAACTCTTAAAAAGTGTGCCTCTATTGAAGGCACGTCCCTTCACACGGGGTTACCCGTACGCCTGACCATCAAGCCGGCTGAGCCGAACACCGGGTTGAAGTTCCGCCGTATTGACCTGCCGGACAAACCGTTCATTGCCGCATCCGCCGCGTTGGTGCAAACGGTAGAGCGTGCCACGACACTGGCAGTGGGCTCCGTAAAGGTACACACCGTAGAGCACATTCTCTCTGCCCTCACCGGCATGGGTGTAGACAACGCCATTATTGAGATGGACTCCAACGAGCCGCCCATCGGCGATGGCTCCGCCGCGCCGTATGTCAACCTCATCAAGCAGGCCGGTATAGAAGAGCAGGATGCCCCCTGCCATGTGTGGGAGATTCGCGAGCCGATTCAAGTGGAGAACAAGAACGGCAGCCGTATCATCATCATGCCCGACAAAAAGTTCCGCGTATCCGTAACGGCCGTGGGCCCCGAGGGGCGTGTAACGCAGTACTTCACCTCTGAGGTGAACCCTGAGATGTACGAGAAAGAGCTCTCCACCGCCCGCACCTTCTGCTTCTATGAGGATGTGCAGCCCCTGCTGGACAAAGGCCTGATACAAGGTGGCACGCTGGATAACGCCATTGTGATTAAGGGGGACCAGTACATTTGCGCCGGCGGGCTGCGTTTCCACAACGAGTGTGCACGCCACAAAGCCATGGATATGGTGGGCGATTTGATACTCAACGGACACCGTATTTTGGGGCACGTTATCGCCGTAATGCCCGGGCACGGCATCAACACCCAAATGGCTCAAACCCTGCAGAAGAAGTACGAGAGCATGGAGGCCATGAAACCCAAGCCCTTTGTATTCCCCTCCGGCGATACAGTGCTGGACACCTGCGAGGTGCTCAAGCTGCTGCCACACCGTTACCCCTTCATGATGGTAGACCGCATCCTCGGTTTTGAGGGCGAGAACAAGTGCGTGGGCCAGAAGAACCTGACCATGAATGAGCAGTTCTTCCAAGGCCACTTCCCCGGCAAGCCGGTAATGCCCGGCGTATTGCAGCTGGAGGCCATGGCACAGGTAGGCTCCATCCTCATGCTGCGCTTGCCCGAAAACCAAGGCAAGATCGGCTACTTCATGAGCTGCGACAAGGTAAAATGGCGCAAGCCCGTAGTACCGGGGGATGTGCTCATTATCGAGACCGAGCTCACCAAGATGCGCGGGGCTATCGGCGTATGCAATGCCCGCTGCTTGGTCAACGGGGATGTCACCTGTGAGGCTGAGCTTAAATTTATGGTGGCAGATGCCTGATAAAAATGGTATTTTCGGAAGAAAATTGCCAAAAAAGAAGAAACAGGCTTGACATGTGCTCAAAATAGAGTATCATATCTCGCCCCGACCGCGAGAGCGGAACAGAGAAACTTTTAACGCAAACATAGAAACAAGATTATGAGCAAGAGAACATACCAGCCTTCCAAGCGCTGCCGCAAGCGCCAGTTCGGTTTCCGCGCCCGCATGGCTAGCAAGAACGGTCGCGCCATCCTCGCCCGCCGTCGAGCCAAGGGTCGCAAGCGTCTTCTGCCCAAGGGTGTGGAGATTCACTACAAGCGCCACACTGTACAGCACGGTGTTTAATTTACAGCGGGTAACGCGCGCTGCATGATGGTGAGAGCCAAAGGAGCGCGCAGACCCGGGAGCACGCAACGTCCTGTTGTAAGATGCAGCTCAAGCGTAGCCAAACCATGAAACGAGCCTCGGAGTTCGCCATGGTGCGCAACGAGGGCAGCACTGAAGCAGGGCGTTTCCTTATTCTGAGCACAGCCCCATTGAAAGAGGGTGCAGAGGCGGGGTCCCGTTTCGGCATTATCACCACCAAGCGCATTGGGCATGCTGTATTGCGCAACACCCTGCGCCGCCGCGTGCGGGAGATATTGAGAGCACACGGCGAGCCGCTGTCACGCGGGCTGTATGTGGTTATAGTAGTACGCAACCGCGCCGCCATGACAGATTATGCCGGCTTGGAGAAGGATTTTCTGAAACAGATGGCCCGCATGCTCCGACACACACAACCATGTTGAAACGCATTGTCATAGCCCCGGTCAGATTTTACAAGCGGTTTCTGAGCAAACCGCTTCATGCGTTGTGCGGGCCGCACTCCGGGTGCAGGTATGAGCCCTCCTGCTCCACCTATTTTATAGAAGCCGTGCAAGAACACGGAGCCTTTAAAGGAGCCTGTATGGGCATTTGGAGAATTTTACGTTGCAACCCGTGGGGAGGATACGGCTATGACCCCGTACCGCCCCGTAAGACAAAAAACGATTAACCCTACCCATTTTCAATTTTATGGATAAAACATCAGTCATCGTCGTCAGTTCATGTGTAGCTCTTTTGGGGCTCAACTGGTGGTACTCCAAGAGCTTGCAAGAAGAAAAGCAAGCCGCAGAGGCCGCACAGCCGCCCGCCATTACCCAAACAGCTACACCCACCAACACGCAACAGGCAAGCGCCCCGGCAGACAACGCGCAAGCAGCCGCCCCGGCACCTGCCGAGCAACCCGCAGCCCCCGTTGTGGCAGAGCCGGCCCTGAGCACCCTGCACACCTTGGTTTCCAAGGACTCAGAGGGTAAAGAGATTGCCAAGTTCAGCATCCAGAACATTGGTGGCGGTATCATGAACGCCCAAATGTTGGAGCAGAAGGTGGACAGCACCAAGCCGGAAGAGCTGGGGGATGTACGCATCAACGGCATTACCCCCGTGGGGCAAAAGCACTACGGTATCGGCACGCTCATGTTCAACCTGAGCGACGACAACGAGCCGCTGTATGACGGCTCCGTGTACAGCAAAGTCAGCGAAACGCCCACCTCTGTCACCATTGCCAGTAATACCGTGCAATACAACGGCTGCGTATTCAGTGTTACCAAAACATTCAGCATGGTGCCCCTGCAACAGGGGGATGAAACGCTGGAGGGCAACGCCTACGCCCTGCGTGTAGACATCTCCATTCACAACACATCTGCCACCAACCTGGTGCTCAACAACTGGGGCTTGTACGGCGGCAGCATCTGCCCCGTCAACGACAACGAGGGGTCTGTGTACACCTATTACATCACCCTCGACAACGGCAACTTTGAGAAAGAGGATGCGGGCTCTTTCACCCCGCTCTTCTTCGGGTCCGACAAAAAGCGCATTTACAACACCGACTATAGCAAGTTGGAGTGGGGTGGCCTGATGAACCAGTACTACGCCACCATCATTCAGCCCGCCAGAGAGAGCGGCACTGCCGGTGCAGATGCCATTTATGCAGCCCCGGCAGAGTTCAAACTGCCGGATGCCGACAGCTCCGTCAAAGGCTTGCTCATGGGCTTTGGCATGCCCGCTGCCAACATTGCCGCAGGTGCTACACAAAACTTTGCCTACGAGACCTTTACCGGCCCCAAATACAACCTAATGCTGGCCGCCATGACGGAGGAGTTCCGCATGATTGACGACATCATGGACTACGGCTGGGTATACCTCATCAGCTACCCCATGAACTGGATGATCAACACCTTCTCCTCCTGGTTCGGCAACTGGGGTGTAGCTATCATTGTGATGACCTTTGTGATACGCTTGCTCATTTGGCCGCTCTACCGCAAGAGCTACATGAGCATGAAGCGCATGAGCCTGCTGCAACCCATGATGCAGGAGATTAAGCAACGCTGCGGCGATGACCGCCAGCGTGCCAGCATGGAGATGATGGCCCTGTACAGAAAATACAACATCTCCCCCTTGGGTGGTTGCCTGCCCATGCTGCTGCAAATCCCCATCTTCTTTGCATTCTTCTATGTATTGCAAACCGCCGCAGAGCTGCGTGGCGCACACTTCCTGCTCTGGGTAACGGACCTCTCCCAGCCGGATACCGTATGCCACATTCTTGGCCTGCCTCTCAATATTCTGCCCTTTATCATGGCGGCCTCCATGATTGCCATGATGAAGATGAGCCCCGCTGCCGGCGACCCCATGCAGCAGAAGATTATGAAGTTCATGCCCGTGCTCTTCTTCCTCTTCTGTTACACCTACCCCAGCGCACTGGCTCTGTACTGGACCACCACCAACATCATCTCCATCATTCAAACTCTTATCATCCGCCGCTTGCCCCAGCCCACCCTTGAAGAGGCGGCTGCCGGGGCCACCGCCGCCGGTAAGAACAAGAAAGAGGGCTTCTTTGCTAAAATTCAACGCATGGCTGAGGAGCAGCAAAAACAGCTCGAAGCTCAAAAACGCGGCAACATGCGCAATGTTACCAAAAAGAAGTAAAGACTCTTTTTAAGCTGCTTTTCAAAAACGCGTCCCCCTCCCCGGGACGCGTTTTTTTCATGATAACACCTCCCCTTTTTCCCGAAATCCACCGTCTCAAAGCACATAAAGCTTGACCTGACTCTAACTTTATGTCAAAATAACGGGCAGAAGATATGCGCTACAAGAATTTAACAGCAGAAGAAGCCGCCGCCATGATAGAGGATGGCGAGTGTATAGGCGTGAGCGGATTTACCGAGGCGGGTGCCGTAAAAGTGGTACCCAAGGCCATAGCAGAGAAAGCCAAGGCAGAGCACGCCGCAGGCAGGCCGTTTAAGCTCAAGGTTATGTGCGGGGCATCCAACAGTGCCGCGGTGGATGGGGAGCTGGCCGCCGCAGAGGCCGTATCCATGCGCATGCCCTATATGTCCTGCCCGTTGACACGCGCACAAATCAACAACGCAGAGGTATCTTACCAAGACCCGCACATCTCCCTCTTTGCGCAGAACATGCGTTACGGCATCATTCCCCGCGTCAAAACAGCCATTGTGGAGGCTTGCGAGGTAACGGATGACGGCAAGATTACCTTTACCATGAGTCAGGGCTCTTCCGCAGATTTTTGCTTGCTGGCAGACCGCATCATTATAGAGCTCAACAGCTACCACAAGCCATGCCTTAAGGAGATACATGACATATTTATACCCGAGGATCCGCCCAACCGCATCCCAATCCCCCTGGTAGCCCCCGAGGAAAAAATCGGCACGCCGTATGTGCAGGTAGACCCGGAAAAGATTGTGGGCGTGGTACATACCCACCTTAAGGATGGGCTGCCCCCTTACCGCCCGGGGGATGCCGTAACAGACAAAATCGGCGAAAACGTCATTCGTTTTTTGGAGCACGAGTACCGCGTGGGGCGCATACCGAAAGACTTTTTGCCCATTCAAAGCGGCGTGGGTAACGTAGCAAACGCCGTATTGGCAGCACTGGGGCGCTCCGGCGTTATTCCCCCCGTTAAAATGTATACGGAGGTGATACAAGAAGCCGTGATTCACCTGATTAAGCAGGGCAAAATCACCTTTGCCAGCGGGTGCTCGTTGTCTGTTTGCGATGACACCATGGAGGAGATATACCGCAACTTTGACTACTGGAAACACAAAGTTTTGCTGCGCCCCACAGAGATGACGAACAACCCGGCTGTGGTGCGCCAGCTGGGGCTCATTTGCATGAATACCGCCATAGAGGCGGATATCTTCGGCAACGTTAACTCCACCCACCTGCTCGGCAACAAAGTAATGAACGGCATAGGCGGCAGTGGCGACTTTGCCCGTGCAGCAGCCATCACCATTTTCTCTTGCCCCTCCGTAGCCAAAGGTGGCAGCATTTCTGCCATTGTACCCATGGTATCTCATGTGGACCACACAGAGCATGATGTACGCGTGCTCATTACCGAGCAAGGCATAGCAGACCTGCGCGGCAAATCCCCCCGCCAGCGCGCAGAGCTCATTATCGAGAACTGCGCCCACCCGGACTACAAGCCCCTGCTCCGCCGCTATGTAGAGCTTACCCCCAAAGGGCATACCCCGCACAACTTAGCCAAGGCATACGCATTCCACCTCGCCCTGCAAGAGACCGGTGACATGCGCAACGTCAAGCTGTAAATGGCAGAGCCCGGGTGCGCGGAAAACGCCATGTAGCCCCGGCAGGTGGCGTTTTGTGCGTCAGTTGTCGGAATGAGCTTGATTTTGGGGGTAAGAATGATAGAATACGCGCGTATGACGAACGAAGAAACGAAACGAGATTTCATACGTGAATGGATAGCAAGTGACCTTGCAGAGGGGCACTGCAAAGCTCCCATTACACGTTTTCCGCCGGAGCCTAACGGCTACCTTCACATCGGACACGCCAAAGCCATCTGCCTGGATTTCGGTGTAGCGAAGGAATACGCCCAACAAGGAGCGGTGTGCCACCTGCGTTTCGATGATACGAACCCCTGCAAGGAAGATGTCGAGTTCGTCAATTCCATACAAGAGGACATCAAATGGCTGGGGTTTGACTGGGGTGAGCACCTGTACTGGGCATCCGATATTTTTGATTTCTACTACGAGTGCGCCGTGCACCTTATCAAAAACGGGCTGGCCTATGTGGATGAGCAGGACCGCGAAACCATGCGAGCCCAACGTGGCAACCTGACCACCCCCGGCATTCACTCCCCCTACCGAGACCGCAGTGTAGAGGAGAACTTGGCACAGTTCGAGGCCATGAAAGCGGGCAAGTTCCCCGAGGGCGGTGCTGTGCTGCGTGCCAAAATTGATATGGCCAGCAGCAACATGAACATGCGAGACCCCGTGATTTACCGCATCTCTTACGACCACCACCACAACACGGGCAACACCTGGTGCATATACCCGATGTATGATTTTGCCCACCCGCTGGAGGATGCCTACGAGTACATCACCCACTCCCTGTGCACGCTGGAGTTCGAGAACCACCGCCCGCTCTACGATTGGGTGATTGAGAACTGCCCCATCCCCGCCGGCTCTCGCCCGCAGCAGCGCGAGTTCTCTCGCCTCAACATCACCTACACTGTAATGAGCAAGCGTAAACTGCGCCAAATGGTAGAGGAAAACTACGTTGCCGGGTGGGATGACCCCCGCATGCCCACCATTTGCGGTATGCGCCGCCGTGGTTACCCCGCCAAGGCCATTGTGGACTTCTGCGAGGGCGTGGGCATTACCAAGTTCAACGGTAACACGGATGTTGCCCGCCTGGAGAACGCCGTACGCAGCGAGCTTAACGCCAATGCAGAGCGCCGCATGGCCGTGCTCAAGCCCCTTAAACTCGTGCTCACCAACCTGGCAGATGACCATGAGGAGGAAGTGGAGGTTGTCATCAACCCCGAAAAACCCGAGCTGGGCAACCGCAAGCTCACCCTCACCAAAGAGGTGTGGATTGAGCAGGAGGACTTCATGGTAGACCCGCCCAAGAAATACAAACGCCTCAGCCCCGGTGTGTGCGTGCGTTTGCGTGGCGGCTACTGCATTATCGCCAAAGACTACGTGACAGATGCCGACGGTAATGTAACCGAGGTGCATGCAGAGGTACTGCCCGGCACCATCGGCACCAACCCGCCGGAGGGAATTCGCTGCAAGGGTGCTATCCACTGGGTATCTACCAAATACGGCGTGAAAGCAGAGGTACGCCTGTACGACCGCTTGTTCAGCGATGAAGCGCCGGATGCCAACCCCGAGGGTTTCCTGGCCTCCCTCAACAAGGAATCCCTCACCGTGCTGACAGATGCCGTGGTTGAGCCGGCCCTGGCAGAGGCCCCCGCCGAGTTCTTGTGCCAGTTTGAGCGCACGGGTTACTTTGTGGCAGACCGCTACGACCACTCCCCCGAGCACCCCGTATTCAACCGCTCTGTGGGTCTGCGCGACTCTTGGGCAAAAATGAATAAGTAAAATCTGCAAATAACCTTATCTCTGTTCGGCGGCTCGCGCCGCCCGTGTTGCGAGCCGCCGAACTTCATTTTTACACAGTCATGAAAAATATCGAGTTTTCCTCTAAAAACGGTGTATTTGATATGAACAGCTTTATCTGCGAGTGTGATGCCGCAGTAAGCGGCGAGCCCATGCCCGAATTTGCGGAGGAAGAGCAGCAAGCCCCTGCCCCCGCACCTGTTGAGATACCGGCCCCCGCGGTTCCCGTGGCGGATGGCACGGACCCCATCATCTACCACCCGCTGGATGAAGTGCTCTGCGACCTGCGCATGGGCAAGCTCATACTCATGACGGATGACCCACACCGTGAAAACGAGGCAGACCTTGTGTGCGCGGGTCAATTTGCCACCCCGCAAAATATCAATTTCATGGCCACGCATGCACGCGGCCTCATCTGCGTGCCCATGGCACCGGAAAAGGTGGACTCCCTGGGCCTGCCCATGCAAGCCCAACATAACACGGAAAAACTGCATACCGCCTTTACCGTGAGTGTGGATGCCAAGGAGGGCACCACCACGGGCATCAGCGCGTTCGAGCGCTCCGTCACCACCATGAAACTGGCGGACCCCAAGGCCACGTTGGATGACTTTGTGCAGCCCGGCCACTGTTTCCCGTTGCGTGCGGTAGAGGGTGGCGTGATTCGCCGCGCCGGGCATACAGAGGGCACGGTGGATATGCTGCGCATCGCCGGGTTGGAACCCGTTGGCGTTTGCTGCGAAATCATGAAGGAAGACGGCACCATGGCCCGCCTTGGCGAGCTGGGCGAGTTCCAACGCAAATTCGGGCTCAAAGCCTGCTCCCTCGCCCAAATCATTGAGCACCGCCAGCATACGGAAAAGCTCATCATTAAAGAAGAGGTCGTAAAACTGCCCACGGATTTCGGGGAGTTCACATGCCACTCCTACCACTCAAAGGTGGACGGACAAACCCACTTGGCCCTGGTGCACGGTGAGATTAACCCTGCCGAGCCCGTGCTGTGTCGCGTACACAGCGAGTGCCTTACGGGCGATGTGTTCGGCAGCCGCCGCTGCGACTGCGGCAGCCAACTGCACACCGCCATGCGCCGCATTGCTCAAGAGGGCGGTGTGCTGCTCTACCTGCGCCAGGAGGGGCGCGGCATTGGCCTATCTGCCAAGTTACACGCCTACAAGCTGCAAGAGCAAGGGCTTGACACGGTGGATGCCAACATTGAGCTGGGCTTTGCCCCCGACCTGCGTGATTACGGCGTGGGCGCGCAAATCCTGCGAGACCTCGGCATCACCAAGCTGCGCCTGCTCACCAACAACCCCAAGAAAATCGTGGGCCTTGCCGGCCACGGGCTCGAGGTTGTAGAGCAAATGCCCATCAACATCCCCGCGCACAAAGACAACAAGGCTTACCTCGATACCAAGAGAGACCGCATGGGGCACCTTATTTAAGCCATTGATGAATCGGCTTGCCATAGTAGCTTTGGGCTCCTGCATCCTGTGTGCCTGCGGGGCTTGGCATGAAACATTCCCGGAAGATACGGGGGTAAAAATGATTACCCCAACTCAACCGCAGACTCCCACGCATATTGAAATTGAGTTACAAAGTGTGCAGATAGACACCTTCCGCACCCGCATGAATCGCCACCGCACAGGCGGCTGCATCATTGCAGCACCACCGTTATGTCTAGATTTTAAGGTAAACATGCCCGAGGGCCATGTTTTTTCCGCCACTCTGCCGCAAATCAGCATTACTGATACTGATGGGCAGGTTCTCTACCCCCTCACCCCCAATGGGGGACTGTTAATAAACCCGCCACCCATGTTCGACAACGAAAATGGCGTTATCCGGATTCAGTGCGGGCACTCCGCAGGGGTAACCGTTCATGTAAACGGCGTGGCAGAGATAGAATACAGCAGCACCACCGCCGTGCGCAACGGCGAGCATAGCTACATAACCAAACCCATCGGCCCGCGCCAAAAAGCAAGAATACCCTTCTCTTTTAAACTAAACCTCCTCAACGGCGAGCAAACCGCCTACCGATTCCCCCTGCCGAACGCCCCGAACGATTCCAATAGGCAGTCAGCTCGGTAAATGACAATTTGGGAATCTCTAAAAACTCTGGTACCCACACAAATTGGTAGTTGAGGGGGAGAACCCGCGAGCGGTAGCGAGCCGAATTTCAGAGCCCGTGAAGCGGGCGACATTTCAAATAGCGAGTGGTGGAGCCGCGCAGCGGCGCAACCACTCGAATTAATTAATTATAAAGGGAACCCGTGAAACGGGTGACAC
>SUVJ01000054.1 GCA_015062045.1 Akkermansiaceae bacterium
TGGTTCAGGAAACAGGGGGTAGTCTCATTGCAGAGCGTAGTCTGTAAAGGTTAGGAAACCGCCGTATGCCATAAAAGGCATGTACGGTGGTGTGTGAGGGGGCGAAAGCCCCCTACACGATTTTTTATACCGGATTTTTAACTTACACTCTGAGCCCTCTACATCAATTTTGGCTTGCAATTTTTCGCCGGGTAGGGTAGGGTGTGGGTGTTATGATTCGTCTTGCAGTTCTCGGTTCCGGTTCCGGCAGCAATTGCCAATCCATTTTCAATGCCATCAAAGAGGGGCGCCTCGATGCAGAGGTCGTTATCGTCCTCTCCGATAACCCCGACGCCTACATCCTGGAGCGTGCCCGCCAACACGGTGTGCCCGCAGAGGTGATGGATTGCGGCGGCTACAAAAACAAGTTCCCATTAGAAGTTCAGCAGGCCGTGGCAGATAAATTGCAGGCCTTGGGGGTGGATATGATTTGCCTGGCCGGCTTCATGCGCCTTGTCAAAGAACCGCTGCTCAACGCCTTCCCCAACCGTATTCTCAACATTCACCCGGCTCTGCTCCCCGCTTTCCCCGGTGTGGAGGCCTGGCGCCAAGCGCTGGAGGCCGGTGCCAAACAAGCCGGCTGCACCGTGCACTATGTGGATGCCGGTATGGATACCGGCGAAATCCTCATGCAGGCATACGTCCCCGTCCTGCCGGATGACACCCCGCAAACCCTCCATGCCCGCATCCAAGTGCAAGAGCATATCCTTTACCCCGCTGCCATCCTCTCTGCCCTGGCCAGACTATAAGGCGCCCCCCCTATCCGACTGTGCTATAAGGGGCGACACATACAAAGAAACTGATTTCAATATGTTCAAACAGCATTTTTTATTTTTAGCCATCCTTTCTCTCGCAGCGCTGCTGTCAACAGCATGTGTGCAACAGGTGGAACTTAATAAAAAAGGCAATATGAATTTTTATCTATTGAGAGGGAAAGAAAATAACCTACAAAAAGCAGTAGTTAATCATGATGCGGAGATGGTGGGCAAACTGCTTGAACGCGGGGCAAATCCGAATGAATACGAAGAAGGCACGAATTCTCCGCTTCGTCTTGCCATCCATACCAGTGAGGGAGATACAGCCATTATTAAGCAACTTTTGGATGCCGGCGCTAAACCGACAGAGAAAGAACTCAAGGTTGCAGTATCTGTAGGTTACCCGCAGCCGTTGAAAATGCTGCTTGAGGCCGGTGCAAATATCCCCGCACCAACAGCCGATTCCGGCAACATATATTGCAGCTTCGAAACCTATTCCGTTGCCCCAGTAGAGTGTGCAGAGCTATTGTTACAAGCCGGGGCAAAGGTGACAGATACCTACAATCAATCAAAATACACCCCCTTACACAGCATTGCTCATGGCGGGCATCCGCAAATGGTCGGTTTCCTCGTGAAAAACGGTATCGATATCAACGCCAGAGACGAAAGAGGAAGAACGCCGCTCGGGATGGGAGTAACTAATGCCACCATGATTCAGGAGTTCATTAAGCACGGGGCCGATGTCAATGCGCAGGACAACGAAGGTAATACCCCCTTGATGAACGAATATCTGACGGACATCAAAGCTATCAATGCCCTGTTGCAGGCCGGTGCAAACCCGAACATACGCAACAAAAAGGGAGAAAATGCCGTAACTTATTGCATGAATCATAAGGCTGCCGAAGGTGGCATGTCTGAAGGCGCTGATGGCACCATCACAACATGGCACGGCTATGGCGTGAACGAGGTTCTGCTTAACGCGCTTATTAAAGCCGGCGGCAAGGAAGAATAAACAAGCCGGCCGCTCTAAGCAGCATTTCACAAGCTAATCTCACTCGCCGTTTTCTTAAACTCGGCGAGCAGAGTTTTTTCATAAGATTCTCTCACTAATGCCCTGCCGGTTGATGGTGGCTATAATTAGGCATTGAGATGCTCATGGGGAGAGGAATCTGCAAACACCGATTTATCTGCCAAAAAACGGGATGATTAGAGGGTATAAAGATGACTATTGTAAGCAACCGAGCCCGAAGACGGGTGGGGGGCCTTACTCCAGGGCAAACGCATTAGGAGTATGACACTTTCTTCAGATTGACAATTTACCATTTACAATTTACAAAGTTATTGAATTTACAGGTTCTTATATAAATATTCATCAGCTGAAAGCCAAACATAAGGCCTTATCTTTTCCCGGCTACATAGCGAGAGAAACATGTTTTTGTGCAATGCTGAGGTCATAAAACCTCGTGCTGCACTTAGGCCGATGTTTTATTCTAAAATTGGGGACCTCTAAAAACTCGCCAAATGTCAATTTGTAGGGATACTCTGCGAGCATATGCCTGCCGAATTCTGAGCCCCGGTGAGGGGCGATATATGGTAGCCCGGCGGTGTAGCCGCGTCAGCGGCGAAACCCCGGGGAAACGGACAAACAAACTGGAACCCCGGTTGAGGGGTGACATAATGCGTGGCTTAAATATGAGGCAAAATACATATAACGCCTCAATTCAATGCACAACATTATGCCACCCCTGCGGGGTTCGTATTTATTTTTGCATATTTCCCGGGGTTCCGCCGCTGGCGCGGCTCCACGCCCGGGCTATTTTATGGCGCCCCTCACCGGGGCTCAATAGTTTGGCTCGCTTACGCTCGCAAAATTCAAAATAAATGGATTAAACCGAGTTTTTAGAGGTCCCCACATTGTAAATAATGGACTTACCGGGTTCATTGTCTAATGCGTTTGCCCCGGGCTTTACTCTTTTAGTGGCGTGTTTTTCAAAAATTCTTTTGCGCCGTTAACGGGGTAGAGCAGGTCATTATTCAAAAAGAGTTGAATCTCTTTGCGGGCGGTTTGCAGTACCTCCTGCTCGGTTTCTTGGGGGGAGTGGCGGTAGAGGCGGTCTATGCTCAAGGCTTCATGCGCAGGCACTTGTATTTTGTTTTGCAGCACAAAGAGCAAGAAACGCAGGGCGGGTACTTGGTGCTCCTCATCTTCAAAGAGCCTGCGGCCCAGTTGCCATGCCTCTTGCTCTTTGCCGCGGGTGCGGCATAAGCTGTAAAAGAGCATGCGCTCCAAATCCGGCGGTGCACCGAGCTGCAGGGCTTTTTGCAAGGCCTTGGCGGCGTTGCTGAACTGCGGGCGGCGGTAAATGTTGGCATATTGCTCTGCCAAGGCAACGTGCAGGCGCCAGTTGTCCGGGTTGTTGGCGATGCCGTTGAGCAAAAACTGCTCCCCGCGGTTGATGTAGGCGCGGGATTCCGCCAAACGCTCTGCGCGGGAGAGCTCGCGGGCGGCGGCTATGTCTCCGGCCGCGTTGGAGGTCATGTCCGTGGCGGCGTTGATCCAATAATTAACACGGTGAGGGGCCAGTGTGGTGGCGGACTCCCAGCGGCGTTGCACGCGTGGCCAGTCTCGCTTGCTCCATGCATCCGTGGCATCCAGCGTGAGCACCTCTGCCACCAGAGACCGCAACCCGCCCAGTGAAAAGAAGGCGAGTTGCTGGGTGAGTTTATCGCTGCGGTCCGGCTGCAGGGAGGGGGGCTGCAACCCGCTTTGCTGCTGTTGTTTGTAAACGGCTCTTGCCGGGCGGGATACCAGCATGCCCCCCACGGCCAATGCTACCATGGCAGCAGCATAGGTAAATAATTTGCGGAGCAGGGGGCGCGGCGGTGTTTTCATGGTGTGTTTTATGGGGTCATGCCCAAGCGGGCGCGAATATCTGCGGCCAAGTGCTCCCATTGCGGCACCGGGGCAGATGCCGCGTGTGCCAAGCGCAGCGGGGTGCCCCAAATGGCCTCATACTCCACGGGGCGGCGGCGGTTGTAGTCCACCGCGCTGCTGGGTATGAAATCTCCCATGGCGGCAGTGCTTTGCATTTGGTTGTGAACAATTTCTGCCGGTAGGGGAAACCCGCGCAGCTCTGCCGTGCGGCATACTTCATTCATGATACTGCGGGCACGCGCCACCTCTTGCGGCATGGTAAAGAGTTGGCGTATGCTGATACCGCCGTGTGCCAGGCAAAGCCCGTTGAACGGTATGTTCCAAGAGAGTTTGCACCACAAAATTTGCTCTGCATGCATGAAACATGAGGTGCGTATGGGGGTGCCCTGAAACAGTGCTGCCAGCTCATGCGCTGCTTGCAACCCTTCATCGCTTGCCACATATGGGGCAAATTGAATATCCCCTTTCTCCAAATGGTTGACCGTGCCGGGCTCATCCATCATCACGCATACAAAACAAAGCCCTATGAACACGCGCTCCGCCGGTACTATGCGGGCTATGGCCTCTGCGTTACCCATGCCGTTTTGAAAGGTCAACACGCGTGTGCCGTTGTGCAACAGGGGGGGCAAGGCTTGCTCCAGCAGGGAGTTGCAGGTGGTTTTCCAGCTCACTATCACCAAGTCCACCGGGCCGCATTCTTGAGGGGTACGTGCAATGCTCGGGCGGGGCAGGTGAATATCCCCGAATATGCTGTTAATGTGCAGCCCGTTTTGTTGCACGGGCTCATAGGCCGAGCGCATGATGAAGGTAACCCCGTGCCCGGCCTGTGCCAGCCGTGCCCCGTAGTAGCACCCCAATGCGCCTGCTCCCAATATGGCAATGTTCATGCCCCCTATCCTAGCACCTTATCCCCCCTTGCGCAAACTAAAATTGAGTATGCGGCGGTTTTCCCGCCGATAAAGCCAAAATAGTGACTCTATTCGGGGTAAAACGCAAATTTCTTGATTAAGCCACATTTTTGCCTTGCCTTATGCCGTAGAATGAGTTATTAAAAGGGCACTTCATTAAAATTCCGGGGTGCATTACACCACCCCTACAAACATTAACAGAAAATGGGTCAACAACACCGTAAGGAAACGAAGCGCCGCCGCCGCAGCGCCTACATCAAGCGTCAGAAGGAAATCGCCAAGAACAGCGCCAACGCTGTTCCTGTGCAGCTTGCTACCAAGGTAGTCAAGGCAGATGCCGAGCCTGCCAAGAAGGCACCTGCTAAGAAAAAAGCTGAGGCTTAAGGCTTTCTCCCCTTTCTTCGGAGAATTTTAATCATCCGCGGGCGACCCTGTTATACGCAGAGTCGCCCGTGGTGTTTTTGTTGATAGCGGGCCGTTACCTTAGCGTAGCGCGGCAAATTGCAGGTGCATCCAGTCGTAATCGCACTCGCGGCCAAGGGATACCGCGCCGTGTTTCTCCCAAATTTGCCACCAGGGGGCGCACTCCGGGCGGGATAATGTGGCACGCGGTGCTTTGTAGTGCAGGGCATTGGCGGCGGGGGCAAAGTCCAGCGCAATTCCCCAGGCGTGCATGGATAGCGCGGAGCCGCTACTTGTGGCGCGGTAGTTGTAAGAGCCGCCGTAAACATCCAGCCCCAAGCGGTGTATGGCCTCTTGCCCGTAGGTGGCAAGCACCTCCTCTAACGCCGCTTGCACGTGTTTGGCAATGAGGCGGTGCACACGTATGCTGCGCACGGGGCTGCCCTCGTAATACAAGGGGTACGGGGGGAGAATGGATACTAAATTAGCCTCGCACCCGGCGCGGCCGAATATGCTGCGCCCGCTGCGCACCTCTGCCTGGGTGGGCCACACGGGGGTGGGCTCTATGCCTAATTTGTGGCGAATGGCTTTAACGGTAACGGGGCCTATAATGCCGTCCGCCTCTACACCTACATGTTTTTGAATGGCGATAATGTCGGTTTTCATGCGCGGTAGCGGGGGTGGTTGGGGTTATCTTGCCCGCCGGGCAAGCCGTATATTGAATGCAGATACAATGTGTACATGCCTCTTCTATAAAACAGAAAATGCACCAAGGCAAGCTTGGTGCACCTTCCGCAGGCACTTTTCACAAAGTTTTTTGAGAAAAACGCCGTGATGTGACGATAAATTAAGCAGCAGGGGCAGGGGCGGGCTGAGCTTTAGCGGGCTCTTCTGCCTTTTTCTCTGCCGGTTTTTCCGTGGGTTCGGGCGTGGCGTAGTATACCTCGCCATCAAGAGCAGCGCGGTAACGCCCGCCTTGCAACAATGTAATGTTGATGGTTTTGCCCATGTATGAGGTGGGCGGGGTGGATACCCTGTAGCGGCGCAGCTCGGGGGCACCGGGTTGGTCCGGGTCGCGGATAACTACGGTGAGCCCACCCTGAATGGGGCGCGGCTCTGCCGGTTGGGTACTGATGCGCTGCCCGGCATACATGGAGGCCACGGGGAAGATGTTGTCTGAGTCATCATGCATCTCTACAAAGATGCGGCCATTCGTGGCGTTGTTCACCTGTACGGCATAACCGGCCGTGCCGTCTGCTGCGGGTTGGTTGATAGCCGGTTGCGGCAGTGTGGGCTGCGGGTATGCAGGGGATACCACAGGCTGAGTGTAGGCAGGGTTGACAATCGGGTTATTGTTCACAACGGGCTGCTCGGGGTATGCCGGCAGCTGCGGGGTAAGCTCGGGCTGGGTGGGTTGTGCTGTTTGCCCGGTATAGGCCGCTACCTGCTCTTCAAACGCTGCATCCGTATCTGTGGCATGCGTGTTGACCGCACCTTGCCCCGGCAGTGCCAGGTACTGGCGGTGAGCAGGATTCTCCTTCGGCGGCAGGGTGCCGTTCATCGCGCCGTACGGCAGCGTTTGCGTGCATGCGGCTAATGCCAATACGGCTCCTGTTACGAGTATGAGATAGCTCTTCATCGCGCCCATGTTACCACTTTTTTACCCTGCTGGCAAGAGTTTATGTTAACTTTTTGCTAAAATTTAACAATTTTTATCTAATATGGCATTTATTTTGCTTGTCATGTCGAAAAAAATCAGGTAGAATAGCGCGCCTGCTTGCAGTCGGCACAACGGCCATTGCAAAAGGGTAATTATCATCAATCGTCAATTCAGATTAATTATGAAAGAACTCAAAGGTGCATGCATCATCGGCCAGTCCGGCGGTCCTACCGCTGTGATTAACGCCAGCGTTCTCGGCGCAGTCAAGGCCGCACTTAACGCCCCCCAGATCACCCGCGTCTACGGTGCCGCTCACGGTATCACCGGCGTGCTCAATCAACAGCTTTATGACATGGGTATGGAAGACCCCGCAGAGCTTGATCTCCTCAAGTTCACCCCCTCTTCCGCTCTCGGTACCTGCCGCTACAAAATGAAGGATCCCGATGTGGACCCCACCGATTACGAGAAGATTCTTGAGACCTTCCGTAAGTTTGATGTTCGCTACTTCTTCTACAACGGTGGTAACGACTCCATGGACACCTGCAACAAGATCTCCAAGTTCATGCAGAAGTCCGGTTACGAGTGCCGTGTCATGGGTATTCCCAAGACGATTGATAACGACCTCTTCGGTACAGACCACTGCCCCGGCTTTGCCTCTGCCGCCAAGTACATCGCTACCTCTTGCATGGAGGTGCAGCACGATGCCTCTTGCTACGATACCGGCATGATCACCATTATCGAGGTGATGGGCCGCAACGCCGGCTGGCTTACCGCCGCCTCTGCCCTGGCTACCTACGCCGGTGCAGGCCCCGACCTCATTTACCTGCCCGAGGTTGATTTCGATATGGACTCCTTCCTGGCCGACGTTGAGAAGCGTTATAACGCTACCGGTAAGTGCCTTGTTGTGGTTTCCGAGGGTATTCATGATGCCGACGGCAACTTCATCTCCCAAGCCAAGACCAACAGCAACGACGGCTTTGGCCACGCCCAGCTCGGCGGCCTTGCCAACAAGCTGGCAGAGGTTGTGCGCGCTCGCGTTCCCTCCGCCAAGGTTCGCGCCATTGAGCCCTCCCTGCTGCAGCGTTGCGCTACGCACCTGGCCTCCACCACAGATGCCACAGAGGCTTACCTTGCCGGTAAGACCGCTGTACAGGCCGCTGTTTCCGGTGACACCGACAAGATGGTTGCCTTTGAGCGCGACAGCGTATACGGCCAGTACGTATGCAACACCAAGCTCCTGCCCCTGGAGAGCGTTGCCAACTTCGAGAAGAAGGTTCCCCGTGAGTGGATCAACGCTGCCGGTAACGGCATTGAGCGTGCCTTCATCGACTATGCTCTGCCCCTCATTCAGGGCGAGACCGGCATGAAGACCGTTGAGGCTCTGCCCCGCTTTGCCCGCCTGCGCAAGGTGCTGGCTAAGCCCGTGTGCGAGTAATCTCTGCGAGAGAGCTTTTCTCCCTTATCCTCCCCGCGTTTCTCCCCCCGAAACGCGGGGATTTTTCTGCACGTTTACCTTGCGCCGGGGCGGTGTCCAAACAAATTGGTGGTTTGTGGGGGGCATGTACAGAAGGGCGATTGCCCTTCAATATCACTACCCCGCAGGGCAAATCTCACCCTGTGAGGGCGTAGAAAGCGAGCCTGCGGCGAGCGACTCGTCACGGCGTAGGCTTGCCGAAGCCGGAACGCCCCTGCCTATGTTATGCGCGCCAGCGCATTCTTCACAACGCCGCAGGCGTTCTTCATTATGCACCGCAGGTGCATTCTTCACAAGCCGCCGTTGGCGGCTTCTTCACTACTCGCGCAGCGAGTATAAAAACGTAAGCTATCAAAAATTTCCTCGTTATCTCCGCGTAAATTCCCTTTATCGACTCGCTTACGCTCGTCATGAAGAATGCGCCGGCGCGCATAGTGAAGAAAGCCTGATGGCGTAATGAAGAAGCCGCTTGCAGCGGCTCATGAAGAATGCGCCGGCGCGCATAATGAATTTCGCCCTCACGGGGTTCGTATTTATTTTGCATATTTCCCGGGGTTTCCGGCTTCGGCAAGCCTACGCCGTGACAAGCCGCCGCTGGCGCGGCTCCACACCCGGGCTATTTTATGGCGCCCCTGCGCGGGCTCAAAAATTCGGCTCGCTAACGCTCGCGGGGTCTCCCCCACAACTACCAATTTTGGGGGGCCCCGGAGTTTTTAGAGATTCCCAAGTTGGGAAAAATCTAACAATGAAAAAATCCGCTTAAAGCTTTAATTGCCAGGCTTTAAGCGGATTTTTTATTCCAGAGCCGGATGTCAGGGTCGAACTGACGACCGTCCGATTACAAATCGGGTGCTCTACCACTGAGCTAATCCGGCGAGGTGCGCGTATGATACACGAGAAGTGCAGGGATAGCAAGCCTTTTTTTGCAAAAATGTGTCACAAGGGCAGAAAAAGCGCAGGGATGCTGTGGCAGCACCCCTGCAAAAGAAGGAAAAACGGAGATAAAGGCGGCTGCGGAATCAGAATTTCCAGCCGAACTCTATACCGAAGGTGACCTGGAAGTGGTCCACCGGGCCGGTACCCACGGCATGGTCAATTTTGCCGGAGTTGTTGCCGGAGGCGGAGATTTGAGCCCAGGGGGTGATTTGGGTGCGGCCATCTCTGCCGATGCCGCCACCATGGGTGAAGACGGGGGCGGCTACGCGGAGTCTGCCGGCATCCGTTCCTTTAATCCCGTTGGCCCAGTAGCTGAAGGAGCCTGCCCAGCCTGCGGAGACCTCCAAATCAAGCCCCCAGCTGTTGGTGTTGACAACGTTGGTGAAACGGTACCCGAGCTCGGCATCCAGATAATGCCCGGTGAGGCCCTGGAAACCAATGCCCCATTGCATGCTGCCGAAGAACCCTTTTTGGTGGTCGTTGAAGGCGAGGGTAACAGTGAGGTCCTGAGCTAAACGGTGGGGGCTGCTGTTGGCATAGCGTGCCATGTAGCCCTCCAAACCACCGTGGCGCAGGTTGTAACCCAGCTCCAGCGTGAGGTTGGGGAAAAGCTCTTTGCCAATGGCGTAGCCTGCGGTGAGCACGGGGGTATCTGCCAGCTCTGCCGTGGCTCCCCATACCACACCCACGTTGCCGCTTACTTTTTGGTATACTCCGGCGTTAAACAGGTTGCGGTTGGGTAACACATAGTGCCCCGAGACGGAGGAATAGCCGTTGGAGGCCATGGGATCCGTCACCCCCATGCCGCGTACCTGGTAATTTGTTTGGTACAGGTTCAGTTTGATAAATGCTTTCTCCCCGGAGGATACGGACGGGGTGATGGGGGCCGCTGCCGGGGCCGGCTCGGCAAATGCATACGGATCCGTAAACCCGGCCATCGGGTCCTCGTATGTCACATCTTCATAGGTGACAGGACCATCCGGTATCATTGGGGGCATCTCTGTGCCCATGGCGGGCAGCACAAAGCTACTCAACAGGAAGAGGCTCTTTTTCATACGCAGATATTTTACCTTGCTTAAATAAATAGGCAAGCAGAAAAAGGAGAATTGACGCAAAAAAACTGTCTTTTTATGAGAAAAAGGCGTTGACGAAGCGGGGGATGCCCGTTAGAATAAGCGCATGATAAAGTTATGTGTAAGCACGGTAATGATGCTGCTGGCAGGGGTATGCCATGCAGAGACGCAGGTTTCTGAAAATAAGGCGACAGACACCATGACCATGGTGCAGGATGCCCGCTGCCGCCAAGTGTTGGTGAATTGTGAGATGAACGGTGTGCCCATGCGCATGATGCTGGATACCGGGGCCACCAATACGGTGATACACCGCGGCAGCTTGAGCAAGCTGAAGAACCCGCGCCAAATGGACACCCGCAACGTGCAGTTTAGCGGCAACGCCAAAGAGCGCCCGGATGTTTACCTGCTGAACCTCAAGTTTGCGGACTCTGCCTCACTGCGCAATCACCCGGTTATGGCGTTGAATTTGGATGGTGCCCGCAGTATGATGGCAGAGCAAATAGACGGTATTATCGGTATGGATATACTGGGTGCCATGCCCTTTACTTTTGATGTGAGTGCCGGCAAACTGCACTGGGGGCTGCCGCAGGGGGAGCTTAAGCTTGTGCCGCTGCCCGGCAAGCGTGATGAAGCCGGCCGTATGGTGCTGAGCATTGAGTGCGATGGCAAGGCGCATGATATCTTGCTGGACTCCGGCAGCAGCGTAACCCGCTTGCCTGCATCTGCCTGGCCCGCCGGGGCTGCCAAACAAATGCACATGGGCGTGAGCGATGTGAACTCTGCCGCGCAACTGGTGGCTACCATTGGTGCCCCCGGCAAGGTTAAGCTTGCCCCCGGTGTGGTGGTGGAGGCGGTAACACCTGTTTTTTGCGGGGAAGAGGAACACACCATTTTGGGGATGGATATTTTGGGCCGCGTGCGTTTGGTGCATGTGCCGTCGTCTTCTCAACCAGGGGGGTGCTTCTTTATTGCTCTGTAAGCCAATATGAAAATTCTGCTTACCATTTGTCTGTTGGTCATCAGCAATATCGTGATGACCTTTGCCTGGTACGGCTTTTTACGCAAACCCGGGCAAGAGACGGCGAACAGCGAGTGGTGGAAACTCATACTCATGAGCTGGGGCTTGGCTTTTTTTGAGTATTGTTTCCTGGTGCCGGGTAATCACATCGGCCGCTCTTGCGGGCTTAGTTTGGCGCAGCTCAAAATCACCCAAGAGGTCATCACCCTCACCGTTTTTGTGCCCTTTATGATTTTTTTTATGGGCGAGCATTGGAAGTGGGATTACCTGTGGGCCTTCTTTTGCATACTCGGGGCCGTTTTCTTTGTGAATCGGGAGGCATTAATGATGCCATGACGCTAAACAGACTTGCATTTTGTTAATCCGTATGGTACCTTGCGCGCGTATGAAGCCCGTATACCTACTTCTTGCAACACCGCTGCTCTTTGCCTCTTGCTCATTATTTGAGAAAGGGGAGTACACCCCCGAGTACCTGAAAGAGGACTCCCCGCTGGATCCTCCCGGTGCGGCAGCAGCCCGTGCAGAGGCTCGCCGTAAACTGGTGAAGGAGGGCATGTTTGTGGATGGTGCCAAGATCGATGTGCGAGACGGCAAGGCTTTCCTCTTCAACCGCAACCCGGACCATACGGAAGACCCCGGCGGCCGCATGGTTAAGACCGAGAAGGCCAAGATTATTGCCTGTGAGGGTACCTACTACTTTGTTGAGACAGATGACGGTAAGCGTGGCTTTTTGAGAGAGAGCGATTTTGTGGATCCGGTATCCATGCTCACCACAACGGGGGATTTCTTGCCGGATGGTCAGGGCATTTTGCCCGGTATGGAGCCCGGTGCCACGGGCACCCTTTTGCCGGATGCCGAGTTGCAGATTGGTGAAAACCAAACCCTTACCACCAATAAGAGTGGTCGCACGGTGGTGGTGGTGGGCACTACTACCGATAAGTCCGCTGCTTTTGAAGCGGCCAAGCGCCAAGTGGAATCCGGCGAGTCGTTACCCAACGCTGCTACGCCTGCTACCGGTTACACCCCGGGGGATGATATCCCCTTTGAGCCGCTGCCCGAGCCCGCTGCATCTTCTGCCAACTGATGCCTTATGGAGTGGCCTGCGCTCACGGAGCGATTTTTGCTCTATTTGGCTGCAGAATGCGGCCTGAGTGTCAATTATCGGGAATCCGTGCGCAGAAGCTTGGCTCGCTTTACGGAGTGGTGCCGCAGCCGTGAGCTCACCCCGCAACACATTACAGAACCCCTGCTGGCAGAATACCGCCGTTTGCTGCATGAGGAGGGGCTTGCGTTCTCCAGCTGCCGCATTGCCATGGTGCATTTACGACGCTTTTTTCGGTATCTTAACTCCGGGGGCGTTATCGAGCAAAATCCCGCAGCCTTGGTAAAAGGCGGGGCGGTGCGCCGGGCCATACCGGAGACCCTGGCTGCGGAATCTGTAGCAAAGATGCTGGATGCTACGGATGCAGATGATATACCCTACGGCGCAAGAGACCGCGCCATTTTGGAGATGCTCTACGGCAGCGGACTGCGTGTGAGCGAGCTGGTGCGCTTGCGGGCAGACCAAATAAGCTGGGAGGAAAAGTTTTTGCGCATTACCGGCAAAGGGGGCAAAACGCGTTATGTGCCCATGGGTACCATGGCTGCCAAGGCCTTGCAAAATTATGTGCAGCAAGCTCGCCATGTGTTTGCGAGGGAGGGCCACCGCGTGCCCGAGCTCTTTTTATCCAACCGCGGGGAGAGCCTCACCCGCGAGCGTATACGCCAAATTATACGCAAACGCGCAGCCGCGGCCGGACTCAACGAGCATGTGTACCCGCATATCATGCGGCATTCTTTTGCCACCCATTTGCTGGAGAACGGGGCAGATTTGCGCGTGATTCAGGATATGCTGGGCCATGCAGATTTAGCTACCACACAAATCTATACCCATGTGGAGGCTAAACGCTTGGTTGGCCTGCACCGCAACTTTCACCCCCGTGGCCGTAAGCGTGATTAATGGTGCCACGGTGAGGGGCTATTTTATACCGCCCCCAAATGCCGGGGGCAAACATTCGGCGGGCGCTCGCCCGCATTAACAATATTTTTCTGCGCAGCGCAATACTCCCTTGTACCAAACCCCGCCTTGCGGACTCCGAAATTCGGCTTGCTTATGCTCGCAAATCAGTCCGCTTATTTATTGAACGTTATACTGGGAACATCATTCTAAAAGATGTAGCAAGCAAAATTATTGAAAATTATTGAAAAAATATGACTTATGATAATTCTTGTTATCTCCAATTGGCCTTATTATAACTTTATAAAAAATTCTTATTGCTTCATTATTAAGCCGTAAAAAGGCATTCATCTTTTAGAATGCTGTATACTACGCTCAGCCGGCTCGGGGCAGGTCTCTCAGCCTCCCGTCGCGCGTGGGAAAGGGTATCCCTGCACGAGCTGCGTAATAACGAATAATCCACACATACTAAACATGAAAAAGACACTCGTTATGCTCCTGGCTCTCAGTGGTGTATCCATGGGCGCCTTGAGCGAAAAACAACTGGCAAATCCTACTGATATCGCCCTGCAGAATAGCGCAACGGTGATTGATGCTACCACCATCCTGACAAACGATTCCTATAAGCAGGCCTTTACTGCCGTTCTGACCTTGGATGTTGAAGCTCTTTCTGTCTTCACAACAGGCAAGCCCACCAGCGGAGCCAGCAAGATTCCGCTGCTCTCTTGGAAAATAGATGATGCAGCGACTGAAACTGTAGATCACACCGTCAACATCAGCGTTAACAACAATAGCGTTAACAACAACATTACGACCGGTGGTTTCTACTTCATGAGTGCTAATGACGACACTGCATTCACCACAAAGGGTGCAACAGTATTTGGCACTAATGGATCTGCCGCGACAAGCGCTCTGACCGATATTGACTGGACAAATGCTGCGGGTGCTGCTCTTACCATCGCATACAATGGCATTAGCTCCAACACCGGCCCCCTCGGCGTGCAGATTTATTTCTCTGTAGCAATGAACAATGGCCGCATTGTAACATTGAATGCAGGTAATAACGGAACTCAGTGGGTTAACGATAAATATGATGTAACCGAAATTCGCTACACGACAGACTATCTGGATGCACTTACCATCTATGACGGCTATGCAACTGCAGATCAGGCATGGGAGCTGAACAAAGGTGTTCTTCCCGCCGTCCCTGAGCCGACCACGGCAACGCTGAGCCTGCTGGCTTTGGCCGGTTTGGCAGCTCGCCGCCGCCGTCGCTAAAGCTATGGCGTGACAAGCCGCCGCAAGTAAATTGCTTGGGTGGGCGTAGGCTTGCCGAAGCCCCCTTTATTCATTATTGAAAACAAAGCCGTTGCTCATTTCTGGGCTGCGGCTTTAGGCGGTTCTTGTATATCTTGTTTGCGAGTAATAGTGTGCTGAATTTGCCCCCGTGTAACAGGAGCTTGTTAAAGAGAGGCTTGGGTATGGGTAACCACCTTATTATAAAGGGAGCCTCAAGGCAATGGTTTTTCAGCATCAGCAACATAAATGCCGGAAAAGCGCAACAAAATACCATCTACGCTTGAACAGAGGGGCGGGAATTGATATAATGCCCCGTAACAGATACACGCTTAGTTATGACCATGCCCTTCATCCACAAAATCCTTGCCACAGCCCTGTGCCTTGCGGCGGTGGGGCTGAGCTCGTGTGTTTGCAATCCCGGGCAAAACAATGCTCCCTTTTCTCTTTCGGCCTCTGCTAAAGAGGAATTGGCTCATGCCTTTTGTTGTGCTACAAGTGTAGATGAACAAAAACACATATATACTTTCAAATTTGTTTTGTGCGATGGCAATACACCAATAGGTACTCTAACTATCCCGCTGCAGGAAATAGTAGAAAATGAGAGATTGACCGGTATTTCCGTATTGTCGCCCACGTTCATGCTTGAAAGAAAATACGACAATCTTCGATTTGTTTATGCGGCTCACGAAACCGCCATAAACAGAAACGGCACATACCGAGGCGATATCGACATTTGTTTCAAAATCCACCCCACGGTAGAAAATGCCGGAACGATCACACATTGCTTTGGTTTTGTATATAAGAAGGGAGAAGACGGGCAAGTGCTGATGAGAACGGCGGCAGATAATGTGCCATTTGATGTCCCGGAAAACGTCCTTGGCGTTGAAGATAGTATATGGAATAGTATATGGACAAAAGAAATCTCTTTTCAATTCTGTAGCTTCGAAAAATAATGTTAATGAAGCCCCGCATCCCCGGAAGCATCACTACCAAAGCTATCCGTCTTGCAGTGGGGAAATAACGCACAAAACACCACTCAGGCTCCTCGTTGATTCGCCCGGGCAAGCTGCAAGACCATGCCCCGCACCTGGCAGACCAAGGGCTCCACTTCGAGCGAATCCTCTCCTTGCAGCCTGTCTCGGCGAAGCAAGAGCCCGGTAGGGCTACGCGAAGACGGACCCTGTTTTTGCGCTTTTCTGAACTAACCGCTTGCCGTACCTCCCGGATTCTGGTTTCAGAGCCCGTGAAGCGGGCGACATTTCAAATAGCGAGTGGTGGAGCCGCGCAGCGGCGACTCGTCACGGCGTAGGCTTGCCGAAGACGGAAACCACTCGAATTAATTAATTATAAAGGGAACCC
>SUVJ01000055.1 GCA_015062045.1 Akkermansiaceae bacterium
CTACTCCTTCTGACGTGGCCCGCGTAGAGGAACGCACGTTCATCTGCTCCGAGAAGCAGGAGGACGCCGGTCCCACCAACAACTGGAAGTCCCCGGAAGAGATGCGCGCCATCCTCAACCCCTTCCTCGATGGCTCCATGAAGGGCCGTACCATGTACGTGATTCCTTTCTGCATGGGTCCGCTTGACTCCCCCCTTGCCAAAATCGGCATCGAAATCACTGACTCCGCTTACGTTGTCACCAACATGCGCATCATGACCATCATGGGCGAGAAAGTTCTCAAGCGCCTTGAGGACGAGGTGAACGGCGGCGGCAACCCCAAGCGTGACGGCTATGGCGACTTTGTTCCCTGCCTTCACACGGTAGGTGCTCCCCTTGAGCCCGGTCAGGAAGACGTAACTTGGCCCTGCAACAACGAGGAGAAGTACATCTGCCACTTCCCCGAGACCGGTGAGATTATCTCCTACGGTTCCGGTTACGGTGGTAACGCTCTGCTCGGCAAGAAGTGCCTTGCACTCCGCATCGCTACCGGTATTGCCCGCAAGAACGGCTGGATGGCTGAGCACATGCTCATCCTCGGCATCACCGACCCCGAGGGCCGCAAGTCCTATGTGACCGGCGCATTCCCCTCTGCCTGCGGTAAGACCAACCTGGCTATGGTGGTACCCCCGCCCGCACTCGCTGCCAAGGGTTGGAAGACCAGCATCATCGGTGACGATATCGCATGGATTTGGCCCCACGAGGACGGTACCTTCCACGCCATTAACCCCGAGAACGGTTACTTCGGTGTGGCCCCCGGCACCTCCTACAAGTCCAACCCCATCGCTATGGACACCATCAAGGAGAACATCATCTTCACCAACGTTGGTCTGACCGACGACGGCGACGTATGGTGGGAAGGTATGGACGGCGAGGCTCCGGCTCACGCTATCGACTGGCAGGGTAACGACTGGACGCCCGATTGCGGCCGCAAGTGCGCTCACCCCAACAGCCGCTTCACCGCTCCGGCTTCTCAGTGCCCCACGCTCGACCCCGAGTACTACAACCCCGAGGGTGTTTCCATCAGCGCATTCCTCTTCGGCGGCCGCCGCGCCACCACCATGCCGCTTGTATTCCAGTCCAAGGATTGGAACCACGGCGTATACGTGGGTGCTACCATGGGCTCCGAGATGACCGCCGCTGCCTTCGGCCAGATTGGTCAGGTACGCCGCGATCCGATGGCTATGAAGCCCTTCATCGGCTACAACGTAGGCGACTACTGGCAGCACTGGCTTGACATGGGCACCAAGACCTGCGCATGCAAGCTGCCCAAGATCTTCAACGTGAACTGGTTCCGCAAGGATGCCGAGGGCAACTTCGTATGGCCCGGCTTCGGCGACAACATGCGCGTTCTTGATTGGGTGCTCCGCCGCTGCCGTGGCGAGGTTGACGGTGTGGAGACCGCTCTGGGTATCTCCCCCACCTATGACGAGCTCGATACCGAGGGCCTTAAGGGCTACGACGAGGCCGCCTTCAACACCAACATGGCTCTCTCTGAGTCTGAGTGGAAGGCTGAGCTTGAGTCTCAGACCGAGCTGTTCAACATGGTTGGCGACAAGCTGCCCGCCGAGCTCGAGGCTCAGCGCCAAGCTATGCTGGCTAAGTTCAACTAAAGCCTCCGCTGCCTGAGCAGCGTTTGAACAAATTACACTCCGCCGTCTCTGTTTCTAATCAGAGGCGGCGGTTTTTCGTTTAAACTGACATAATGTACATTCATTGCTTTTTCTTGCAATAATTTCCTGATTTTAAGCTTGAAATGCGGTAAGTTTATCGCTAGAATCAGTGCATAAGGTAACATTGCTATTCATTATGAAACGCATCATATTCTCTTCTTTTTTTTCATTTGTTGTATTAACTGCTCAGGCTGCCACAGATTTGCCCAAGCCGTTACCTTGTATTTATGATTTCCCTGAGCCGGATTCCGCCATATATGACAATATCATTACCCTTCTTCCTCAAAACCCACCGATAGGCGGTCAGTATGCACTTTACGATGGCGGCATGGCTGCTCTTAACGGGCGTTATCCTGCCCCCACCAAGGGGGAGGCGTCTGAGCCTAATAACATGTATCACATCCTGATTAAAGAGCACCCCGACCGCGAAGACCTCTCTTATGTAGGGCATTTTACGCTGGGATCATATTTGGAGTTTTGTGAGACAGATGTGGCAGTTCATGCTCAAACTCGCCTGCCTCAGCGACTCAATGTTTTGACCTCATTTTTGCCATACACCACGCTCAATCTGTCCGGGCGAGTGTTGGCAGATGTGTCTCGCATGTCGGCATCAGGGCTCAAAATTTACAGTGCCGGGGCAACCTTTGCCAATGGGCTTAGTGTAGTGGGCTCCAAGGCTAATGTTCATGGCAAATTCGTCAACGTTGAAATTGCCGGGCCAACCTTGGTATACAATGATTTTTGTTTGTCGAGGGGATATGGCATGGGGCAGGAGATGTGTATGCATCACCCCGGTAACACCTCCGGCAGGACGGATGATATTCACGGGGCTCTTATCTACCATGCCCGTACCGACCACACTGTTGAGAATGATGATGGAACGGATTATCTCTATATGCCGCTTACCTGTATGGGGGATTTGAACGGTGGTGGGTCTTGTAAAATACCGGCTTACTTGGATTGCGTTACAAATAATATTATTTTTTATTCTAAGTGGGATCTGACGGCAGACACCATTGAGGGCCGATATAATCTGCCGGATGAAAATACCCCTATTTTCATTTCCAACAGTCTCAAGATGGTGTGGGGCGACGTAGATGTGTTTGCCGTTGAGAAAAATGGGGATGAGGACATGAGCCCCATGCCGGCGGTGTACGAACGCCAATACCGCCGCATCACCGGCGATGAGCACCATGCGCAGATTCATGCCGCCCTGCACGCGGATGGACGTGTGTATTCGTATCTTTCTCTGGATAACAGATCCATCCCTAACCCTTTGGAAGGTGCCATCGTTGTAGATAGGCGGATAATGTATACCCCTGATGAAATGCTGGTTTTAGCTCATGGTGGGGTTATCGATATGCGCAAGGCCGGCAAGGAAATTTCATTCTTCAACATCACGGCAGGCACAGTAACTTACGGTGGCGGTGAGGTGCAGGTCAATAACCAGCAGCATATCACTATTGAAGGGCACAAAACTATACGCCACGAAATCCGCGGCTATGCGGATATGGATATCACCGGCAAGGCTGAGTCCCCCGTTAATGTGTGCTTCGAACGCTTGCTGGAACCCGGTAAAGACAAGCACCAGGCGCGTTTTGAGTTGAATACCATCAATCTTAATCATGCCCATATTAACATCGGCCCGGGTAATATTGTAGCGGGCCAAGTTCATGATCCTGATGCCGGATTTTATTGTAATGACAATGTTGAGCTCTTTAACTATGGTGTCATCACGAGAGATGTTCACATCAATGCCACCTCACGCGTTGTCAATAGCCATTATGCTCAGACATTTATTCTGAAACATCCTTGTAGCGCACCTCCTATTGAAATCCCGTTAGAGATGTACCCCGGCAGTATTCATGGTAATGTTACTGTGGGCGAGGGTGGCGAGTTTTGCAATTACGGTGATGTATGGGGGGATATAACTGTGGGAGCAGATGCCATACTTTATGGCTGCGGTACTTGTGGAGGGCGTGTTACTTTGCTGAAAGGTGCTTTCTTGTTCTTTGACCATAGTTTGCATACACCACCCGAGCAGACGATGTATTTTTCACAAATTAAAAATGATACCACTGTTAAATATCGGGATGGTACCGTCAAATATCGCCCCGATGGTAACGTAGAGCATCTCTTCATAGAGGATGGTGCTGCGCTTGGATTCCGTATCAGTGCGCCCCAAGTGTCTCCATGCCCCAATGTGCTGACAGTGAGAGGTAAACTTGAGGTTAAACGAGAATTGCCCGTACGGTTGGATATTGATGGCTCCATTACAAAGCTTCTTCCTCAAAACGGTACAAAAGGTCGCGTTAAACTTTTACGAGCCATTCATCCTCATAGAGTAAAAGGAATGGGTAAGCCGAAAATGTATATAGCTTCCGGTGCAGATTTGGTGGAGCATCCCAAGTTAGTATGGGAAGCTCGTGAGGGTGTGCTCTATTTCGAGGCTAAACTCTCTCGCAAGTCGCAGAACGAAAAATCCCGTAAGAGCAGAAAAAATAAAAGGCGCAAAGCTCGATAAAGACTCACGCAGATTACTGCCGCGAGGCTGCTTTCAACATCTCCCGTATTTTATGGGCGCGGGTCAATTTGAGCGGTTCCGACAAACTTTCTGCCCGGTATTCCAAAATCTCTGTCGCAGTGTCTCCTTTACTGCTGCGGGCGGCAGGGTTGGCTCCATAGGTGAGGAGAAGGTGCACGGCGTCGGCATCCAAGGCATGCACGGCACACATAAGGGGTGTCATCCCGTCTGCATTTTCGCTGTCATCCGGCTTGACGCCGTGAGCTAACAACGTTTTAACAATGGAGGTGTGGCCCCCAATGGCGGCATCGTGCAGGGCATTTGCGCCGGTACAACCACAGGCGCGGTGCGGATTTGCCCCGGCTGTCAATAAAAGCTCAACAATATGCACGGCATCGGCGCACACGGCCGCCATCAGCGGGGTATACCCGCACATATCCCCATGGTTGGGGTTTGCCCCGGCTTGTAGCAGCATGTGCACAATTTCCTCTCGTTTCTCAACTGCTGCCACCAAGAGGGCCGGCTCTTCATCCGCCCCGTAGCATTCATTCGGGTCTTCTCCCGCTGCAAGTAGTTTGCGTACTGCATCTGTATTGCCCGTGGTAATGGCACGGAACAGCGGCGTGGAGATTTGGTAAGCTTCGTTATCCATGGCGCGCGAATGTTAGCACCCTTCTATCCCCATGGCAAGACATCGGTGTGTCTTAATTCCTATAAAAAGTGTATGTATAAAAAATCAGCTGTTTTGCAGTTTAATTTCCGCGCGTTTGCGTGCGGTGGCATCGAGGATACGCTTGCGCATGCGTATGAAGTGGGGTGTAGCCTCAACCAATTCATCCGGTTCAATGTATTCAATGGCACGCTCCAGCGAGAAGATGCGAGGGGGCGTGAGCTGAATGGAGTCATTCTTATTGGCGGAGCGGTGGTTAGTGAGGTGTTTTTCGCGGGTGGGGTTAACGGGAATATCGATAGGCTTGGGGTTTTCGCCTACAATCATGCCCTCATACACCTCATCACCGGGGGCAATGAAGAGCGAGCCGCGCTCCTCCATAGCCTGTAAGGCGTAGGGGCGAGCAATACCGTTTTCCATAGAAATGAGCGTACTGCACTGGCGGGTGACAATCTCGCCGGCATAGGGGGCGTATTCTTTAAAGAGGTGAGAGAAAATGCCGTGCCCGCTGGTAAGGTTGACCAGTTCAAACTCAAAGCCGATGAGACCACGTGTGGGGATTGTAGCTTGAATGAAGGTTCGGCCGTTGCCGGAGGCATCCATGTTTTCGAGAATACCGCGACGGTTGCCGAGAATACGCACAGTGCCGTTGGCGCATTCATCGGGCACTTCAATGAAAACGGTTTCAAAAGGCTCGCAGGTTACGCCGTCAATCTCGCGGGTAATAACCTTGGGGCGGGAAACGAGCACCTCATAATTCTCACGGCGCATTTGCTCTACCAAAATGGCAATTTGCATGGTGCCGCGTGCGGATACCAGGAATACACCTGCCAAGTCCGTATCCTCCACTTTAATGGAGATATTGGTGCGCATCTCTCGCATCAGGCGGTCTCGTATCACGCGGCTGGTCACATTTTTGCCGTCTTTACCACCCAGCGGGCCATCGTTGATACTGAACTCCATCTGCACAGTGGGCGGATCAATCTGCACAAAGGGCATGGCTTCGGCCTCCGGGTCGCTCACAAGGGTTTGACCAATGTCTACATCTTCAAAACCGGAGATGCCGATGATGTTGCCGGCCTCTCCAACGGCTGAATCTGTAGTCTGCAACCCACTGTATTCAAAGAGCTTGGTGACTTTACCCTGAATGCGGTTGCCGTTTGGCTGCAGCAGGTAAAGGGTGTCTCCCTTTTGCACGCGCCCGCTGGTGATGCGGCCCACCGCTACACGGCCCACGTAGTCATCCCAATCTATGTTGGAAATAAGCATCTTGAAGGGTTTATCGGGGTCTGCCTCCTTAGGTGCGGGTATGTGGTTGACAATTTGGTAGAGCAGGGGGGTGCAGTCCACGGGCGGCTCGTTCTCCGGGCTGTTCATGAAATAGCCGTCGCGGGCGGAGCCGTATACAAAGGGTGCCTCGAACTGCTCCTCCGTTGCATCAAGCTCCAGCAACAACTCCAGCACCTGGTCGTGTACCTTCATCGGGTCGGCATGCGGGCGGTCAATCTTATTGACGACAACGATGGGCAGCAAGCCTTCCTCCAGTGCTTTGCGCAGCACAAATCGCGTTTGCGCCTGCGGGCCTTCATAGGCATCCACCACCAAAATCACGCCGTCCACCATCTTCATCACACGCTCTACCTCGGCACCGAAGTCTGCGTGCCCCGGGGTGTCTACAATGTTGATGGTATAGTCATTCCAGTGAATGGAGGTATTTTTTGCCTTAATGGTAATACCTTTTTCACGCTCCAAATCCATGGAGTCCATGGCGCGCTCTTGCACCTCCTGGTTTTCTCGGTAGGTACCGCCTGCTTTTAACAGTTGATCCACCAAGGTGGTTTTACCGTGGTCTACATGGGCGATAATGGCAAGATTGCGGAATTTGGAGGGATCACTCATAATTCTGTATTGGCTTCGGGCTGTGCGAGCCCGTCAGTGCATTGTATCATATTCAAAGCGCTGCGTAAAGCCTGAACTGTGTAATCCCCCCGGTTTTGTTCTTTTTTGATGTTAAATATCAAGATAATTCAGCAAAGGCTTGCTCTAAGTCCGCTAAAATATCGTCAATATGCTCCGTGCCTATGGAGAGTCGAATGGTGCCGGGGGTGATGCCACATTCCGCCAGTTGCTCGGGGGCAAGCTGAGAATGTGTGGTGCTGGCAGGGTGAATGACGAGGCTCTTCATATCTGCCACGTTGGCAACAAGGGAGAAGAGTTTAAGTGCATTGATGAAGCGGAATGCCTTCTCTTGCCCGCCCTTGATTTCAAAGGTAAAGATGGAGCCTCCCCCGTTCGGATAATAACGGCAGTAGACCTCGTGGTTGGGGTGGCTCGGTAAATGCGGGTGGTTCACCTTAACCACCTGCGGGTGAGCATTGAGATATTGAACCACTTTCTCCGTATTGGCACCATGTCTTTCTATGCGCAGGGAAAGTGTCTCCATGCCCTGCAACAGTTGAAACGCTGCAAAGGGGGAGATGCACGCCCCCATGTCTCTGAGCAGTATGGCGCGCAGATATGTCACAAAAGCAGCGGGCCCCACAGCACTTGCAAAACTTAACCCATGGTAAGATGGATGCGGTGCGGCTATGGCCGGGTAGTTATTACTCGCAGCCCAGTCAAAATTACCGCTGTCTACTACAAAGCCGCCCAAGGTGGTGCCGTGCCCTCCGATAAACTTGGTGGCGGAGTGAACTACTATGTCTGCCCCGTATTCAATGGGCCGCAACAGGTAAGGCGTGGCAAAGGTGTTGTCTACCACCAGTGGTAAGCCGTGTTTGTGCGCTAATGCTGCCAGTGCTGCAATATCCGGTATATCACAGTTGGGGTTTCCCATGCTTTCTATGTAGATTGCTCTGGTCTCGGGGCGTATGGCTGCTTCCGTTTCTTCTATGTTGTGTATGTTTACAAAGGTGCAGCTTATACCGAATGGCGGCAGCGTGTTTGCCAGTAAATTGTGGCTGCCTCCGTATATCGTCTTTTGGGCTACAATATGCCCGCCGTTTTGGGCCAAGGCCTGCAAGGTGTAGCAAATGGCCGCTGCTCCGGATGCCAGAGCCAGTGCCGCCACGCCCCCCTCCAAAGCTGCCATTCGCTTCTCGGCTGCTTCTTGCGTACTGTTCGTTAATCTGCTGTATATGTTGCCGCCTTCTTCCAAATGGAATCTTGCCGAGGCTTGCTCGCAGGACTCAAATACGTAGGCTGCCGTTGCGTATATCGGCACGGCTCTGGACCCGTTTTCCGGTATTGTTTGTCCTGCGTGTACCTGTAGTGTCTCAAATTTGTGCTTTTTCATGGTCGGAATATTTTCCGTCGCAAAATATAGCACTAATACTATACCAAGTCAATAGGAAATAAGAAAAAATAAAAAAAGGCTGGAATAGAGTAAGAATGTGGGGTAAAATAGGCGTGAGATGAGAGATTTGTCTACCGAATTACGCATGCAATTAATCGTGCCTTGTTATAATGAGGAGGAGAATATACCTTTGTTTGTAGCCGCAGCAGAGAGGTATTTGTCCGCATACGATTGGCAGATATTGTTTGTGAATGATGGCAGTAAAGATGCCGGATGGAGCGTTATTGTAGAGCAAAGTAAAAAGAATCCCCGTGTAAATGGTTTGAGTTTTGCACGTAACTTCGGTCACCAAAATGCTTTAAAAGCGGGGTTGGAGGAGGCTTACGCACATTACCCGGCAGATGTGTACATTACGCTGGATGCCGACCTGCAACACCCGCTGGATTTTATACCGAACATGGTGCAGGCATGGCAAAACGGGGCCCGCATTGTGCAGGCGGCAAGAGAAGATGCGGGGCGTAAAATCTCTCTGTTTAAGAAATTGAGCTCCAAAGCTTTTTATGGCCTGTTTTCATGGTTGAGTGGGGTGAAAATGCAACCGGGTATGTCAGACTTCCGATTAATAGACCGCGGGGTGTTGGAGTTTGTGGTAAATTGCCATGATAAGGATTTCTTCTTACGTGGTTTGTTGCCGTGGAGCGGTTTGCGAATGGATATTTTGCCATACACTCCACGGGAGCGTCAATTCGGGGAATCTAAGTTTACACTGCGCAAAATGTGTTCATTGGCACTCAGCGGCATAGTCGGGTATTCCGTACGCCCTCTATATATATCCATCGTACTGGGGTTGTGCTCCATCGTGCTTTCTTTTGCGTATTTTGTGTACGTGTTAATTGTAACACTCAGTGGTTTAACCTCCATTAACTTGGGCTGGCCATCCATCATTGCGACAGTATTAGCCATTGGTGGTGTACAACTGTTTATGCTGGGTATTTTGGGTATATACCTCGGCAAGCTTTATATGGAGCACAAGGGGCGCCCCACCTATGTTATAGGTGATAAAACGCGTTAAAGATAAGCACCGGAACCATCAGAATCTCTCGACTATCGGGCCCGGTAAATAGGTATTTACCGGGCCGAGCATTGAGTGGCTTGCGTCACTCAGTTTTAATGCATGTAAATAATATCAGAACCTTACTGCCGGCTGCATGGCGGGCAATCATTGGGGCGGGGTATATAGTCCTTGCCGCAGAAGCGGCGCAAAATCCGCTCGGGTGCCTTGCACATGTCTACCAGTACTAAGCCATCCAACGTGCCGCCAAAATTCTCATCTATGCCAAAGGAGAGCATCTCCCCACCCAAACGCAAGTATTGACGCAACAATACGGGTATACTCTTTCCGTCTGCCTCCAAATCCTGCACCATGTGGCAAAGTAACTTCAAATCCTTGAGCCCCTTGTCAATCAAACGATCATCCTCACTGTAAAGTTTCAGGGATGCAGGCGGATTAAAGGCTTTAACCTCTTTTGCAAGCTCATGGTTCATGCAATGGTGTTGCAGGTAGGCCAGAATCAGAGAGCGCGTGGTCGGTTTATAATCGCTGCTCACACTCACGGTGCCGTACATATAGCGGTACTCAGGGTGCTTGTAAAGGTAATGTCCAATGCCCATCCACAGGGTATCGAGGGAGGCCGGGTGTCTCTGGAACTCCGGGGTGATGAAGGCGCGCCCCAGCTCAATGCCTCTGCGCAATACCTGCTGAATTTTGGGGCTGAACTTAAAGAATCCGGAATTATAAATCCCCTTGAACCCCTTGGGGCTATCCATTATCACATCCGTTCTGCCAATGCGGTAGGCACCTGCCAGCTTGCGCTTTTGAGTGTTCCACATAATGAGGTGCACATAGTGCGTGTCAAACTCATCCAAATCAATGGCTTTGCCTGTGCCCTCTCCCACGGCGCGGAAAGTGTGTTCTCTCTGAATACCGATTTCTCGCAGCAGTTGCGGAATTTGTCCCGCCTCCGCAGCATACACCTTAAGGTGTGCACTTTCGTTGGCTGCGCACAGGGTGTCCTCCGGTAAATTATCAATCTCTGCCTGCAAAATATCGGCAGATACGCTTTCCTCTATGGTCTCTCTTGCTGTGCTCTCTGCCTCATTGGTTTTTACATGTTGCGGGTAGCGCAGCATCATGCTGTTAAGGCGCAGAAAGTCGGATAACTCCTCATCTGCCTCATTAATGGCTATCGTCGTCGGGGTGATCGGTTTGCCTATGTGTACTTTATGCAGCGTTTTGCCATCCCTCAAAATCTCTCTGGCAAGGAAATTTGAGCGTATGCCCTTGGCCAATACGGATACCGTTTGGAAGAAAAGCCCATTGTGCCCGGAGAAATGCATGGGCACCACCGTTGCCCCGGTCTTGCGAATAATGGTAGAGATGTTGGTTTGCCACGGGTCGTCTATCACACGCTTGTCTTTCCAAGACCACGTTGCGGCAGACCCACTGGGGAACACCAACAGGCAGTGCCCCTCCTTAAGCCAGCGCAACATCTCCCTCATGCCCTGCATGTTAGCCCGTTTGGCAGCTTCGCCCCCATATACATCCACCGTTATTTGGTAGGGACGCATGCCGCGTACATGGTGCAAAAATTCATTTACTACAATACGCACATCGCTGCGCACTTTCATGGCGATATCGCCGAACATGATACCGTCCGACATGCCGTGTGCGTGGTTGCTGACGATAACACAAGGCCCCTCCTTGGGGATGTTCTCAAGCCCCTCAAGTTCATAATTGAGGTTTAAATGTTTACAGGCTAATTTAAAAAAGTTATCCGTACTGCCGGCATCCCAATCATCCTCAATCTTGTCGTGAGCCACATTAAGGGCGTGCAGCCCCAAGCGTTTTTCTGCCCACAGAACCAGCCATTCAGGCAATTTTTTACCACCTTTTACCAGTTCTCTGAGGTCCGTTATTTTCTGTCGTTTAATTTCGCTCACAATGTGGAGGAGTTTGTTCTTGCGCGTCCTGCGGTACAATATAACACATTGCCCCCTTAGTCGTCAACCTCCTTTTTTTATGACTTTTAACATTTTTTGTTATCAGAGACTGTACTATGTGATGTCATTTGAGGCTAGGCTCGTTATTCAGTACAACGTGGTGATAGGGCTCTTTGCGTTTGATGTAGCTGCGAATACAGGTGATGATAAACATGACCAGGCAAAATAATGCCCCGAGACAAGGAGCCAAGGCTCGGGTGTCTTCATGGGCATTGTCTGCCAAAATGACGCGCTTCGGGTTGCTCTCATTTGCCAGTATGGTGATGGTATCACCCGAGCGCAAGGGGGTATCCGAGCCGTTGAGAGAGAGGGTGGTGTGTTCTTTAGCGTTTGTTGATTGATACACCACAATGGGGTAGTAGAGGGTAAGTTTTTCTTTGCCTCGCTTTTCCGTAGCTTTTCTGTTACCTATCACGAGGGCATCATGCTCCATGCCGAACAAGTGAAGGTCTGTACCGTTGTTAATGATGGCGGCGCATGCCAAATAGCCCAAAGCAAGTGTGCCGAGCAGGTAGCCGAACAGCCTCTTTAATACGCCGGGATGCTGTATTTTGGGCAGCTTTTTAAAGCTCACATTGTTTTCCGGTTTGAAAATACCGAGCTTGTGGAAATGTTGGTGCAGTACATCTGCATTAGGCACATTGATGAACCCCACAGGCACACTCGTGATAGACCCGAACGGTTCTTTTGCAAAGATAAAATCTGCGCTACCATTGCGGTGTCGCTTATACCTCTTTATCATATCCTCCGCCCACGGAAAGGAAAAGACAACGGGTTTGCCGAGCCATACGGGCTGCTCTACAATGATGGCGCGCTGATTTGTTAACAGATAGTGAGTTTTGAAACTGCGGGCAATTTCATAAATTAAGGGTATTATGAACAGTACCCCCAAACATATAGCCCCGATACCGGCAGCGGGCGTTGCCTCCGTTTCCGAATATATAAAGAGGCCCACCGCTACAAAGAACAAGGCCAATAGAATGTAGATTACTTTTCTTGCATGCAAATGCCCCGTGCTTTTGGCACTGTAGAGTAATTGCTCTCCCTCCTTAAGTAAAAAACAGAAATCCTGCATGGGTGTATTATAGAATAATATGTAAATGAATCAAGCGTAAATGAAAATAATCAAGACTTTACACGTGGGAATAATTAGTAACATGGCAATTTGTTTATATCGTAGGGTGGGACTTAAGTCCCACTTTCACGGTGGTATACCTTGATAATATGTTGGACTAAAGTCCAACACTCCGATAGTATTCTCCCCCGCAACTACCAATTTATCTGTCAATATAGACCAAAGCCTCTAATTGTCCCCGAGCGTAAGATTTTATAAAAAAGCCGACCCCGTTCTGATTGAGGTCGGCTTTTTGAATGAAAGGTGTAAGGGAATCAATAATCGCGCTTCAGCAGGTAATCATTGATGGCAAGGAGTGCCTCCCGACGCTTGTCTGAGAAGACATCGAGCGCAGCTTGGGCGGATGCCGTCAGCTCGCGGGCTTCGGCACGGGCTTTTTCCATACCCACCAAGGCGGGGTAGGTGGCTTTTTGCACCTTTTGGTCTTTACCGATGCTCTTGCCAAGCACCTCCGGGGTGGAGGTAATATCCAATATATCATCAATAATCTGGAAGGCTAAGCCCAAATCTCTGCCGTATACGGTAAGGGCATCCAATTGCTCCTGGGTGGCACCTGCGGCCATAGCCCCCAAGCGAACGGAGGCAATGATAAGAGCCGCTGTTTTACCCATGTGAATGGCGCGCAGCTCATCCACGGAGAGGCTGCGGCCTTCGCCCTCCAAATCCAGCACTTGCCCACCCACCAAAGTGAGGCTGCCGGTGCGGTATGCCAGCTCTGCCACATAGTCGCGTACGTTGTAGCGCTCATTAGCGGGTACGCCTGCCAGCATGGCAAAAGCCTCCGTAAGCAAGGCATCACCTGCCAAAATCGCTACACCCTCACCAAACACTTTGTGATTCGTGGGGCGGCCTCGGCGCAGGTCATCGTTGTCCATGCTGGGCAGGTCATCGTGAATTAAGGTGTAGGTGTGCAGAGCCTCCAGCGCGCAAGCGGCGTTGAGGGCGGGGGTAACATCCCCGCAGCAGGCGCGGGCTGCCTCCAGGCAAAGCAGGGGGCGTATGCGCTTGCCACCCGCAAAAATGCTGTAACGCATGGCCTTGTGCAGGGTGGTGGGGGCGGTATCCTCCGTGGGTAAAAGCTCATTGAGTCGAGCCTCTACCAACGCAGCCGTTTCTTTGATGAGAGCTTTGATATCCATTACAGTAGTATAAAACGATGCGGCGTTGTATTTATGCGCGGCTCACCAGCAGCTCCGCAATCTGCACGGCATTGAGGGCTGCACCCTTGCGCACCTGGTCGCCTACCACCCAAAGGTTGAGGGCGTTATCAACGGCAATATCCTTGCGGATGCGGCCTACATAGCAGGTGTCGCCGTTGGTGGAGTCCAACGGGGTGGGCCATACATTGTTGTCAATGTCATCCATCAGCGCAACACCGGGTTTGCCGTCGTAGCAGCTGCGGGCTCCCTCTACATCCACGGGTTGCTCAAACTGAGCTACGCATGAGATGGAGTGGCTGCGGTATACCGGCACACGCACGCAGGTGCAGGTCACTTTCAGCTCCGGCAAACTCATAATCTTGCGGCCCTCGTTGAGCATCTTGAGCTCCTCCTTGGTGTAACCGTTGTCGGCAAATTTGTCGATTTGCGGCAGCACATTGAAAGCAATCTGGCGGGGATAGGTGGAAATCTCTACGGGGTGCCCATCGCAAATGGCGCGTACTTGGTTCTCCAGCTCGGTTATACCGTGTTGTCCGCTGCCGCTTACAGCCTGATAGCTGCTGGCAATGATGGTTTTAAGCCCGAACTTGAGGTGCAGGGGGTACAGTGCCATCAAGGTGATGATGGTGGTGCAGTTGGGGTTGGCTATGATGTTACGCGGGTGGTCGAAGGCGGCATCCGGGTTAATCTCCGGCACTACCAGCGGCACATCCGCATCTTGACGGAAGGCGGAGGAGTTGTCCACCACCACACAACCGGCAGCCCCGGCAATGGGAGCAAACTTGCGGGAGATATCACCACCTGCTGCAAAAAGAGCCAAATCAACATCGCCGAAAGAGTTTTCTGTGAGCTCCTCAACGGTGAGCATCTCACCCCGGAACTCAACCTGTTTACCGGCAGAACGTTTGGATGCCAGAAGTTTCAGGGAAGAGAGCGGAAAGTTGCGGCTCTCAAGGCAGGAAAGAAGCTCGACACCCACCGCACCGGTGGCGCCCACTATAGCTACTCGGGGATTCTTGTTCATTGTCTGATTTTCTGTATCTTTTGTTCTGTCGGCATCAACCCACGCGGCTGACGCGCGGGCGATATTATACCCATTTCTGCCTCATTGGCAAGTGTTAATTCATTTGTTCCCTCATTTTTGTATGCGCTTACAGTCAAATATAAAACTTGCGTTATGAGTATTTGTGCCGTAGAATCGGGTAAAGAACAAATCAACCGCTGAAATGAAATCCGTTTTTAATTTTTTATTGCAAGGGGTAATGGGGTGTAGCGTTTTAGCTTTTGTATCGTGCCAAAGCCCTCATCTTTCCGATGTTTTTTCGGTTACGGAGAAACAGGTGGGCGAGATGACGGCTATGGATGCTAAAGCCTATCTTCACCAACATTATGCCATTACAGAAAAGGATTATGACTCAAACTTATGCAAAGTTTTTGAAAATACTAATTCTGCGGCGGATGTGGCTCTTTTGTTAAAAGCCGGGGCAAATCCGGATGCAATAATACGGAAAGATAGCGGTCAAACATTAGCCCATGTTGCATGTCAAGCCTCTACGGCTAATTCGGCGTGGGGAATGGAAGTGCTGAAACTGCTCAAAGCGTATGGGGCAGATTTTAATAAGACCGACAATATGGGCTATACCCCTTTGCATCATGCCGTCAGTAATCGGTATGCAGAGGCATGCCTCTTCCTTTTGGAAACATGCAAGGTTAACACGGAGATAAAACACCACTTGGATTTGACTCCCCTTTTATGGGCTGCGTGCCTGGGGGATAGAAATGATATGATCCGACTGCTCATTAGTCACGGTGCCAATGTCCATGCCACTGCGTATGACGATAAGGTCAATATTTTGACCTACTATAAGGACCGTAATGAGCAGGAATTCTGCTCCTATTTAATGCAGTTGGGGGTAACTCCCGTAGACCCGAGTGGCAGGTGATGGGTTCTTGCGGCTTTGGCTCGCTGTGATAGCGCGTATAAGTGCTGCATTTTTCTTGACTCCGGCGGTAAAATCATTACAATAGTGTTAGTAACAGCCCGAGGGTATAACGGGAATTGAGCGTCATGAAGAAAGTTTTAATTATTGGTGGTGGTCCTGCCGGCCTTACGGCAGCGTATGAGCTTGCCCGCAAAGGTGGGGTAGAGGTTGTCGTGTTTGAGCGTGAAGAACAACTGGGTGGTATCTCCCGCACGTTGGAGTACAACGGCAACCGTATAGACATTGGTGGTCACCGCTTCTTCTCCAAGTCT
>SUVJ01000056.1 GCA_015062045.1 Akkermansiaceae bacterium
CCGCCCCTGCGGTAGAGCCCGAACCTGCCCCCGTGGCAGAGCCTGAACCCACCCCTGCGGTGGAACCTGAACCCGCCCCCGTGGTGGAGCCCGAACCTACCCCTGCGGTAGAGCCCGAACCTGCCCCCGTGGCAGAGCCTGAACCCGCCCCTGCGGTGGAACCCGCTCCCGCCCCTGTTTTACCCAAAGACCCCGACATTCAGAGAATCGTTGATTCTCTGGCAGATGAGGTTCAACCATATGTGGACCCCATCATTCGTGCCGCAGAAAAAGGGGAGGCTGCCACCGTAAAACGACTGCTGGAGGAGGGCTCCGACATCAACCGCCGAGACCTTGCCGGCTACACCCCCCTTATTGCCGCTATTCTGGCAGATCAGGATGACGTTGCGGCCTTGTTAATTGCCAATAAGGCGGATCCTAACGCGCCCGATGTTCTGGGGGTTACCCCCCTTATGTACGCCATCTACAAGGGTCAGGAATCCACCGTTCGCCTCTTGTTGGAGGCCGGGGCAGACAAAACAATGGCCGACAAAAAAGGCCACACAGCCATTCAATACGCAAATGATTTGAAGCATGAGGGTATCCTGAAACTCATGACGGAGTAAGACCTCAAAAGAAAGTTCTCGTCGGAACATTGAGTGGTTTTGGCAGTGTTGCCGGACACATGGGCGTTTGCTGCCTTTCAATATCACTGCCCGCGCCTGCGGGCAATATGCTGTACTACTTGCGGCAAGGCCCCCATTACCCCCGAATTTTAACCCTTACGATAAAAAGTCGTCCGCGAAATGTGTGAAATTTGTCCAAAAGTCGTCCGCGAAATGTGTGGAATTTGCTCAAAAGTCGTCCGCGAAATGTGTGAAATTTGCCTAAAAGTCGTCCGCGAAATGTGTTTTGGTATTGACAATCATTTAATAATGGGATATAGTCTTTTTTAGGAGAAAAAAGATGAAAAGATACGCAGAGCAGCAACTGGAGTTATGGAAGAATAATCCATTGAGAAAACCTTTGTTAGTAATGGGGGCACGTCAGGTTGGAAAAACTTGGTTAATGCAGGATTTTGGACGCAAACACTTCCGAGATGTCGTATATATCAGTTTTGACAGCAATGAGCGAATGCGTGCAGCGTTTCAGGGGGGGTATGGGGTAGAGCGTTTAATGATGATGCTACAATCTGAAAGCGGAGTAAAGATAGATGCTCAGAATACGTTGATTATATTTGATGAAGTGCAGGAGTGTCCTCAAGCTCTTACTTCTTTGAAATATTTTTGTGAGAATGCGAGGGAGTATCACATTATGGCAGCAGGATCGTTGCTTGGATTGCAAGTGCATGAAGGTACGGGATTTCCAGTGGGGAAGGTTGATATGATAAATTTGTATCCCATGACGTTTTGTGAGTATTTAGAAGCCATAGGGCAAAGTTCTATGGTGGAAATGATGCAGAAGCAAGATTGGGATATGGTGAGCATATTTGCAGATCGCATAATAGAATATTTAAAACAATACTATTACGTAGGTGGTATGCCTGAGGCTGTGGATACATTTGTACAAACTCAGGATTATGCAGCTGTGAGACGTGTGCATCATACCTTGTTGGCCGGTTATCGTAAAGATTTCAGTAAGCATGCGCCGGCGGCTTTGACTCCCAGAATATCGATGATATGGGACTCTATACCTCAACAGCTATCTCGTGAAAATAAAAAATTTTTATGTAAGGAGGTCGCCCCGGGGATGCGAATGAGAGATATTGAATGCGCTTTGCATTGGTTAGTAGATGCCGGGCTTGTGCATATGGTGTCTCGGGTGAAGAAAGCTGCATTTCCGCCGGCTGCTTATAGAGATAACGCATTTAAGGTATTTTTTGTAGATGTAGGGCTTTTAGCAACTATGGCGGATTTGGATGTACAGAGTATCGTGGATGGTAATCGTATCTTTACGGAATTCAAGGGTGCCTTGGCAGAACAATATGTACAACAACAATTGCGGGCAAGCGGAGAGCGAGAGCTTTTTTATTGGTCATCTCACCAATCTGATATTGAGATTGATTTTGCATTTGCCTGTGGGGCTGCGTTTGTACCGGTCGAAGTGAAGGCTGAGTATAATCTTCAATCCAAGAGTTTACTTACTTTTTGCCGTAAACAGCAGACGGCGTTAGCAGTGCGTACGTCTATGTCTCATTACAAAGTGAACACACCACCTGTAGCTGCTCCGGGTATTGTATTTACTTTGGTGGATTTACCTCTTTATGCGGTGGAGCAAGCCTTCTCTGTTTGTGATGGGTTGATGAAATCTGCACATGTGTGAAAAGATACGCAGAGCGGCATGATTAAAGAGAATATACCGCCTGCCGCAGATATCGTAGCGCGGGACTTTTAGTCCCGCGATTAATCTATTAAAGGCTGTGAGATGAATGGCTCTGTGTATGATTATAACCTGATTCTTGAGCCTTTCATCAGCTCGCCAACGGGGTCTTCAATTTCACCTTTTTCATAGCGTTCTTCCTCGCGCTTTCTTTGGAGCTCCTTAACGATCTCAAACGCCGTTTGGCCGTTGTTATCTCTGGCCTCGGGGTCGGCACCCAGGCGTATCAGCTCGCTGTACATGTAGGTTCTCTCCTCAATGGCAGCGTGATGCAGGGCAGTACGGCCCTGCGCGTCCTTGGCGTGAATATCTGCACCGTGTTTGATGAGGTACTCTAAGGCGTCGGATGCATAGTGTTTGGCCGCCTCCATCAGCGGGGTAAGCCCATCTTTATCTGTGGCGTTGGGGTTTAGCCCCAGCTCGAGCAGGTATTCTATACTCTTTAGGTAAGAATCCTCGGCAGCGTGGTGCAGGGCAGTCTTTTGCCGATTATTGACATGGTGGGGGTTCTGGCCCTTTTTTATCAGGAATTTCAGCATATCAATATTTGTGTTTTTCGCTGCACTGAGGAAAAGGTTATCTCCCTCTGCCGTAATGGTGTTGATATCTGCCCCCCTGGCCAACAACCATTTAATATCAATGGTATTTCCGTATTTGGCAGCATAGTGCAGCGGGGTGAGCCCGCTGAGGTCGGCCGCCTCTATGTTTGCCCCGTTTTCCATAAGCAGCTCTGCAATTTCAGTGGCTTCTCTTTGAATGGCAATGTGCAGTAGTTGAGCGCCGTCCTCACCTTGCCAATTAAGATCTGCCCCGGCTTGCATCAGCAGCTTGAATGCCCCCGGTTCATCGGCTTTTGTTGCGTAATAGATGGCGGTGGCACCGTTGTTTTCGTTTTTGTAGTTTACATTTGCCCCGTGTTGTAACAGAATGCGTACATTATCCTCTGCCCCGCGTTCGGCAGCATACATAAGGGGGGTACCGCCGTATTCATCCGCCATGTTGAAGTCTGCCCCGGCCTCGCAAAGCAATTGCAGGCTTTGGGGGCCTATGTTCTTGATAACATGATGAATGAGCGTGTTGCCGTTTTTGAACTTCTGATTGGGGTTGGCACCGGCTGCCAGCAAAAGTTTCACGCAGGCTGCGTGGTCGTGCTCCAGCGCCAAGCTCAGGGCTGTTTCGCCGGAAGGGCTCGTTGCAGATACCGGGGTGCCGGTTTCCAGCAACAGTTTCACACAATCTGCATGCCCGGCTCTTGCTGCCTGCATCAGTACGGAGTTTGCGTTGTTATCGGCATCTGTGGCAGCGGCCCCGTGTTGCAGCAGTATGCGCGCGCAGTCCGTGTGCCCCTTTTGTACGGCGAGCATCAGCGGAGATTCGCCTTCTGTGTTGCGTATCAACACCTTGGCGCCGGCATCTACCAACAATTGCACGCACTCTGCGTTACCATATTGTGCTGCAAAGGATAAGGGAGCCATGCGGTCATCATCCCTGGCATTTACCTTAGAGCCCGCCTCCAGCAGCAAGCGTATGCAGTCCGCAGCCCCCTTGGAGGCAGCCAGCATAAGAGAAGTTGTGCGCTGGCGGCGTGTGTAAGAGTCCTTGGCTCCGCCTTGCAGCAGCAGCTTAACGCACTCTGTGTTGCCGTTGCGGGCAGCCTGCATCAGCGGGGTGTATTTAGCTTTGTTGGCCAGGGTAACATCTGCCCCGTGGTCGAGCAAAAGCCTGGTACACTCTGTATTGCCGTGCAGGGTGGTCATAAGCAGCGGGGTGTCGCCATCGTTGTCTTGCGTGTTGACTTGTGCCCCGTGCTCCAGCAGCAAACGCATGTTTTCTACACGCCCGTGCTGAGCTGCCAGCAGCAGTGCCGTTTTGCCGGAGATGGCGCGGGCGTTGGCATCTGCCCCGTGCTCCAGCAGCATGTTGAGTAAATCCGGCGTTGGCAGGCTTGCCGCTGCCATAAGGGTGGTGTTGCCGGTTTGGGTGGCAGCCAAAAGATCCGGCGTGGCGGGCAATAGCATCTCTATGCATGCTGTGTTGCCGGTTATTATGGCCTGCATGAGCGGGGAGTATTTTTTATGCTTGGTGGCGGCAGTGTCTGCCCCGGCCTCCAGCAGTAGCTTGACACAATCTGCATGCCCTTGAGCAGCCGCTGCGCTCAGCGGGGCGGTATCTGCATCTTTCGCCGTAGCATTGGGGGATGCCCCTGCCGCCAACAGCAGTTTGACACACTCTGTGTGCCCTTGCGCTGCGGCATACTCCAATGCGGTGATGGCATCGGCAGACAAAGCATCCACTGCGGCACCTTGCTCTAACAGGTAGCTTACAAGATCTGCACGCCCGCGCTCGGCTGCCAAATGCAGCAGGTGGGTTTCTTGCGGGGCTTCATCCTCTTTGCTCTTCGCTTTTTTGCCTTTCGATACGCGTATGATTTTACCGATGCGCAGTGGTGTATCAACGGGCATGCCGTGCTCTACCAGGCGTTTCAGGGAATCCAGGCAATTGTTCTCTGATAAATCATTGAGCAAGCTGCGGATTTTTTTATCATCGGCCAAGTCTGCGGTAGCCCCGGCCTCTTTCAACAGGGCGGCGGTTTCATCTTGCCCGGCAGCCAAGACTACCGACAGGGCAGAATAGTAATCCTCCTTCTCCGCTACAGCAGCACCGGCTGCCAAAAGTAGGCGGCAATGCTCCGTATACCCCAATGCGGCAGCCATGCTCAGGTAATAGCGCCCATGATCATTGCCCAACTGCTCCTCTGCATCCAATTGCAGAAGCTCGCGTAAATCCGTGGGGTCGGGGTTGAGTATGGCGTATTGCATGGCGGGCATGGTGTATTCTGACTCCATGCGCTGCATTTCAAACAGGTCCTTAAACTTAGGCAGCTTCTTCACGGCGTGGTCGCTTGCCAAGTAGAGGTTGAACACCCCGCCCTCTTGCAGGGCTGTTATCTCCACATAAAGCTCGTCTCCCTGCTCTGCGCAGAACTTGAGTTCCCCCGGGGTATCTTTTGCCGCGGGGCTTTGCGGCAGGGCCACAAGCTCTTGCCCCTCTTTGCGGAAAATGCGGCAGGTGTGAGCAGGGCCACACCCGCTGCGGAACCCTACCGTATACGTGGCTGTGTGCGGTGCCGTGGTGCGGTACCACACATTGGGGGTATTGCCGGGCGTGGTATCGGGCGTGGCATTGGCAGTGCTGCCCCATATGCGGGTATAGTAATTGTGGTGCAGCATGTGGGGTGTATGCTCTGCACAGGCTAATATGAGCTGCAAGTACCCATCGGATGCGCACTGCTCGAAACGAGAGATGTAGTATGAAAGCGGGTAAAGCGGCGGCAGCTCAAACGCATGCACCGGCGAGTCATTGAGCACGGCGGTGGCAGAGCCCGCGCGGTAGCCGGCCACCATGGGCAGAGTCATTATAAAACACCGCTTGTTATCTGTCTCCGCATTGCCCGTGTTGTAGGTGATGCCGTCTTTGACATAAGGTTGGGGTGAGGAGAGCACGCAAAGATTGCGGTAAATACCCTGCCTGTTGTCAGTGTGTTGTCTCTTGTTCTCATAGGTCATCAGGGTAACGGCAGAGTTTTGGGTGTCTATTGCCCCGGCTGCAAAGGTGTACAGCCCCCGCCAGGGCTGTGTGTACTGGGTGTCACTGTGCCCGCACCCCAGCAGGTGGGCCAGCTCGTGTGCTATGGTGTAGTTTTCAATGGAGTTTATGTCGTATGTAGATACCTCATCTACCTCCAGCAGGTAAGCGTCCTCTTGCGGGTTGGGGTTGTTGCCCAGGGTAAACTCCCCGTACATGCCTGTGGTGAAGGCTTGCCCGCCCACACCATATCTGTTAATTAACCCGAAATCCAGCACCAAATCCGCCTTGTACTCATTGCGCAAGCTCTTGGCAATGCCAATCCGGCGTGCGGTGGCATCCGGCATGCTGTAGGTGTGCACCCCCACAATGTTAAACTCTGCATACTCCGTTAACCCGGAGTTTTGCAACATGGCCTGAATCTGCTCTTGTGTTTGCTGCTTTATTTGCTCTGTGGTTTGAAACACCTCATGCAAATGGTATGTGTTAATGGTCAACAATACATCAACCACTGCCTTGGGCGGCGGGGTGTTATCTGCCACCGGCATGGGTACGCGCAGGGGCTCCTGTGTGTGGGCCGGACTTGCCAATAACACCGGAGCTGTCATTACAAGGGGTAGAATGTTGTGTTTCATACTGCATGAGTGTAACACATATTGCCCCCCTTTGTAAACCTATAATATCTCTTCAAGAATCATATTTTATTTAACTTTGCTTAAACAGACACAATGAGCGTTAGAATTACCTGATTTTAACTTGACATTTGCGGGGGTGGGTAGGTATACTCTGCGCGAACGGGTGTGCAAAAAATCGTGCACGCAAAAGGACGAAGCTGCAAGCGGAGGCAAGCCGGAATGGGTTCATCCCCTGAAAAGGAGGGCTCGGCAGGCCAAGGCGCAGAGCACCCGAGCAAAACAAATATTCCACAAAAAAACTTTTAGACAATGTTAAAATTTTTCAAGAAGTTAGCCAGGATGTTCTCGTATGATATCGGGATAGATCTTGGCACGGCCAACACGCTGGTCTACATTAAGGACCAGGGTATTGTGCTGCGTGAGCCCTCCGTTGTGGCCATGAAAGGCGACAAGGTGAAGGCTGTGGGTGAGGAAGCCAAGCGCATGGTGGGGCGCACGCCCGGCAGTGTGGTGGCGATTCGCCCGCTGAAGGACGGCGTGATAGCCGACTTCAACGTAGCGGAAGAGATGCTGAGGCATTTCATTGAGAAGGCATGCCAGCGCAGGGGGCTGCGCGGGCCGCGCATTCTCATTGCACATCCCTCGGGTATCACAGAGGTAGAGCGCCGCGCGATTGAGGACTCGGCAGAGCACTCCGGTGCCATAGCCGTGCGCCTTATCGAGGAGCCCATGGCGGCAGCCATGGGTGTGGGTTTACCGGTTTCCGAGCCGCTGGGCAGCATGATTGTTGACATTGGCGGTGGCACTACAGAGGTGGCCATTATTTCTCTTAACGGCATCGTATACAGCCAATCAGAAAAGTGCGGCGGCGATGCGCTGGATGACACCATCACCCGCCACATGCTGGCTGCCCACAATCTGTTGGTTGGTCCGCGTACGGCAGAGGATATCAAGATTCGTGTGGGGTCTGCCCACCCCTTGCAGCAAGAGTTGCAAATGGAGGTAAAGGGTAGGGACCGCGGCACGGGCTTGCCCAAAACGGTGACGGTGCGCTCTGAAGAAATACGCGAAGCCCTTAAGGATAAATTGGATATCATCGTGCAAGCTGTGCGCCATAGTCTGGACCACTGCCCGCCTGAGCTGGCAAGTGACCTGTATGACCGTGGTATCATGGTGGCCGGCGGTGGTGCCCTTTTGCGTGGTTTGGCAGACCTGCTGCACGAGCAGACCAGCCTGCCCATTACCATTGCAGATGATCCGTTGAGCGCCGTGGCAGAAGGTACAGGCAAGTTCCTGCAGGAGAACGACGACGTATTTGATGAAGAGTGATAGTACTGCGCTGAAGCGCGGCTGATAGCCTCTTTTCAAGTCGTTGACGCCTCTCCGCCACCGCATGTGCGGGAGAGTCAACGGCCTCTGCCTTTTACCCAAAGCGGCATAGAAAAGGGGGTATCGGGTTATACGCGCGGGCGTGCGGGCTCTGTCATCATGTTGCAACATGAAGATCAACCCATAAACTAACCTGAAACTTTGTCTCTTATTTCCAAAATGATTAATAGCGTGAAACGCCTTTTCGGGTTCGGACAATGCAACCCGAAGGAAGGCACCACCATCGTCATCAACTCCGAGAAGCTGGAGCGCCGTGTTGCTCTGCTTGAGGAGGGCGTGCTGGAGGAGTACAGCATTGAGCGTGAGGGCGAGGATAACATTGTCGGTGGCATTTTTAAGGGCCGTGTCAAAAATATCGAGCCCGGTCTCAAAGCCATGTTCGTTGACATCGGGTATGAGAAAAATGCCTTCCTGCATTTCTGGGATGCTCTCCCCCTGGCTTTGGATTCCTCTCTGGAGGAAATTCAGCGTGAGGGGCGTCCCCGTAAGCAGCAAAAGAAAATTACCAGTAAGGATATACCGAACATTTACCCCATCGGCTCCGAGATTATGGTGCAGGTAACCAAGGGTCCCATCAGCTCCAAAGGCCCGCGCGTTACCACCAATATCTCACTGGCAGGGCGTTACATTGTGCTCATGCCGTATACGGACCAGTTTGGTATCTCCCGCAAGATTGATGACCCCAAAGAGCGCCAACGCCTGCGCCAGATTGTGCAAAAGCTCAACGTGCCGGAGGGCATGGGCATCATCATGCGCACGGTGGCACAGGGCCAGCGGTTCCGCCACTTTGTGCGGGATTTGGCCATGCTGTTGGAGCAGTGGCGAGAGGTGGAGGACAAGTATGCCGCCAACCCCGCCCCGCTTTGCGTGTACCGTGAGCCGGATCTGATTGAGCGCACGGCACGCGATTTCCTGACAGACAATGTGGACAACATTGTGTGTGATAATCTGGAGACCACGCAACGCATGCAGGAGATTGCCGGTAAAATCTCTCGCCGTGCCAAGCGTCATATTCAGCATTACCAGTGCCGCCAGCCCATTTTTGAAGAGCTGGGTATCGAGAAGCAAATCAACGAGGCTTTCCAACGCCAGGTATTGCTGCCCTGCGGCGGTTATTTGGTAATTGATGAAACAGAGGCACTTATCGCCATTGATATCAACACCGGGCGCAACAAGGGTAACAAGGATTTGGACAAGACTATTCTGGAGACCAACCTGGAATCCGCCCGTGAAATTGCCCGCCAGTTGCGCTTGCGTAACATTGGTGGCTTGGTTGTGGTAGACTTTATTGATATGCGCCACCGCAAGGATCAAATGGCTGTGTACAAGGCCATGAAGGATGCCCTCAAGCGCGATAAGGCCAAGACGCAGGTGATGCAGATTACCCCCATCGGCCTCATGGAGATGACGCGCCAGCGCATCAATGAGTCCTTGCTCGACTACGTGAACGACCACTGCCCGTATTGCCATGGTCGTGGCCGCATCAAGAGTGTTATGACCATGAGCGTGGAGATTCAGCGCCAGCTTAAGGCTACTATTCTGCGCTATCGCGAAAACGTGGGCGATATGATTGTGGTGGTGAACAGCGATGTGCTCTCCCGCTTTAAGAATGAGGACTCTAAGTTGCTCATGGAGCTTGAGAGACAGTGTGCGGGCCGCCTCATCTTCCGCTCCGACCCATCGATTCACCGAGAGGCCTTCGCGATTCTTGACCCCGCGCGCAACAATAAGCCACTTTACCAAATTAACATGTAACAGCAAAGGGCACCGTGGGATTCTGCGGTGCCCTTTACTCTTTTATCACTATATCCATTTATGTCTCAACGCATTCACAGTATAGATGCCGTGCGCGCGCTGGCCTTGTTCGGCATATTGCTCACCCATGCGTCTTTTCGCTTTAATTATTTACCCGCTCCCGGCATGGATACCGTGAGCCACGTATACGCTTGGCTTGCTCAGCATATTTTTGCGTGTAAGTTTTTTATGGTATTTGCCTTTTTGTTTGGCTTGAGTTTCTTTTTGCAAATGGATCATGCTGTAGAGAGAGGCATAGATTTTCGTGGCAGATTTTGTTGGCGTTTGGTGTTGCTTTTTTTCTTCGGCGTATTTCATAGTTTTTTTTACATGGGCGATATTTTAACCATATTTGCCATATTAGGGTTTATACCGGTGGTGTTGTGGCAGGTACCAACCCGCACATTAGCTATTATATGTATACTGTGCCTGTTGCAGCCTGTAGTATTGTGCACCGAACTTGCAGGAACATCCCATTTTTTGCAAGAAACCGGTGACAAAGTTGTAGCCTGGTTTGCCCCGCAGGAGCGCTACTTAGCCATGCAAGACTCCGTGTGGCAAAATGGGGTATGGAACATTTGCAGTGGCCACATCCACAGCTTGGTTTACACGTTTATCAGTAGTGGGCGTATCTTTATTCTTATAGGTATGTTTATGCTTGGTATGTTGGCCGGGCGTACCCGTATTTTTGAGAAAAACCCACAGCGTTTGCTCTATATTGGTGCTGCCGGCATCGTGGTATATGGTATAGGCCTATTGGGACAGCAATTTTTACCGTTATGGATGTATTGGTGGGAGCAAATCGGTTTTGTGCTTATGTTTGTTCCTTGGGCAGCTTGGCTCTTAGCTCGCCCCGCGCTCAGCACGTTGATATCCCCGCTCACTGCCATTGGGCGTACCACTCTTACTTGCTATATTACACAAAACATCATCATGGGCTTTTTGCTTTGCGCATATGGATTCAATATGAATGTATGTTGGACCACAACGCAAGTAATGAACGCTGCCATTATTCTTTACATAGCACAGGTGCTTTTCAGCATGGCGTGGCTTAAGTACCACCGCTATGGACCTTTCGAGGCTGTTTGGCGCCGCCTCACTCGCTTGGGTATGAAACCTTAACGCTTTTTCCTGTATGTCTGCTCCCATAATCAGTATTCCGGACTACGCGCTCACGGTTGTGCAGCGTTTGGAGCACTTTGGCTACGAGGCTTATGTGGTAGGCGGTTGCGTGAGGGACTCCCTGCTGGGCCGCACCCCCAAAGATTGGGATGTTTGCACCAATGCCACCCCGCAACAGGTTTTGGGCGTGTTTAAACGCTTTAATGTTATTAAAACCGGGCTTCAACACGGCACGGTTACTGTTATGGTAAACCATGAGCCGGTAGAGGTTACAACCTTCCGTATTGATGGTGAGTATACCGATAACCGCCACCCCGATGCCGTTACCTTTGTGTCTGAGGTGGAGGAGGACCTCTCTCGCCGAGACTTCACCATCAACGCCATGGCATACAACCCCACCCGTGGGTTGGTGGATGCCTTCGGCGGGCAGCAAGATCTCTCTGCGGGGCTGATTCGGTGCGTGGGCGAGCCCGATGCCCGCTTTAATGAGGATGGCCTGCGCATTATGCGCGCGCTGCGCTTTGCCGCCCGTTACGATTTTGCCATCGAGCGCGAAACCGCTTTCTCCATGCGCCGTAACCGCCATTTGTTGGAGAACGTGAGTGTGGAGCGCATCTTTACCGAGCTTAAAGGCATTTTGGTGGGCAACGGCGCACGCAGCATGATGCTGGCATTCCCCGAGATTTTCGGTGTCATTATGCCGGAGCTCGTGCCCATGTTCGGGTTCGACCAACGCAACCCGCACCACATTTATGACGTTTGGACCCACACTGCCCACGCCGTGCAGGCTGCCCCGGCAGACCCCACCTTGCGCTTGGTGATGCTGCTGCACGACATCGGCAAACCCGCCTGCTTTACTGTGGATGAAAAGGGAAAAGGCCATTTTTACGGGCACCCCGATAAAAGTGCCGAAATGGCGGAGCAAATTTTGCTGCGCCTTAAGAGCGATACCGCTACGCTGGAAAACGTGGTGAAACTCGTGCGCGTGCATGATGACACCTTCCCCTCTCGTGCAGCGGGCATGCGCCGTTTTATCGGCCGCTTGGGCTTACCCATTGTGCAACAGCTCTTTGATGTGAAACGGGCAGACCACGCCGCGCAATCCACCCACGAGCGTGCCGAAAAACAGGCGGAGCTGCGTAATGCCGCCCTGCTCATAGAAGATTTGCTCAACGAGCCCCCGGCTTTTAACGTTAAAGACCTTGCCATCAATGGGAGAGACCTCATATCCCTGGGCGTTAAACCATCCCCCGCCATGGGTGAGCTGCTCGCCACCCTACTGGCCGAGGTGCAGGATGAAACGCTGCAAAATACCAAAGAGGCATTGCTTGCCCGCGCGCAACAATTGGTAACTTTATAGCAAAAATAATGGCAGCACCTTGATGTACGATACCACACACTTGCGGCGGCAAGACCGCGCTATGGATGAACAGGCTGCCACGCATTTATTGGCAGAGGCACAACATGCCGTGCTGGCCATGCAAAATATCTGCGGTGGTGCTTATGCTGTGCCCATGGATTATGTGTGGGATGGTGGCAAATTTATTTACATGCATTGCGCCCCGCAGGGCTACAAACTTGAGTGTTTGGCCGCATGCTCTGCTGTTTCTTTGGTGATTACCGGTGCAGCCCGTACCCTGCCGCACATGTTCTCTACTGCGTATGAAAGCCTGGTAGTGCAGGGGGAATGCCTGGTGGTTGAGGATGCCGCAGAAAAGCGCAACGCCCTGCACCTGTTGCTCCGCAAATATACGCCGGAGCATCTTGACCGCGGTTATGCCTATGCAGAGCGTGCTTTAGAGCATACCACCGTGTTGAGGCTTTGCATCTCCACCTGGTGCGGAAAGGCTCACCTTGCGCGGTCGTAAAATGCCCCGTTTGCTTCATGCTCTATAAGCCGGTCGCGTGATTTCGGGGGGTGGAAAGAATTGTGACCGAAATGCCATATTCAATGTGTCAGAATCATCACTGTAGAAATCTTGCAAATTGATGTGATTTGTTGTTTAGTACAGGTGTCGGCAGTCAACTGACATGCTGACATAAAACAACAAAAACAAAACATGAAAAAAGAAATCATGATGATGGCGGCTCTTGCTTCGGGGGCCGGATTTATTGCTCAGGCTCAGGATAATAACCAATTTAATTTTGGTGATTGGGCAAAAAATAGCTTCACCCTCTTTAATGCCGAGAGAGATGGAGCCCCTAATCCGTATGTGCAGGAGTTATCCCTGAAGTTCCGCGGCCAGTTCCAAGGGGCTTATGTGGACCCTGCCGGTGGTACGGACCGCGTTAAGGGTGCTGCCGATGGCCGAGATAAACGCGATAACAACGAGTGGCGCCGCTTTCGTATCGGTGCGCAGGCTAAGGTCTTTGAACATTTTACCTTAAAAGGTGTGTGGAATATAGGCGGTTTGGATAGCCGCTATAAGTACAAGAATGGTCAGTGGCACCGCTCCTCCACCTCTGCTTCTGTAGATGAAATTTATATTGCCGGCAAATTTGACCCCGTGGTGGTGAACCTTGGTAAACATAAGCCGGCATATATGGGAGAATACCGCACCTCAAGTGCTAAATTGATTACGCTGGAGCGCTCTGCCATTGTAAACCAACTTAAGGCAGAAAAGCTTTACGGGCTTTCTGTTGCCCGAGCAGATAAAAAGGCAACCCTGCAATGGAATGTCGGTGTTTGGGCTAATGGTCAGCGAGATTCCAATACTTGGCTGGAGCCCTCCTTTAACAGCGATGACGGCTTCTTGCTGGGGGCGTCTCTCGGCTATGCAACCGGTAAAAAAAGTCGCTTGACTTTCGATTATATGCACAGCACGCGCGACCAAGGCGCGCAGCACCCCGGTACGGAGTACGCCGGCGCCGGTGCTCAGGATGTTCTTGCCCTTACTTGGGAAACCGAAAAGAATGATTTATCCTTTATGGCAGAGGCCATGGCAGGCTTTAATGTGTACGATACCGCTCCCGGTGGTGAAAACGTCTATGGCCTGGTGTTGATGCCCTCCTACCGCTTATCCCCGCATTGGGAGGCTGTGGTGCGCTATCAGCTTGCTGCCGGTAGCAATGCCGTAGCGGCCGATAGCCGTTATTACACGACTAACGGTGCGTTCTCCGGTACATGCGACCTGCAACACGGTCTCTATTTCGGTGCCAACTACTATGTGAGCCCGCAAAACCCGCATGCTCTCAAAGTGATGTTTGGTGCAGAGTATATCAACTCTCACGGTACAGATGCTGCCGGTAACAAGGGGTTCACCGGTTGGCAGCTGTCCACCGGTGTCCGTTGGGACTTCTGAATCTCATCAATATGTGTTTAACCTTTAAATTATTATAATTCATTATGTTAAAAAAATTATTTATCTTAATGTCGGGTTTGGCTTCAATGAGTCAGGCGGGGGATGTGGCTATTACCGGTGCCGGTGCTTCATTTCCGGCTCCTGTTTACCGACAGTGGACGTATAGCTATAGCGAGCAGAATCCGGGTATCCAAATTACCTACCAAAGCGTAGGCTCCGGCGCAGGCCTTAACCAAATTAAATCCGGTACCGTGGATTTTGCCGGTACAGATAGTCCGTTGACATTGCAACAGCAAGAAGAATCCGGGTTAGTGCAGTTCCCCATGCTTACCGGTGGTGTTGTGGTAATTGTTAATGTGCCCGGTGTTAAGGATTCTCAGCTCTTGTTGAGCAAAGAAGTTTTGGCAGATATTTATTTGGGTAAAATCCGTTTCTGGAATGACCCCGCCATTAAAGCACTTAATCCCGGCTTACGCTTGCCTAAGCTTAAAATTACCGTGGTTCACCGCTCGGATTCCAGTGGTACCTCCTTTATTTTCACGAACTACCTCTCCAAAGTGTCTCCTGCCTGGAAGTCACAAGTGGGGCAAGGAGCATCCGTAAAATGGCCGGTAGGTATTGGCGGGCAAAAGAATCCCGGTGTTTGTAACACGGTGTCTAAAGTCAGAGGCTCTATTGGTTACACGGAATACACTTATGCCGTAGAGGCTAAGTTGGCTTGCGCTTGCTTAGAGAATGCAGCCGGTAACTATGTGGCGCCGTCTCAGGATAGTTTCTCTGCCGCAGCCGCTTGCGCAGACTGGAAAAATGCCCCCGGTTTCTATATGGAGCTCACCAATGTGCCGGGAGCCAAAAGCTGGCCCATTACCGGTGTAACCTATATCTTGCTTCGTAAAGATACGCCCGACAATGTGAAGAAAACATTGCGAGACTACTTTATGTGGTGTTATACGGATGGTGCGGCTACGGCCAAAAAGCTTAATTATGTAGCCTTGCCGCCGGATGTGGTTAAATTGGTAGAACCCACCCTGTAAACATACCCATTGTTACATCTCCTCCCCCCCCTGTATCGGTTATTCTCCGTTACAGGGGGGCTTTGAGAAAGAATTTAGCACTTTAGGCGATCCTCCGGAACATCTTAACCAGGTAGTTAACCGGGAAGTTTTCTCGGGGATTCTGCTCAGAGCCACGCAATCGGCAGCGCACCCCCATTCGAGCTCGGGTAGAACACGTGTTTGGGTGCATGAAGGGAAGCATGAAGTGGGCATCTCTAAAAACTCGATAAATGGTAATTTGTAGGGGATACCCTGCGGGCGAATGCCCGCCGAAATCAGAGCCCCGGCGAGGGGCGATATATGGTAGCCCGGTGGTGTAGCCGCGTCAGCGGCGGAACCCCGGGGAAACGGACAAACAAATAGGAACCCCGGTTGAGGGGTGACATAATGCGTGGCTTAAATATGGGGGTAA
>SUVJ01000057.1 GCA_015062045.1 Akkermansiaceae bacterium
TTGCTGTTGACTCTGTAACCAACAGCAATGATAATGTCAAGGTTATAGAAAAGAGTTTCTCTATTAACGTTTCGATTCCCCTCTTTTTGAACCTGTCGGATTTTCCGACAGGTTGCGCTTTCCTCCAATTCCTCATCAGCATAGATGTGTTGAATATGCTCCAGAACATTTGTTCTCGAGCTGCCATACAACGATGCAAGCATCTGCTGAGTCAGCCATACAGTATCATCTTCCAAGCGCACCTCTATCCCCTCCGCATCGCCTTGCATAGCGAAGATTAGGAACTCAGCTGTACTATTGCGAATCTGTTGTTTCTTTTGCATAGTATGAATAAAAAGCAGTCGAAAACGAGTGGGGCATGTCTCCATACCGCGCTCGCATTATACCACTTATCAGATTTTTTTCCAGCATAAAATGAGCAAGGCATCATTCTAAAAATCTCGCGCATGCGGCATGAACCAAGCATTAAAATGCCATTTGTCTGAGTTGTAGGACGAACGGAGCAATAAACTGCCAAAAATGGCATTTTTTGCAGTTTTGGTAAAATAAAAAGATTGATATATCAAGTTTATTGTTTTTGAACTTGCCAAAAATGATGGCAGAGTCCCGGCAAGTTCGGCTACCATTGAGCCCCCCCTGATGGGGATAAAAAAACGTTTTGTAAGGGCGAATGTTTATGGTACAATACCTGCATGAAAAAAGCACAAATCATCGATAAGGCTTCTGACTTTGCAGCAAAAGTCCACGCTGGGCAAACAAGACGCGGTGGTGAGCCATATTATAACCATGTGCACCGAGTGGCAGGTCTCGTGAGAGAACTCACTGAAGATGCGGATATGATTGCGGCTGCTTATCTGCATGATACGATGGAAGATTGTGGTATCACGGCAGATGAATTAGCCTTGGAGTTCGGAGCAAACATAGCCACCTTAGTACAGGAATTAACTAACGATGAAGTCCAGTTAAAAGAATTGGGCAAAGAGGAATACATGGTTCGAAAATTAACTACCATAAGTGCCAATGCCTTGCTTATTAAGCTGTGCGATACTCTAAATAACATGACTGAGACCGACCGCCCCTCACAAGCCGGAACCTATGCCCGTATACAACAGCGATTGCAACAAATACCTCCCGCAGGATGGAGTGATACCCACCAAGCTCTCTGCAACCGTATTTTAGCCATTTATGCGGACAAATTCGGCACCGGCTGGCAGAATACGCCACAAAGCTTGGAGTGATAGACAAGTTAACCCCCTATCTGGAAGTTTTGGTATGAAGCCGGTATCAGGATATCTTCGTATTTGAGTTGAGTGTGGAGTAAAATATGCTAGAATATCTTTTAGGAGAGTAAGCCATGGGGAACATAGAAGAAATACATTTCAGAGAGGGTGAGTTTGAGCTGTCGGTTCGAGTAGAACCTCAGGCGGATACCGTATGGCTTAATCGCCTACAAATGTCGCAACTCTTTGATAGAGACATTAAAACGATAGGTAATCATATTCAGTCAGCACTGCGTGAGGAGCTGGAGGATTCAGTTGTCGCAAAATTTGCGACAACTGCCAGCGATGGAAAAACGTATCAGGTAGAATACTACAATCTGGACATGATTATCAGCGTAGGCTACCGCGTGAAATCAACACGGGGTGTTCAGTTTCGCCGTTGGGCTACGAATGTACTTCGGCAGTATCTGATGCAGGGGTATGTATGCCAACAAAAGCGTCTGCAAGACCTCTCCACTACCATCCGCGTGATGAAGCGTGTGGAAAATAAGTTGGATTCGGCCCAGATATTGGAAGTGGTTCAGCAGTACACCCGCTCTCTTGATTTGCTGGATGATTACGATCACCAGCGCCTGAAGAAGCCGCAAGGGGATACCCATGCCTATGTACTGACCTATGAGGAGTGCAGGAAGCTCATAGATTCCATGCGGTATGGGGATGAGAGTAGTGTATTTGGCAATGAAAAGGATGATTCCTTTAAGGGAAGTTTGGGTAATATCTACCAGAGCTTTGCCGGAAAGGACGTGTACCCATCCGCGCAGGAAAAGGCAGCTAACCTACTCTACCTCGTGACTAAAAATCACGCTTTTTCGGATGGCAATAAACGAATTGCGGCAGCGGTATTCTTGTATTTCCCGGAAAGAAACGGCTTGTTGTTCAGGGATGGCGAAAAAGTCATAGCCGACCACACCTTGGTAGCCATGGTTGTGATGATTGCGGAATCTAAGCCCGAAGAAAAAGAGACAATGGTGAAGCTTGTGATGAACTTTCTTGACGCATGAGCGGAATAAAAACGCCTAACCAAGCATTAAACCGCCATTTGTCTGAGTTGTGAGCCGAACGGAGCAATAAACTGCCAAAAATGGCATATTTGTTACTTCCAAACCGTAAAAAAGTGCAAAAAGTGCATAATTTTAAGCGTTTTAGCGTTTTTACGCTTGCATCAGCATTTAAAATGCTGTAGCAAGTCTAAAAGTTATAAAATACTAAAAAAAATATGTTAAGAGATAAAAACCTGAAACGCATTACCTTGTATTTTCGATGCTGAGGAAGTCTCTATGTTATTGAAATACAATAATTTTGCGCAAGTACAGCATTTTAAATGCTGTATATTTTCCTCAGCGGCTTAGGAGCAGGTCTCTCAGCCTCCCGACGCGCGTGGGAAAGGGCATCCCTGCACGAGCCGCTCTAAACTCTTAATAATCAAATCTTACAAATATGAAAAAACAATTATCCCCCTTATGGCTCTGGCGGGTATTTCCGTGGCTGCATCGCCCGAATGGTCGGCTGTGCAAACTGACTCCGAGCACGTAACCTACACCACAACACAGACTGGGTCATTTACTTTCGACTCTCTTGGCGAAGCGTCCATCACTAATGGTGAGAGCTTTACGCTTACCATGAAATTTTATGCAGAAAGTAATCCATTCCTGCAGAGCAATGCACTTTCTTTCCTCACTGCAAAAGCCGGTTCAGGCAGTGACATTTACGATATCGCAGGAAATACCGACAATCAATTTCGTGTGTACATCCGAGAGTCCGACCAGACCTTGCACTTTAACGTAAATGGAGGAAATGGCTCATGGAAATATGGTCACAACACGGAAGGGAAATCAGAGTTTGCAAACTACGTTTGGAACATACCTGCACAAAATGAAATCAGCTCAGAAACCCCCGTTCTTATCGGACTGACTTTCAACTATGTAAGCACAGGAGATAACCATTTCACCATATCTGCCACAGCTGATAGTCAAATACAATTTGATGCATTCACCGAGTATAATGTGGTTCACAGTTTCAATTTCTCTGATTTGACCAATTATACAGGAAGCTATACTAATGCTCCATCTAATCTTGTGACAACGGTTTCTATCACCAAAGCTGGTAAGCTGGTTCCCGAGCCCACTACGGCCACGCTGTCTCTGCTGGCTCTTGCCGGTCTTGCAGCCCGCCGCCGCCGCAAGTAATTAAAAAGAGTACAAGCTAATTTCAAAGGTCGCTGCTTCTATCTTGAGGCAGCGGCTTTTTCTTTGCCTTTTGACAAGTGTCCTCAAGTATGGACACTCACTTTCATACCAATACTTCCGTTCGGTCTTTCTTCAAATCCATCACGTCCGAGTCAATGGGCTGCGGCCACCCGGATGTAGTTGCAGACGCTATCTCTGATGCCATCCTCGATGCTTGCTTAGCGCAGGATCCAGAAAGCCGTGTTGGCTGCGATACTCTGGTAAAGGGCAATCAGCTTGTGCTTGCCGGGGAAATTACCACCAAGGCGGAGCCGGACTACGAGCAGATTGTCCGCGACACAGTCCGCAGCATTGGTTACCGCACGGCTCAGGATGACCCTGTTTTCAATTCCGAATCGCTCGCCGTCACCAACCTAATCTGTGCGCAAAGCCCTGACATCGCGCTCGGCGTTGATGAAAACAAGGGAGAGGGGAAAGAGCAAGGAGCTGGCGACCAAGGCATGATGTTCGGTTACGCTTGCAACGAAACGCCGGAGCTGATGCCAGCCCCCATCATGTTCGCCCACCACATTATGAGAAAGCTTGAGGGCGTTCGGAAGAGCGGGGCTTGTGCTTGGCTGCGCCCGGATGCTAAATGCCAAGTGACAGTTGAGTACGATTACGAGGGCAAGCCTTGCCATATAAGTGCGGTCGTGCTCAGCACCCAGCATTCCGAAAGCACGACTAGTATAACGGTCGACAAATAAATGGACTATTTTGTGTCCGTAAGCGAGCCAAATTTCAGAAGCAGTGAAACGGGTGACTCTTAAGTCATGTTAAAAAAACGCTAAGAAAATTTGAGCGTATAAGCATAGGTGACAACTCGAAATCGAACTTAATTGTCACCCGTTTCACGGGTTCAAATTTATTTCTTATCGTTACTAGTGGTTTCCGGCTTCGGCAAGCCTACGCCGTTGACGAGTCGCTCGCCGTGGGCTCGCTCTCAAAATAAAATGACGCCCCGCAAAGCGGGGCTTTTTTCAAATTTGAGCATCTCTAAAAACTGAACAATAACTATTTATCTTGCATTCTGCGGAGCCCCTACAAATTGGTAGTTGTGGGGGGATGATTACTGTAACGCGTTAGTCATTGAGCGGTATAAGAGAGACACCCCAGGACTGGTGCTCGCCGACATACGGCTGCTCAATGACGAATGTATTGGTACCTTTTTGCAGTTCAATTTCAACGGGCTCCTGCACCCACCAGATTTCCTCCGGAGAGAGGGGTTTCTCAAAGTTCCACGCATTGCCGGGGTGGTTATTTTTACCGGCAAGCTTGTAGGTGCGGGGGCTCTTAATCTCTTTACCGTTAAGCCATATACGTGTACCACAGGCAGACCACTCGCCGTTTTTAGGCACCCCCGTATAGCGGCGGTTGGAGCGTGCAGGGGCATCAAACCCCAGCATAAACTTTTGGGGGCCGGCCTCCTTGGCTTCAATTTCTGTGATAGCCCACACGGTATGCCCGGGTTTGGTGCCGGAGAACATGCCGAGGTAACCGGTGTCGGGGCGTGTGCGGAAGTACAGGTTGGCGCAATGGGCACGGCGCACTTTGAGGTCTGTCATGTCCTTATTCAGCACTTTGTCACGCACGGCAGCCGCCTTGTTAGTAGGCACGGGCTCTACCACAGCCCACCATACGGCAGACTCAGGCCACACGGGGAAAGCCTCCCCTGCAAACATGCTGTGGCGCAGGGCATGCATGCGGTTCTCGAAAAGCTTGTAAGCGCGGGAGGATGCGGTTTTTGCGGCCGTCATTTCCAGCGGCAGGTGGTCGCCATCTGCCCCGCCGCCTTTCCAGGCACGCTCGGCCATGGCCATCATACCGGGCCACATGGTGCACATGCCGGGTATGTAGTCTTTGTTGTCCACCTTACCATCCGGCCAAATGCACATAATGGAGCCCAGTTTCTTTTCATCACCGGCGGCAGAGCCACAGGGGCGCATAAAGAAGTAACGGCGCACCAGCAAGGCGGGGTCGAGCAGGTTAGTATAGCCCATGGTGGAGTCGAAAGCTCGGCGTTTAATGCGCTCCGGCGGAATAGATTTAGCAACAAGGTCTATGCCCTCACCCCAGCGCTGCTCGATGGAGTGCTCGCCTACGGGCAAATCTCTGCTGCTGGCCCATTGCATGGGGGTGCGACCATGGGATTGCAGCTTTTTAGTTACAAAATCAACAAACTGAGCCGCATTGGGGATGCGCACCTCATCTGCCCCGAAGTGAATGATGGGGCACAGCTCTGCCGGGATTTCCTTACAGAACTCATCCAGCAGTTCACCCACAATCTTCATGCCCTGCTCTGTGTGCATTTTAAAGCCGAAAGCACGCTCAAAGTAGGCACTGTGGCCGGGCATATCCAGCTCGGGTATGACGGTGATATTGCGTGCTGCCGCATATTGAATCACCTCACGAATTTGGTCATAGCTATAGGTATCATTCTTATCGCGGGTGCGGTGTTTCGGGTCATTCAACTGCGGGTAGGCTTTACATTGCACGTGCCAGGCGGGGTAATCCGTAAGGTGCCAATGGAAAAGGTTTACCTTGAGTTGAGCCGCTAAGGAGATTTCTTTTTTCAAGCGCTCGACACTGCGGAAGTTACGCCCGCAATCCTGCATATAGCCACGGTACTGAAAGGCCGGCCAGTCCGTAATGTGGCAATGGGGCAATTTACCCTTACCGCCGGCAATCATTTGACGCAGTGTTTGCACACCATAAAATAAACCTGCGGGGGTAACGGCTTTCACCAGCACCCCCTTATCCCCAATGCTGAGGGTATAGCCCTGTGCGGCATGCTCGGCAGGTAAGGCATCTGCAGCTAAAGCCAGTTTTACGCACAGCAATTTTGCTCCGCCGGTCTTATTTTGAAGCAATTTTTCATCGTAGCGGAGAGCGTCCATCATTTTAAGAAAGCGCGCATCACTTTCCGTAACCCACTCGTATGCCAAATGCGTATTTGAGGGCACGCCAATTTCACCATCGAGCCATTTTACCCGTTGAGGGAAAGGGATTAAAGAGACGGGGGCCTGTTCCTCCAACGCTAAATCGTGAGGAGAGGTCCAGGTGTCTTGCTCATGTGCAAAATCCCCATGCGGGGCATAATCATACATGGATGCCTCAACAGGTGCGGCCACAAGCAATAACGCTGACAATATAGATAATGTTTTGAGCATGTAATATTTTCTATCAAATGAGATTCTCTGTGTCAAGTCTAAACGATGGTAAATAAAAGCAAGTTAAATACTCATTACTCGGCAACGGGTGGCGCGTAGGCGCCGGACTCCACAGCTACGGATTCAACCCTCACCTCCGGCGTGCCGCGGCGAGAAAGAAATACCCCCTTGACATGCCCATTGAGCTCGGGAGCCATACCCGGCAAGGCCTCGCCAATAAGGTGCTCACCCAGCCATACGTAAAAACCGGGGGTATAACCGGTGGCGGCATCCCCCGTCACGTAGGCTACACGCAGCTCTTGTTGATTGGCAGACATATCCGCACAATACAATACCTTATCTGCTTTTTCACCCCAAAGCACGGCGGATTCCGTTACCGTCATCACCCCGGTATTCTCACCATTGCCCAGGGTAAAACGCAAGCCTTCATTTGTAACCCACCCCTCTGTAGCCCCATTGCCTACACTGCAATTTACAGATACAGTAAAAGTGGGGCAGCTTATCTGCGGCAATGGAAGCGCAGCACGCGTGAAAGGTGCCTTCAGATCGGTTGCCGGAGTATGATTCACCACAGCTTTGCGAGGCAAGCCAACGGTACGCCCGGGCACACCGAGAGCCGCTGCTACCTTGGCTGCTATCAACAAATCCCCCTGTACGGTGGGGTGTAAGCGGTCCACCGCATGAAAAAATTGCACCTCTGCCACGCCGGGTTTATCTTCTCCGGACGGGTTAACCAACACCTCATTAATATCAACAAACTCCAATTTCTTGGCATTAACCCACTTTTTAAGATTTTCATTATAAGCCATCAACGCCGCAAAATCGTCCGCTTTGTTATTATTACGGCGCGCATCATGCCATGTGGGTATGGGCAAAATGATAATGCGCATTCCCGGGTTCACCTTACGTAAAGAATCAACAATGACATCCAAATCCCCCGTACCGCTCCACGTGCCGTTTTCTGCCACGGAGCCGATGAGATTATTTTGGGCTTTCAACATGTTATCCCCTGCCCCTACACCGCCTTTATTTCCATAATCACCAAACGTGTCATTGGTGCCAATCATCATCACCACCAAATCCGGTGTTTGGGTAGGCATATCAAGCTTAAACTTACCTGGTAAGAGGCATCCAACCCCAGCCAATCAGCAATGTTGGAGTTACCGAGGCGGCCGGAGGAATTGATTCGCCCGGCTATCTCATACGCACGCTCGCTGCTCATGGCAGAGTGACGATTGTTAAAGGCAACACCGGCATAAAGGGTGCCGGGTTTCACACAAAAACGAGGGTTCTGGTTCCCCTCTGTAACACCTACAGCATTATACTTTACCCCATTATCTACCAATATCTTGTGCAAGGGCCATCTGTATGATGGCGTACCGAACCCATGTGTGATAGAATCCCCCACAAACATGACATTACCCAAATTCTGCGGAATCTCTGCGGCCATTGCCGCAGATGCACCCAACGCCACCAACAAAGCATAACGAAGCATGTTCATGCTTTAATTCTACCAACTTGGTAGAATTTTGCAAGAATAAATTTTCAGTCTGTTCAGGGCAAAGGCGGTGCCTGAGTATACGGCAGGATATTTACGCGGATACCGCGTTGAAACCAAGAGGGGTGATACCATGCGTTATTGGGGTGAATACGGGGGCCCCAATTATCCAAAACGGTATAACGCACCGGTAGCGGCAGCTCAGCATTATTGGCGGGCAGTGCACCCTCTATTCTGATAATGGCAGGTATACAAAAAGGGTTATCACTGATATTGCGCAAATTTAAAAACAGCACTGCCGTGAATTGATTCCCTTTCACTTCACCATGCACATACTCAACCTCGAAATACATGCGAGAGGGGATAAGGGGCATGCAATGCGGGGTAGCAAACTCAAACGCAGAACGCCCCTTTTTATGGGGATGAACATTAAACGGTATGTGTAAAGCAGTATCCCAATCATTAACCCAACCCGCTTCATCTTGCAGGGGGAGCACAACTTCATGCGTATATGTTGCAGTAGCAAGGCCGGGCTTTTGCTCCGGCAAAGGCACAGAACACGAGCAGGCGCACAGCAGACAGGTTAATAAGACAAAGAGGCAATGGTGCATATCAACGCAATGGGAGGTCGGGAATTAAGGCACGGGTTTGAGTATCATGCAGTTGAAGAATATCTGATTCTATAGATGGGCCGAAGGAGTCCAGCAATCTGCACACGCCGAAGGGGGCGGTTTTCTGTTCATATAACGCAAGCCACTCTGCCATTTGGGTGGGGGCTTGCGCAGAGTCCGTTAAAAAGGGGAAACGGGGCAGCCCCAAATGATACGGCTTGGGGCTCAAACGAGCCCGCCAACATAACTGCTTGCGGCAAAGGTTTCTGTATAACGGGTCTGCCTGCAAAGCATCAAACAATTGCTCCATGCGGGGAGAAACCGGGCTGATGCCCGCCCCTTGCAGCAACACGCGCCAGCCATGGGCTGTACGATACACGCGGGCGGATAAAGTGGAATCCTCTGCACAAAGGGAGCGTACTTTTTGCAGCAACAGAAGCTCCGGGGAGCGATGCAAACCGAACAGACGGCGCAAGAGGGAATCGTTAAAAGAGTCTACATCCACAAAGCAAAGGCTTTCAGAATTAAGCACCAAAGAGCCATAACGATTGCGCGTGATAACATTATCCGCATTCAGTTGTGCGGCAATGGATTCTGTAACGGTTACATGGTATTCCTGCTCATGGGGGAGCATATCTAACGCCCTCAACTGCGAAACAAAGCTTGGGTGAGCTGCAGGGTTGGCAAGATATGCTTGCCACAGTGCACGCTTATGCTCCAATTGAGCCCGCGCGTGCTCCATGGACTCGAAGGAGCTGCCGCACAAAGTGAGCTTACGCTCGCCAATTAACGTTTGTTCTTTTACCCAATGTGGCGGAATTTTCATGAGCGGGATGTTTCATTATTATTGACGGGTGCAGCCACGGCAAGAATCTCACTAATCTGCCCGTCTTTCAGTGCCAGCATGGTAGCAGATACCGCAACGCCCTGTTGTGAGGCCAAACAACACAAACGGGGTGCACCGTTATGCTCTATTTGATGCACAGTAAAGCTCAACTCATTTAACAGCTTGTGTTTCTGCCAATTATCAAAGCAAGAGCGCAGGTGGCGCAAAGCATCCGCCTTTGAGGCATACTCCAACCCGGCGGTTTGAGAGATGTAGTGCAGGTCTTCTCTCAAATAGGGTAAAATGCGGGTAAAATCCTGCGTACTCATGCAGTCTGCAAACAACTCTACAGCACTTTGTTCATCCGCCGTTTGATGGCGTACCACGCTTATGCTCAGGGGCAAAGAAAGGGAGACAGGGGAACCGAAAAACTCTGTCTTAAGCGCGTATTCCGTACCTTTTACAGAATCAAGATGCAGCGTTACAAAGCAGATATCTGCGGGGCCGTCACCTTGTGGGGTGCGGTTCATGTGAGAGGGATATTTATCCGGGTAAAAGCGGCAGCGATACCCCAATTGATCCTGCCGTCCATTGACCACGGTGTCAACCATTACAAAAAGACGGGTACCCTGCGGGGAACGCAAGCGAAAATCGGGGCGGCCGAAACGATACAGCGGCACAAAGGGCTCATCCCAACTGTAGCCGGCACGTATAAAAGCCGCCACAAGCTCAGCCAAAGGTGCACTATAGATCCATACGGCTGCCTTTTCCTTTTCGGCAAGGGTATCCAGCGCGTCTTCTTGCGCCGCTGCGGCAGATTGCGGAGAATCCGCCCAAGAGACGGAGGTATCTACCAAGGAATCCGGGGCTGCCTGCATGGAACCGCTCACTACAACAGCCTCCCCAACGCGGGGGATTCGCCCTTGCAGCAAGTTATCCGTCACATATACATTGAACTGTAACTCCGGCAATTTGGCAGACGCCGCAACCTGTAGGCAATAGGCACGTGTCCCAAAGCAATTTATGGGAGTAACACGCTGAACCTTAGCACAAAAACGGCTAACATGCTTATTCTCTGCAAGAAGCTCGGGGATGAACTCCTTTGCCGGGGTGTATGAATCCGTATAGATATTGACGGACCAACGCAGGTGCATACCGACCTTAAGGCGAGCGGGGAACAGGCTCAGCTCTGCACAGGCAGCATGGTACACGCGCCCACGGGCATCCAAAAGCTCGATGGAATCCCGATGCAAGGCGTATATCTCAAGCTCATTCACCGGGTTTTCGGCGGAGTAAAGTCCGGCCCACAATACGCGTAATGCACCGTTTTGAGTGCCTGCGGTTTGCACCATCATTAAGGGGAAGGCACCATCACCCGAGCAACGCAGCGAGCTGCCTTGCGGCATGTGTTTATGCGTGGCTACACCGGCAATGTAGGGGTAAATGGGCGTGCCGCCGTTGGCAACCTCTCTTATAAGGTTGCGCTCTTTCAGGGAGGCAGCACCACCCCAAAAGCAAGCCGCACGCTGAGGCTCCGGCAAAAATTGGGGAGCAAGGGCATCCGCACACCATTTACCGTCAATTCGCAGCGCACAAATCGGCTCCGCTGCACAACGAGCGGCATCTGCCTTAAGGTGTTGAACCACACAAGGCAACACGCAGATATCGGTTTCTGCATGCGCCGTAGCCCAATCATATTGGCGCGGGGAAAGCGCCCCGGCAGATGCAACGGAGCTGATACACAACACATAGACCCCGGTTTTCTTACGCCCTTTCTGTACCAGAAAATGAGGGGAACCATCTGCCAGGCGCAAAGAGTCAATCACATTATCTGTGATTTTGCCCGCAAAATCCTCTGCAACCAGCCAGGCCGGTATTTGCTTGGCTGCGGCAAAGAGATCGCTCTCTTGCCAGTTACTCATCTCTGCAACGGCCGATACAGTGGTGGCACGAGCCAATACACGCGGAGAAATAGGGTGAACGGACATAGCGATTACACGGCTCCTTGTCTGTCAAAAAGTTCTTTGTACAACGGACAGGCAGCATACAGAGCCTCATGCGAGCCATCCCCCACAATACGCCCATGGTCAAACACCAAAATACGGTGAGCATTGCGCAGGGTGCTGAAGCGGTGAGCCACAATAAGTGTGGTTCTGCCCTGTGCCAGGGAGTCCAGCTCCTGCTGGATTTCTCGCTCGCTCTCGGCATCCAGAGAAGCCGTGGCCTCATCCAGAATGAGGATGGGGGCATCCTTTACAAAAGCACGGGCAATGGCCACGCGCTGGCGTTGCCCACCGGAAAGCCCGGCGCCCCCCTGCCCCAGCACGGTATCAATACCCTGTGGTTGATTATCAAGGAATACGGAAACCCGGGCAGCATTAGCGGCAGATTGAATTTGAGCCTCTGAAGCACCGGGCTTACCCAAAGCAATGTTCTCTTTGATGGAGCCGCTGAACAACAGAGCCTGCTGCCCCACGATAGCCAACTGCTCACGCAGGTCATGCATGGTAACATCTCTCACATCCATACCATCCACACTCACAGAGCCTTGCGTTACCTCATAAAAACGGGGTATTAAGTTAGCAAAGGTTGTTTTGCCGGCTCCACTGGGGCCCACCAAGCCCACAATTTGCCCGGCAGGGATATGGATATTGATATCTTTCAACACGGGCTTGCCGGTATCATAAGCAAAGGTCACATTGCGGAACTCAATATCCCCGCGCACACGCGGTGGCATTTGTTTGGGATTTTGGGGATCTGCAATGGGGTTTTTCTCATTCAGGATTTCCTCCAACCGCATCAAAGAGCCCTGCGCCTCATTCATGCGGTTAAAAGCCTGCCCGGCTTTTTTCATAGAGTCAAAGGTAAAGAACATGGCCGCGGCAAGCGCCAAAAAGTCCTCCAACCCCATGCCGCTCTGCTTGCCGGAGATAAGCAGGAAGGAAAGAGCCAAGGCTGTAACGGTCTCCATAATAGGAATAATAAGCCGCTGGTACTTAACAAGCTTAACTAAATTACGCTTATAAGAAACGGAGGCAGAGGCAAAGTCCGCAATCTCACGGGGTTCCAAGGCATACGCACGAATCTCACGCTGGGTTTCGAGATTTTGCTGAACCACGGTATTAAGTTCCCCCAGCTCAGCCTGTGCTTGCTGTGCGCGCATGGAGATGCGCTTACCGAAGCTGATAATGGGCCACGCAGCCAAGACAATAAAGAGAAGCACAAGAGCCATCTCCGGGCTACCGGTGCTGAACAATAAATACAAGAACGCGCAAAAAGCACAGATACAGGTAATGGGCTGTTTTACCAAATCATTAGCCACATGAGAAAGCACATTTTGCACATTACCGGTATCCGCAACAATTCGGCTCACAATGTCACCCTTGCGCTGCCCCTCCAAATAAGCAATGGGCAATTGTTGCACATGGTGAAACACGGTGGTACGCAGGCTTTCAAGAATACGGATACCCAATATATTAACAACTATATGATTTGCCCACATAGCCACCCCGCGCACGGCAAAAACCAAAGGCATACTGGCACAGGCAAGCAACAGCAGGGTGCTGTGTTGTATTTGCTGCAAACTTGGTATGTATTGCATGAGCAAAGGTTGCTCCCCGGCACCGTCCCAAAAAACAATGGGGAACACGAATTTGACCATCAACGGCACGCCTAAGCCACTGGCAGCGGCTGTAAGCAACCCTGTTATCAAAGTAATAATCAACCACCTTAAATGAGGCAGTAAAAAGAGCTTGGAAAAATTGAGTATTCTGCTAATCATACAAGGTTCTCCTTTTCTTCTTCGGTTGCGCTGCGCACCTGTTCATCGTAAAGGGACCGATAAAGAGCACATGAGGCATACAGCTCTGCATGAGAGCCATCCCCCACAATGCAACCATCATTAAATACCAAAATGCGCTCAGCTTTGCGGATTGTGCTGAAACGGTGAGCAATGATAAAGGTGGTGCGTTTACTTGCCATATCCTCTAACGCACTCTGAATAATGGCCTCACTCTTCATATCGAGCGCAGAGGTAGCTTCATCCAATATCAGGATGGGGGCATCTTTGAGTATGGCACGAGCAATGGATACACGCTGTTTTTGCCCGCCCGACAAGCCGCCGCCACCCTCTGCCAGCATCAGGTTATAGCCCTCGGGCTTTTGCTCGGCAAACTCTGTTACACAGGCAGCGTCTCCGGCTCTGCGTACAGCGGCATCATCTGCCCCGGGGTTGCCCACACGTATGTTTTCTGCAATAGTATCCCGGAACAAGGCAGCAAATTGGGACACCAACCCTATGGCTTGCGTACGCTCTACCCGTGAAATATCACGCAAATCAACACCATCTATCTTCACAGAGCCATTAACAGGGTCGTAAAATCTGCAAATCAGATTGATAAACGTTGTTTTACCGGAGCCACTGGGGCCCACCAATGCCACCGTTTGCCCGGCAGGCACATGCACGGTTACATCATGCAAAACAGTTTTCTCTTCATTATATGAAAAAGTAACATGTTCAAAATCAACATCTCCACGCACCGCAGGCATAATACTGCGCGGCTGCTGCGGCTCGGGCGTTTCATCTTTTGCCTGTGCAATTTCATTAATCCCATCTATGTAGGTGGCCATAATACGGCAATAGTTTGCTACCGTTCCCAATCTCTTAATAGGATCATAGCAAAAATAGAAAGCCGTGGCAATGGCCGTAAATTGAGATAACGTAAGCCCCGCCCCGCTACTGCGATATAAGGAATACGATAAAGCCAGGGCACTCACAAACTCAATGGACGGCGCTACGGAGGCTTTCCATGCCTCTACGCGTATAATGGCTTTATTAAAACGAGCAATACTGGCAGAAAGCAACTGCTCACGGTGTTGCTGCAAGTTAAACGCGCGTACCTCCCGCTGTGCAGCCAGGGCCTCCTCCACATCCGAGGTAACGGAGTTCATACCGGCCATCACCTTGCGCATTTTTTTAACCATGCTCTTGCCTACCCAGCGAACAATGGGGATACACAAAGCCGTAATCACCAAATTACCCAGCAAAACAGCCGCATTTTGGTTTGTAACAGCCACATACACCAAATAACCGATAGCTGCTACCAAAGTGAGCGGCTGCACCACTAAATCATTCAACACCTGTATAAGCTGCTGTTGTAACCCCTGTGTAAATTGAATAACGGTAGTCATCAATTTACCGCGAGTATTGCGATCATGAAAGGAGAAGGAGAGATACTGTAAACGCGCAAATAAATCCGTGCGCAAATCCGTCATAACACCCACACCTGCTTTAGTTAACAGGTAGGCGTTAAAATATGTGGCCAAGCCGCGCAACATCATTACCACCGGTATAAATAATGCTGCTGCCCACATGATAATAACAGCAGCCTCCTCTCCACTGTTTACACCCGGGGCAAAAAATCTGACAACAGCCATAAACCACTCCGGCGGTGCCTCTGTACCAAATACTATGGGTACAATACTTTGCACAATAACCGGCAAGCCCACACCGGCAGCGGCGGCGGCCACTACACCGGCAAAAATTCCACCTATTAACCAAGACTTATATCGTGGCAAATATTTGCGCATAATCGGGCGAGCCAAATCCCAAAAACGTTCCTGTTCCGCATTACTCATATACCGATGCAAGTATACCACAACAGCCCCTGCGTTATCAATAAAAAAGACGAGAAATCCCCCACTCTCCCCGTAAAAAACTGATTCTGTAAACGAGCGAGTAGGGGGCTTTCGCCCCCTCTCACACCACCGTACGTGCCTTTTATGGCATACGGCGGTTTCTCGGCGTGTGATTGGTCCCGGAACTAATGTTCCTGCCGCAACTCTTTTATCTCTCCT